>JAEUPF010000073.1 GCA_016790425.1 Rubrivivax sp.
TGGCTGCTGCCGGCGACGTGGGGCGGGCCCGCGGCGGCGGCTTCCTGCCCGTCGAAATTATCGGCTTGGCCACTGCGCGAGCGGCCGCGAGCGCCGCTGACGATGGCGGCACCGCCGCGCCGGCGGCATGGACGGGTTGCCTGCCGTTCGCATCGGTGCGCACGCCGGCCAATCGCATCGAATCGCTGGCCCTGTTGCCCGCTTCGGTCAACGGCGAAGGCGGCGCGTTGAGGCGTGCGATGGTGGTCAGCCGCGGCGAAGCCGCAGCTGCGCCGGCGGCCGAGTGGCTGGAACTGGCCCCGACGCCGCCCGGCTACCGGGAGGTGTGGCTGCCCGCTGCGAGCCTGCTCGCCGGCGATGCCGCTGAACGCGGCGAACGCGCCGAACGGGTCGACAAGCCCGAGCAGGGCAGCGACCACGGCGAGCGCAACGAAGGGGCCGACGCCGTCCCGCAGCGCTGGCAGCGCGACGTGACGCTGCTGGTGCGCCAGATGAAGAAGCAGGCGCTGGCGCCGGACACGGTGTGGGTGCGGCTCGTGCTGCAAGGCGAAGGCGAAGCGGCGCGCGTCAGCGCTGTCGAACTGGTCGACGAGGGCACCGGTAGCGCCATCGACAGCGCCCTGTGGCTCGACCGCGACGACGGCCCCGGCGGCTTCGTCAGCGCACGCGGCGGCGATCACGAGCGGCTCTTGTGGCAGTCGCCGGTGGACTACCGGCGCATCTCGCGCGGCGTCGGCGCCGCTTCGGTCATCGTGCGCCGCCGTGTGCTGGCCAAGCCGAAGACGCCCGACGGCAAGCCGCGCATGGTGGTGCGCAGCTTCCGCACCCACGGCCAGCACCAGGGCGTGGACTTCGCCGCGCCCAAGGGCACACCGGTGGTCGTCGTCGCCGACGGCACCGTGGTGCACGCCGGCCGCAGCGGCGGCTACGGCAACCTCGTCGTCGTCGACCACGGCGGCGGCATCACCACCTACTACGCGCACCTGTCGGCCTTCGGCGTTCAGGAAGGCATGCGCGTCGAGCGCGGCCAGGAGATCGGCCAGGTCGGCTCCACCGGCATGTCCACCGGCCCGCACCTGCACTACGAGATCCGCAAGGACGGCAAGTACCTCGACCCGGCCGACCCGGCGCAGTCGCTGCCCAACTGGAGCCTCGGCGCCGGCGAGCATCGCGCGGCGCTGGCGCGCCTGCTGGCACTGTCGCTGTCGCGCGAGCAGGCGTTCGCGCGGGCCACGCGCGCGCCGGCCCTGGCTTCGGCGGCGGTCGTCTCGGCTGCGGCTTCGGCGCCGCAGGGCGGCGAAGCCGAGTAGCGAGCGCGGCGCAGCCCGGCACTGCCGGCACTGCCGGCACTGCCGGCACGCGGCCGCTGCGCCGCACCCGCTGCGGCGCCGGCGCTCGTGCGGGCCGGATCAGGTCTTGCCCGCCTCGCCCTTCATCATCGCCCCGGTCATCGGGATGAAGAACACGCCCACGTCCTTGCGCGAGGTGACCTTGCCGTCGGCGTCCTTGTTGTAGATGAACAGGAACTGGCCGCGCTTGAACGGCTGGCCGATCGGGATCAGCAGCCGCCCGCCCGCCTTGAGCTGCTTGAACAGTGCCGGCGGCACGAACTGCGCCGCGCAGGTGACGATGATGCTGTCGAAGCCGCCTTCGACTTCGGGCCAGCCGAAGAAGCCGTCGCCCACGCGCGTGGCGACGTTGCTGATCCCCAGCGGCTTGTAGATGTTCGCCACCGCCTTGCCCAGCGGCTCGATGATCTCGATCGAGTGGACGTTCCTGACGATGCGCGACAGCAGCGAGCTCTGGAAGCCCGAGCCGGTGCCGATCTCGAGCACCGTGTCGGTGGCCTTGGGCGCCAGCGCCTGCGTCATGTAGGCCTGGCCGAGGTAGTCCGACAGCGCCGAGCCGTAGCCGATGGCCCACGGCTTGGCCTCGCTCTCGTAGGCGTCGCCGCCGAGGGCGCGCTTGTCGGCGTAGTGGTAGTGGTAGTACTCGCGCGGCAGCTCGGCGAAGGCCTTCAGCACCGCCGGGTCGGCCTTGCCGAAGCGCTGCGCGAGGTAGCGCTCGATCTGCTCGAGGGCTCCCTTCTTGCGCTTCTGGATCGACTCGAACGCCGCGGCGCTGATGTCGTGCGGGCGGCCGCTTTGCTGCATCGCCGCGATGTAGGCCTCGCGCGTCCAGGCGCTGGCGGCCGGGCCGGTGGCGGCTGGCGGAGCGGAGGGCGCGGAGGGGGCGGCGGGGGCGGACGGGGTCTGTGCGCGCGCCGACCACGCCGGCAGCGTGGCCAGCATCGCGGCGCTGAAGGTTCGACGATCCATGGTGGGGTTCTCCTGTGCAGGTTCGTTGGGTTCGAATCGATGACGTCCGAAGCGGTGCGGTGTGGCGGCGCCCAGGAGTGCCTTCGTGCTTCGCACTTCGCGATGGAGTCGTTCGGGCGGCCGTGCAGGCTCAGGCGCCGGCCAGCGCCCGGCCCCGCGCGGCGGGCTGCGCCACGGGCAGCCGCATCCACACCAGCGCGTACAGCGCCAGCGCCGAGGCCACCAGCACGCGGTTGCCGAAGCCCATTGCCAGCAGCTGCGCCAGCGGCGAGGCGACCACCGAGAAAGCGCCGTTCAGGCTCCAGGCCCAGGGCACGAAGTGCGGGTGCGTGCGCAGCGCCGACATGCCGCAGGCGAACGGGAAACCGAGCGCGATGCCCACCGGCGCCACCGCCAGCAGCACCAGCGCGATGCGCACCGGCAGCGGCAGCGCGATGCCCGCGGGCAGCGCCACATCGGCAAACGCCCACGCCAGCGCGCACCAGGTGAGCACGACGATGCAGGCGCCGCGCAGGCCGCGCCGCGTGTCCTCGGTGCTGGCGGTGTAGCGGCCGCTGGCCCAGCTGCCGATGCCGCTGAAGATCAGCATCGCCGCCAGCGTGAGCGAGAAGCCGAGCGTGCGGTCGTTGAGGAAGAAGGTCGCCTTCTCGATGAGGTAGATCTCGATGAAGAGGAACCCGAGGCCGATGCCGGCGAAGTAGGCGATCGACTTGCCGACGATGCCGCGATGCACGCCCATCGTGCGGCGGCGGAACAGCGGCAGCGACAGCACCGCCAGCGCGATCAGCACCGACTGCGCCAGCACTGCCAGGCTCACCAGCGCCCCGATCTCCTCGCGCGGCACGAGGTCGATGCGCTCCAGGATCGGCGCCAGCGCACCCAGGTGCAGCACCGAGTGGAAGTACGGCCGGTCGGTGGTGGCCGGGCTCAGGTCGACGGTGGCCGGGCGCGGCCGCTGGCCGGGGAACACGTAGGCGCGGATCTCGTCGGCGAGCGCGTCCTGGCGTCTGTCGCCTGCGCCTGCGCCTGTGCCTGCGCCGCCGGTGCTCGCCACGGTCTCGAACGACACGGGCGGCAGGTCGTTCCAGATCGTCGCGCCCGGGCGCGGTGGCCCGGGCAGCCACGGGGTGTCGAAAGAGCGTTCGTCGCAGAAGCGGCGAACGGCGTCCAGCGTGGCGGCGTCGAACGGCTGCTTCGCGATGAGGACGCGTGCGTTCCACGCCGAGCGGTAGACGACGATGTGGCGTGCCGGGTCGGCGATGCCGGCTTCGCGCAGCGCCTCGCGCGCGGTGAGCACGAGCTTGACGGCGTAGACCGTGAACTCGCGGATCGGCACCGGCACCGACAGGAGCCCGCGCGGCGACAGCGCCGCGTGGTACGCCGCCAGCCCTTCGACCGTGAACGAGTACTTGGCGATGTCGCTGCTGCCCTGGTAGTCCAGCGCGATGTCGATGAGGTCGAACGTGGCGCCGCCCGGCCGCCCGGCCCTGATGGCCTGCAGGTAGGCCGAAGGAGCGCTCGGCAGCAGTCGGCCGTCCTCGGCCAGGTCGGCGCGGTAGCGCCGTACCAGGTCGTGCAGCACCGGCTCGGGCTCCAGCGCGACGACGCCGCCGGCGCCCATCTGCGCCGCTTCGTCCAGCCGGAAGCCGCCGCGGCTGCCCACCAGCAGCACCGAAGGCGGCTGGCCTTGCGCCGGCCCCTGCAGCAGGCGGTACGGCAGGCTGTCCAGCGCCGCGTCGAGGTAGGCCAGGCGCTGGCCCGAAGGCGGCTGCTTGGGCAGTGAAGCGAGGCGGTTGCCGTCGGCGTACAGGCCCAGCGTGGCGATCGGTTCGGCGCCGCCGAGCATGGCGGCGTTGTTCGACAGGTCGATGTCCAGCCGCTCGGTGAAGTTGTCCAGCACCTCGTAGATGCCGCGCGGCGAGCGCAGCGACTGCACCGCCTTGTTGTCGGCCACGCGCAGCGGCGCCGCGATGGCCTTGTACTCGTTGTAGTCGGCGTGCGCGAAGGCCCACACGGCCGCCGCTGCCGCCAGCGTGAGGGCGACCAATGCCGCGCGCGCCGCCGTGCGCTCGAGCAGCAGCCAGCCGGCGGCCAGCAGCACCGGCAGCAGCGCCAGCGGCAGGTCGAACGGATGCACGAAGTACATCAGCGCCACCACCACCACGCCGGCGGCGCCGGCGCCGACGAGGTCGGCCGCGTAGATGCGCGAGATGTGCGCGTCGTAGGCGATGAAGTACAGGCCGATGAACGAGCCGCCGAGGAAGAAGAACGGGAACAGCGCGGCGTAGTAGGCGGCGATCTTGGCCAGCTGCGCGGCCATCGTGGCGTGGTTCTGCAGCGCCAGCGGATTGAAGTCGATCGCCGCAACGGCGAGGGTGCCGCCGGCCAGCGCAACCACCAGGAGCGGCGGCATCGACGCCAGCACCCGCGGCGCGCGCGCCGGCGTGGCCAGCAGCCAGTCCTTCGCGAGGTTGAGCACGACGCCGCTGGCGGCGATGCCCACCATCGTGATCGAGATGACCCAGTAGCCGTATTCGCTCCAGCTGACGATGGCGAACCAGCGCGTCAGCGCGATCTCGTAGCCCACCGACGCGAGCGCGACCAGGAACAGCGGCGCGAGCTGCGGCCGCCCCCGGGCGGGCGCCGCGGCGGACGTTGCCGCAGCGGCGCTCACCGCGTCGCTCCGCTGGCGCCGCCGGCGGCGTCGCGCGCGCCCCGGGGCAGTCCCGCTGCGGGCACGGCGCGGCCGATGAAGCCTGCAAGCAGATCGTTGAACGCGGGCGCCTCGTCGACGAAGAGGGCGTGCCCGGCGTCGGCGAAGAGGTGGGTCTCGATCGCCGGCCGCCTGGCCTTCACGATCTCGCCTTGCTGTGCGAACCGCTGGCTGTAGGCGTACAGCACAGGCAGCGCCGTGGCGTACAGCGAATCGCGCCAGAACTCGCGCGCCCGGGACTGCCGCAGCAGGTCGATCGAGGCCTGCAGCGGGGTGCGCAGCGCCGCTTCGACGAGGGCCGCCTGCCAATGCGGCGGCGTGGGCCGCTTGAACATCGAGGCGACGAAGCCGGCCACCGTCTCGCGCCGCTTGCTGCGCAGGCGCGAGAAGAAGGTCGGGTCGCTGGCCGGCGGCTCGCCCACGCCGACCGAGTTGTCCACGAGCACGAGCGCGCGCACCGGCGCGGTGGCTTGCGCCGTGGCCGCTGGCGTGGCCGGTGTTGCCGCCGGTGTTGCCGGCGACGAGGCGCGCAGATCGTGCATGAGCTGCAGGCTCTCCAGCACGCCCAGCGACCAGCCGGCCAGCACCACGTTGTCTTCGCAGCCCGCGGCGGCCAGCCACTCGCGGATGTCGCCCGCGCGGCGCGCGTAGTCGTACCCGGTGGCGGCGATCTCGGAGTGCCCCTGCCCGCGCGGGTCCAGTGCCAGCACGCGCAGGCGCGGCGCGAAGTGTTCGATCTGCGCGCGCCAGATCCAGGCTGGCATCGTCCAGCCCGGAACGAGCGCCAGCGTCGGCGCGCCGCGGCGGCCGTCGACGGGCTCCCTGCTGCTTTCCAGATAGTGCAGGCGCACGCCGTCGCTGGTGGTGAACCAGCGGCTGGCGCTGCCGGGCACGGCCACTGGCGAGGGGGCTGCAGCGGATGCAGCGGATGCAGCGGATGCGGGCGCAGCGGCCGGCGCCGCCGGCGCGCGCGACGGGGCGGCGATGCCCGCTGCTGCGACGGCCGAGCCGAGCGCAGCGCCGCCGAGCATGAAATCGCGCCGCCGGAACTGTCCTGCGCGCCCCGGTGGTCCTTGAATCGAGCGCATGGATGTTCCGCCGCCGCGCAGCCCTCGCTGTCGTCGCCGGCGCATGGCCTCGAGCGACGGCCGAGGCCTGCCGTTCCTTCGCCGTTCCCCTTCCAGCATCGAAGTTTAACGAGCGCCGCGTGGCGGCCGTTGAACGCGCGCCGCTCGCCGGCGGCGGGGTCGCGGCCGAAGTCCCGTTCGCCGGGATCGCGGGTCGTTCAGCCGGGCGTCGGCACTGCGGCGGCGGGGGTGGGAGCCGGCGCCGGCGCCGGCGCGCGCGATGCGGCGGCCGGTGCCGCCGTGGCCGCCACGCCGCCGGCGGCGCCCGGCGATGCCGTGGCCGACGCAGCGGGCGTGTACCGGCGCGCGAACTCCTTGGCCGGCGCGGTCGCCGCCCCGGCGAGGAAGCGCGCCGGGTCCTGCGGCGAGCCGTCGACCAGCACCTCGAAGTGCAGGTGTGGCCCGGTCGAGCGGCCGGTGTTGCCCACGCGAGCGACACGCTGGCCGCGCTTGACGAGGGCGCCCCGCTCGACGTCGAAGCCGGCGCAGTGCGCGTAGCGCGTGACGAGGCCGTTGCCGTGGTCGATCTCCAGCGTGTTGCCGTAGGCGGCGTGCCACTCGGCCAGCGTCACGATGCCGCCGGCGGCTGCGTGCACCGCCGTGCCCACCTCGGCCGGGAAATCGAGGCCCGTGTGCAGCGAGGCGTGGCCGGTGAACGGGTCGGGCCGGATGCCGAAGCCCGAGCCCACCATCACGTTGACCGGCGCCGAACTGGGCACCAGCAGCGCCTGCAGCCGCGACTCCAGCAGGCGCGATTCGACGAGCGTGAAGATGTCGGTGTTCTGGTCCACCGCGACGCCCAGCCGGTCGATCGTGCCTTGCAGCTCGGTCAGCGAGGGCCGCTCCAGCGGCAGGTAAGGCCCGCCGGCACCGGCGGCGACGCTGCTCGGGGCGGCGCGCTTGAGCGGCTTCATTTCCTCGGCCTTCATGCCGGCCAGGCCGACGACGCGGTCGCCCATCGCTTCCAGCTTCACCAGCTTGGCCTGGATGTCGCCCACCTTCTCGGCGATGGCGTCGAGGTTCTCGCGCATGAAGCGGTCGCGCTGCGCGATCTCGTCGCGCACCACGAGGCGGACGATCTGGCTGACGATCGGCCAGCCCTCGCGCGCCGCCTTCAGGAAGATGAAGTGGTAGATCGTGCCCGAGGCGAGCAGGAACAGCAGCGTCACGCCGAACAGCACGCCCAGCAGCTGCCAGCGCGAGAAGTGCAGCACCCGGCTGGGGGCCAGGCTGCTGTGCGTGATGAGGACTTGCATGGCTAGACTCCTCCTCCGATGGTTGCCTCTTCGCGCCAGTGCCAGCGCCCGCAGCCCGGCGCGCCCGCCGCGTCGCTGCAAAGCGCCATCGGCGGCAACGCGACGCTGGCCGGCCTGCTCGAACGCCTGGCGCAATCGCAGGCCCGCTGGGCCGCGGTGGCGGCGTTGCTGCCGCCCGAGCTGGCCGCGGCCGCCCGCGGCGGCTCGCTGGACGACAAGGCCTGGGTGATCGTTGCCGACCACGCCGCCGCCGCAGCCAAGCTGCGCCAGTGCCTGCCCGACATCGAGCGGGCGTTGCAGGCCCACGGTTGGCTGGCGCCGCCGGTGAAGGTCAAGGTTCGGCCAAGGGTTGGGTGATTCGGGTTCCGGATCCCTGCGGCATCCGGGAGACAAGCGGGAGACAAGCGGGAGACAAGCGGGAGACAAGCGCGCCCGAACGGCCAGCAGGGGCGGGAATTGTAGGGAGCGGCCCCTTTCGCCCGGGGCCTTGGCGGCCGGCGAATTGGCAGCGATTTGTGTCAGCGCAAGGCGCGCCTCGCCGCTTGCAGCACGTCGGGGGTCCGCGGGCCGCCGGGCTCGCAGTGGTGCCGGCTGTCCGAATCGAACGGACGACCTTCCGCTTACAAGGCGGGTGCTCTACCAGCTGAGCTAAGCCGGCCAGCGGCCGTGATTGTAGGTTCGTGGCCCTACTTGATCCGCTTCAGCGAAGGCCGCGGCGTGCCCGGAGCGGGCGGCGAAGGGTCGTCGTCGGATGACGGCGGCGCGGCGGACGGCGCTGATGGCGAGGGCGCCGGCGACGGCTCCCGGGCCAGGCGCAGGCCGCGCGCCGGCGCCGGGGCTCGGGGCTTGCCGGCCGCCGGGGCGATGGCCACCGGCGATGGCGCCTCGGCCGCGCCCTCGCCGCCGGCGGTGGGCATCGGGAAGGCCATGCCCTGGCCGTTCTCGCGCGCGTAGATCGCGACCACGTGATCCACCGGCACGACGATCTCGCGCGGCGTGCCGCCGAAGCGGGCCTTGAATTCGATGAACTCGTTGCCCAGCTTCAGGCCCGAGGTGGCCTCGAAGCCGATGTTGAGCACGATCTCGTTGTTCTTCACGTACTCGGCCGGCACGCGCACGCTGGCGTCGACGTGCACGGCGATGTAGGGCGTGAGGCCGTTGTCGGTGCACCAGTCGTGCAGCGCCCGCAGCAGGTACGGACGAGTGGGGGTGCCGGGTGCGGCGGGCGGGGCGGGCGTGTTCACGGGTGCCGCTGCGGCTGTCGTCGGCGTGGCCGCGTTCTACAGGGCCCTCAGGCGCGCGTCACTTGCGCATCACCTTCTCGGAAGGCGTCAGCGCCTCGATGTAGGCCGGGCGCGAGAAGATGCGCTCGGCGTACTTCAGCAACGGCACGGCGTTCTTGCTGAGGTCGATGCCGTAGTAGTCGAGGCGCCACAGCAGCGGCGCGATCGCCACGTCGAGCATGCTGAAGTCGTCGCCCAGCATGTAGCGGTTCTTCAGGAAGATGGGCGCCAGCTGCGTCAGGCGGTCGCGGATCTGCTCGCGCGCCTTCTCGAGCTGCTTCTCGGTGGCCTTGACGCCGCGCCCTTCGAGCAGGTTGACGTTGGCGAACAGTTCCTTCTCGAAGTTGAACAGGAACAGCCGCACCCGCGCCCGCGCCACCGGGTCGCCCGGCATCAGCTGCGGGTGCGGGAAGCGCTCGTCGATGTACTCGTTGATGATGTGGCTCTCGTACAGGATGAGGTCGCGCTCCACCAGGATGGGCACCTCGTTGTACGGGTTCATCAAC
>JAEUPF010000059.1 GCA_016790425.1 Rubrivivax sp.
GGGCCGCCGCGCTCGCCGAAAAAGAAGCGAAAGCGCGGGTCGTCGGCGTGCGGGTTGCGCGTGAGCTTGGTGGCGGTGATGCTGACCACCGCCGGCGCGGCGCGGCGCGCCGCCTGGCTGAAGCCGTTCGACGCCGCCACCGGCGCGGCGACAACCGCCGCCGCCGCGGCCGAGGCCCCGGCCGCCGGCCGCGGCGGCGCCTGCGTCAGCGTGGGCAGCGGCAGCACGCTGCTGCCGCCGTTGCGTGGCAGCCATTCGGGCTTGAGCGTGGCGACGACGAACAGCACCGCCAGCGCGACCGTCACCGCCTGCGCGAACAGAAGCCAGGTGCGGCGCCACATGGAAGGTGCATCGGCATGGGCGCCGGCATGAAGGGGCGACAGCTCGGGATGGGGTGCCAAGGTGCAGCAGCCGGTGTGATGGGCCGTGGGGGGCCGGGAGCCAGGGAAGGGCTGAAGGCTGCGGGCACGTCGGGCCGGTTCACCTGGCGCCGGCGTGGCCCGATGCGGGCCGCGAGGCCGAGCGCGAGGATCAAGCCCGAGAGGGACCGAGCGGCACGACGGCGGCGGCAAAATGCATGCCCCATGGCCGAGCGCACCGACATCGACCGGGCCCTGGCAACCCTCCTCAGGCCCGAAGCCTTTCGCGATTATGGGCCGAACGGCCTGCAGGTCGAAGGCCGCGCCGAGGTGCGCAAGCTCGTCTCGGGCGTCACCGCGAGCCTCGGGTTCATCGATGCCGCCATCGCCGCCGGCGCCGACGCGCTGCTCGTGCACCACGGCCTGTTCTGGCGCGGCCACGACGGTCGCCTCACCGGCTGGCTGCGCCAGCGCGTGGCGCGGCTGCTGGCGCACGACGTGAGCCTGTTTGCCTATCACCTGCCGCTGGATGCCGAGCCCGAACTGGGCAACAACGCCCGCTTCGGCCGGCTGCTTCAGCTGAGCGCCGACGCCCGCTTCGGCGAGCAGGACCTCGGCTTCATCGGCGCGGCCGGGCCGTGGCGCACGGCGCAAGCGCTGGCGGCGGCCGCCGCCGCGGCGCTGGGCCGGCCGAACACCTGCGTCGCCGGCGACGGCCGCGCGCTGGCACGCATCGCCTGGTGCACCGGCGGCGCGCAGGGCTACTTCGAGGCCGCCATCGCCGCCGGCGCCGACGTCTTCCTCACCGGCGAGATCTCCGAGCCGCAGGCACACCTGGCGCGCGAGACCGGCGTCGCCTTCATCGCCTGCGGCCACCACGCCACCGAGCGCTACGGCGCCCCGGCGGTGGGCGAGCACATCGCGGCGCGCCTGGGCATCGCGCACGAGTTCATCGAGATCGACAACCCCGCCTGAGCGCTGCACGCACGACCGACCGCGATGTCGCCACCGCCCACCGCACCGATCTCGAGGCCACTCGTCGTGACGATGGGCGACGCCGCAGGCATCGGGCCGGAGATCATCGTGCGCGCCTTCGAGCGGGGCGCACTCGCCGGTGCCGTCGTGGCCGGCGACGCCGCGGTCCTCCGGCGCGCCGGCGCCGCGATGACGGCGCTCATCGACGAGCCGGCCGATCTGGCCGCGGTGCCGCCGGGCTGCCTGCCGGTGCTCGCGGTGCCCGGGCTGCCGCCCGACCTGGCCGATTTGCCGTGGGGCCGCGTCGACGCGCGTGCCGGCGGCGCGGCGGCGCGGTGCATCGAGTGCGCCGTGCGCTGGGTGCAAGCCGGCGCCGCCGCGGCCGTCGTCACCGCGCCCGTGCACAAGGAGGCGCTCGCCGCCGCCGGCGTGCCTTACCCGGGCCACACCGAGATGCTGCAGGCGCTGGCCGCGGCGGCCGACGGCACGCTGCCGCCGGTGCGCATGATGCTCGCCAACGAAGAGCTGCGCGTCGTGCTGGTGACGATCCACGTCTCGCTGAAGCGCGCGCTCGAGCTGCTCGACTTCGACGCGGTGCTGTCGACGCTGGCCATCGCGCACGAGGCCGGCCGCCGCCTGGGCCTGAACGACGCCCGCGCGCCGCGCATCGCCGTAGCCGGGCTCAACCCGCACGCCGGCGAAGGCGGCCTCTTCGGCGACGAGGAGCAGCGCTTCATCGGCCCGGCCGTGGCTGCGGCGCGCGAGCGCGGCATCGACGCGCACGGCCCCTTCGCGCCCGACACCGTGTTCATGCGCGCGCGCCGCGGCGAGTTCGACCTCGTCGTGGCGATGACGCACGACCACGGGCTGATCCCGGTGAAGTACCTCGGCGTCGAGGACGGTGTCAACGTGACGCTCGGGCTGCCCTTCGTGCGCACGAGCCCCGACCACGGCACCGCGTTCGACATCGCCGGCCAAGGCGTGGCCGACCCGTCGAGCCTGCTGGCGGCGTTGCGGTGGGCGCGGCGGCTGGCCGCTGCGCGCTGAGCCGGGACGGCGCGGCCGCTGCCGCTGCCGCCGGGCCTCAGGCCGCCAGCGGCGCCAGGTGCGTGAGGTGCCTGCGCGCGCGCGCCGTGGCGCGGTCGATGAGTTCCACGCCTTCGAAGGCGCGCAGCCGGCCCGATTCGCACAGCCGCAACAGCATGCGGTGCGTCAGCGTGTGCGCGCGCTTGTGCCGCTCGCCGCGCGTAAAGACGTAGAAGGTGCGCGCCGGGCTCACGTGGACCAGGCGCACGCGGTGCCACTCGTCGTCCAGGTGCATGTGGTAGGCATTGCCCACCTGGACGTGGTCGGCCAGTTCGCGGCCGGAGGTGGGCTCCACCGGGCCCGAAGGCGCCGGCAGCGGCCCGATCGGCTGCGCGGCCAGCTCGGCTTCGGCCTGTGCCTGGCGTTCGGCGGCGAAGGCGGCGACGTCGATGTCGACGTGGCCGTTCCAGTCGACCGAGGCTTCATCGACGAGGCCGATACGGCGCGCCTCCTCGGGCGTGATGCGCGGCAGCACGATCTCCTCGCTCAGCACCGGAAGCTGCATGCCCGGCGCGCCGAGGTTCTCGCGCGAAGGCACCGGCTTGGCCAGCGCGCCGTCGACCTGCTTGGCCATCAGGTTGATGTCGAGCATGCGCGCCGAGGGTGCCTTCAGCGCCTCGGCATGCGCCGGCATCAGCTGGCCGAAGAAGGCGCGCCGTTCGCCCTCCGGCCAGCCGATCAGGTTCAGGCCCAGGTTCAGCGCCTGCATCATGTTCGGCAGGCCGGTGAGGAAGCTCTTGCGGTGCGCCGGCGTGGGCTTGGGCTGCACGCTGAGTACGAGGTCGAGGCCGGCCTGGCGGGCGCGCTTCATCTCGGGGCTGTCGCCGCCGTGCGAAAGCGCGGTGCGCAGCAGCACCCGGCTCCACACCTGGCTCATGAAGTGGACGATGAACTCGGGCGCCGCCAGGCCCTTCAGGTCCATCTCGATCTGGCGCGAGTACAGCTCGGTGAGCTGGGCCTCGTCTTCCTTGGCCGCCAGCAGCGCCGGCGCGGCACCGTGCGCGGCGGCGCTGCGGCTGGCCAGGTCGGCGGCGAATTCCTCCAGCGCCTGCAACTTGCTCTCGTAGATCTCGATCTGCTCGAAGTCGCCTTCGACGACGTCCTGCACGAGGTCGCGCACCTTGGCCAGGAAGTCGCGCGCCTCGCTCTCGGAGAAGTCGTCGAACGCCGCGCCGAGCGAGGCGATGCGGTTGATGAAACGCCGCACCGGGTGCTTGCGCGAAGCGAAGAAGCTGGCGTCGCCGAGCGCGGCGCGCAGCACCGGAAGCTGCAGGCGGGCGATCTGGCGCGCCAGCTGCGGCGGCACTTTCGGGTCGGAGAGGATGGCGTCGAAGAGGCTGCCGATGACGTCGATGACGAGGTGGTCGAGTGCGCCCTTGCTCGCTTCGCGCAGTTCGTGCCGGTGGGCGCGGATGACGTTGGGCGCGACCGGACCGAGCCCCTGCGGCGAGGTGTCGTAGCCGGTGGCGTTGCCGCCGCCGAACGCCGGTTGCGTGCTGACGGCCAAGCGGCGCATCAGCGCCATCATCGTCGCGTCGACGGTGCCCAGCGTGGCACCGCCGCGCGTGCTGCGCCCGAAGCCGCTGCCACTGCTGCCGGTGGAGTAGCCGCTGGTGCTGCCGTAGCCGCTGCGGTGGGGGCCGTTGCCGGTGGTGGCGCCGGACCCGTGGCCGCCGCCATACGGGCCGTAGCCCGGACCGGCCGCCGCGCCGCCCACGGCACCCATGGCACCACCCGCGCCGGGTGCGCCGCCATGGCCCGCGCCGTGGCCACCCGTGCCGCGCCCGGCGGCGACCATGCCCGGCCGGACACCGCCGGCGCCGTAGCCGGCGCCCTGGCCGACGTACCCGGCCGCACCGCCGTAGCCGCCGTGGCCGCCGTGGCCACCCCGGCCGCCGTGGCCGCCCTGGCTGGCGTAGCCGCCCTGGCCGGCGTAGCCGCCCTGGCCGGTACGGCCTGCATGTCCGCCATGCCCCGTGTGGGCCGCCGCGCTGCCGCCCTGCCCTGCAGCGAGCCGGCCAGCGTAACTGCCCGCGTGGCCGCCGCCCCGGTAGGGCGGTGCCATGCCGCCGCCATGGTGCGTGTCGAAAGCGGCGCCGATGTCGCCGCCGAAGTCGCCCAGCGCCGGGTCGAGCGGCCGTCCGAGGGTGTCGAAGCCCGTGCCCGCGTGGCCGGTGTCAACGCCGGCTGCCGCACCCGGCCCGCTGCCAGGCAGGCGCTGCTGTCGCTGCCGCACCGCCAGCGACAGCGGCTGCACGCCGGCGCTGCGCAGGCGGCTCACGATGTCGGCGTAGGTGGTGCGCAGTTCGCTTCCGATCGAGCGGCTCAGTTCGGCCTGCAGCACCTTGCGCACCTCGGGGCGCTCGCTGACCGCGGCGACGCCGCGGATCACCGCATGGCCGATGACTTCGGGCCGAAGCGGGTTGCGCACCGCCGTCTCGCCCACCTGCCCGAGCAGCGAGCCGACATAACCGTCCAGTTCGCGCAGTTCCCATTCGCAGGTGCCGAGCACGTCCTGCGCGAAGCGCTCGGCGCTGATCTTGCGCTCGACCTCGTGGTCTTCGACCAGTGACAGCGCATCCCAGTTCGTGGCCTTGGGCGCGACGCCGGCTTCGCCGGCGGGCTGCGCCTCGCGTGCGATCCACTCGTCGAAGGCCTCGTTGAAGGCGAGCGTGAATACCGCCGACTTGCGGTTGAGCTCGAACTGCGCCGCCAGCAAGTCGTCGCGGCGCACCAGGTTGGGCGCCGAGAGCGCCGCCAGGCCGAGGCTCTCGACCGTGCGGTCGACAGCCGCGCGCGCGGCGAGCTTCAGGCGGTGGGCCGCTGCCTCCAGCTGGGCTGGCAGCCGGCGATGCGAGGAGACTTTCATTTCCAGGGGGCAGGCCGCACGAGTATGCGGCAAGCCCCCTGGGGTGTTGTGAGCAGGTGTGGGGGCGAAAGCCGGCCCAGATCACGCGCTTGTGACCACCTGTTGCAGGCTCGCAGGCCGGCGCTGCCTGCCTCGACAGCGCCGCTGCGCAACCCTTCGCGCGGCGGGCCCGGAAGTCGCCTTCGAGCGGCCTTCCGGGCGCGCCGGTTGCCCCCCTGACCGCGGGGCGCTTCTCCCTACTTCTTCAGTGCGTCGCGGATCTCGCGCAACAGCACCACGTCTTCCGGCGGCGCGGCGGGCGGAGCCGGCGGCGCTTCGCGCTTGAGGCGGTTCATCTGCTTGACCATGAGGAAGATGATGAACGCCAGGATGGCGAAGTTCAGCACGATGGTGATGAAGCTGCCGTAGGCGAACACGGCACCGGCCTTCTTCGCGTCGGCGAGGTTCGTGGCCGCCTGCCCGGCCAGCGGGATGAAGTAGTTGTTGAAGTCGAGGCCGCCGAAGATCTTGCCGACGATGGGCATGATCAGGTCGCCGACGACGGAGTCGACGATCTTGCCGAAGGCGCCGCCGATGATCACGCCGACGGCGAGATCCATGACGTTGCCCTTGACAGCGAACTCCTTGAATTCCGACATGAAGCTCATGGGCCGGTTCTCCTCTTGCGTTGTGCTTGTTGCCGAAGGCGCGCGGTTTCGGCTGCGCGCTGCGTGGGGCCGCTCCCGCGCGGGGCATGTTAGCCCTCGGGGAACGCCTGGCACGCTCGGCTAGAATCGCCGATTGACCGGCGCATTGCACCCGCCACAAGTCGAGACCGCGATGCAGTGGCGTGCAGAGCGAGAGCGTACTGAGCGCGGCGGCCTGCGGTGCAGGCGGCGCAACACCGCAGCGCGCCGGAGCGCGCCAACAACGAGCCAACGAAAGAGCAAAGGGACCTCATGAGCGAAGCGGCCTTCCCCAGCCCCGGCGTTCCCCTCGACAAGGACCGCCGCACCTGGATCGCCATCACCTGCGGCGCCGGCGCCGTGGGCACCGTGGCCACGGCCGTGCCGTTCGTCTCCAGCTTCGCCCCCTCCGAGCGTGCGCGCGCCGCCGGCGCCCCGGTGCAGGTGGACATCGGCGGCATCAAGCCGGGCGAGAAGCTCACCGTCGAGTGGCGTGGCAAGCCGGTGTGGATCGTTCGACGCACGCCCGAGCAGCTTGCCGCGCTGCCCAAGCACGACGCCCAGCTCGCCGACCCCCGTTCGCAGCGCAACGCCTACCCGACGCCCGAATACGCAAAGAACGAGTTCCGCTCGCGCAAGCCGGAGTTCTTCGTCGGCGTGGGCATCTGCTCGCACCTGGGCTGCTCGCCGGTGGACAAGTTCACCCCCGGCGCCCAGCCCTCGCTGCCCGACGACTGGGCTGGCGGCTTCCTGTGCCCCTGCCACGGTTCGACGTTCGACCTCGCCGGCCGCGTCTACAAGAACAAGCCCGCGCCGGACAACCTCGAGGTGCCGCCGCACATGTACCTCTCCGACACCGTGCTCCTGATCGGCGAGGACAAGCAGGCCTGAAGCCGCCGCCGCGCCGCCCGGGCGGCGGCGCGCGAACGTTCGTTTGCACAGATCCTCCGAGAGCCCCGAGCGAGGAACCCAGAAGATGGCTGAATTCAAGGAAGCGCCCGCCGGCGCGTCGCTGCTGACACAGACCACCGTGTGGCTCGAGAACCGGTTTCCGACCGCGTTCGAGGCCTACAAGGTGCACATGTCGGAGTACTACGCGCCGAAGAACTTCAACTGGCTGTACTTCTTCGGCTCGCTGGCGATGCTGGTGCTGGTGATCCAGATCGTCACCGGCATCTTCCTGACGATGCACTACAAGCCCGACGCGGCGCTCGCCTTCGCGTCGGTCGAGTACATCATCCCCCACGTGCCCTGGGGCTGGCTGATCCGCTACCTGCACAGCACCGGCGCCAGCGCCTTCTTCATCGTCGTGTACATGCACATGTGGCGGGGCATGGTCTACGGCAGCTACAGGAAACCGCGCGAGCTGGTGTGGATCTTCGGCTGCGCCATCTTCCTCAGCCTGATGGCCGAGGCCTTCATGGGCTACCTGCTGCCGTGGGGCCAGATGAGCTACTGGGGCGCCCAGGTCATCATCAACCTCTTCGCCGCCATCCCGTTCGTCGGCGAGGACCTCGCGATCCTCATCCGCGGCGACTACGTCGTCGGCGACGCGACGCTGAACCGCTTCTTCGCGTTCCATGTCATCGCCGTGCCGCTGGTGCTGATCGGCCTCGTGGCGGCGCATCTGCTTGCGCTGCACGACGTGGGCTCCAGCAACCCCGACGGCGTCGAGATCAAGGCCAAGAAGGACCCCAAGACCGGCATCCCGCTCGACGGCATCCCGTTCCATCCCTTTTACACCGTGCACGACATCATGGGCGTGGGCGTGTTCCTGATGGTCTTCGCGGCCATCGTCTTCCTCGCGCCCGAGCTCGGCGGCTACTTCCTCGAATACAACAACTTCATCCCCGCCGACCCGCTGAAGACGCCGGCGCACATCGCCCCGGTGTGGTACTTCACGCCGTACTACTCGATGCTGCGGGCCACCACCGACGTGATGGTCAACTGGCTGGTCGGCATCACCCTCGTGGGCGCGGTGCTGGCCATCCTGCTGGGCGGCCTGCGCAGCAAGGGCAAGGTCGCGGTGGCGGTGGCCGCGGTGGTCTTCGCCGGCCTCTTGAAGACCTTCGACGCCAAGTTCTGGGGCGTCGTCGTGATGGGCGCGGCGGTGCTGATCCTGTTCGCGCTGCCGTGGCTCGACCGCAGCCCGGTCAAGAGCATCCGCTTCCGCCCGCGCTGGAACCTCGGGCTGTACGGCCTGTTCGTCGTCGTCTTCCTGGTGCTGGGCTACCTCGGCATCAAGCCGCCTTCGGAAACCGGCACGCTGATCTCGCAGGTCGGCACCCTGTTCTACTTCGGCTTCTTCCTGCTGATGCCGTGGTGGAGCCGCATCGGCGAATTCAAGCCGGTGCCCGAGCGCGTGCGGTTCGCCGCGCACTGAAGCCGCACGCGGACGCCACGCACCCGTTGCCCCGCCCTGCCGCCCCGCCCTGCTGCAAGAGCCATCCGAGAGCCGCAAGCAATAGCGCCATGAAGAAGATCCTTCTCACCCTGCTGGCCGCCCTGTCGGTCGCCACGGCCCACGCCGCCAGCGAGGGCATTCCCTGGGACACCTTCCCGGCCAAGCGCAGCACCGACCTGGCGGCGCTGCAGAACGGCGCCAAGCTGTTCGTCAACCACTGCCTGAACTGCCACGCCGCGGCATACGTGCGCTACAACCGGCTGCGCGACATCGGCCTGACCGAGCAGCAGATCAAGGACAACCTCATCTTCACCGGCGTCAAGGTCGGCGAGACGATGCAGTCCGCACTCGACGCGAAGGACGCCAAGGAGTGGTTCGGCGCGGTGCCGCCCGACCTGTCGCTGGTGGCCCGCTCGCGTGCCGACGCCAGCAAGGGCAGCGGCGCCGACTACCTCTACACCTACCTGCGCGCCTACGTGCGCGACGAGAGCAAGGCCACCGGCTGGAACAACCTCGTCTTCCCCGGCGTGGGCATGCCGCACGTGCTGCACGAGTTGCAAGGCGAGCAGCGCGCCGTCTACGCCTCCGAGGCCGACCCGCACGATGCCAAGAAGACCGTACAGGTGTTCAAGGGCTACGAGCTGACGAGCCCGGGGCGCCTCTCGCCGGCCGAGTACAACGACGCGGTGGCCGACCTCGTCGCCTTCCTGCAGTGGATGAGCGAGCCTGCGCAGGCCAGCCGCGTTCGCCTGGGCGTCTGGGTGCTGCTCTTCCTCGGCCTGTTCACCTTGATCGCCTGGCGCCTGAACGCGGCGTACTGGAAGGACGTGAAGTAGCCCCCGCCGGAGCCCGCGGTGCAAGCGGGCCCCGGCAGCCACCCCGGATGGCGCAGCGGCGAAACGAGCGGCGGCCGCTGCGCACAATCGCCATTCAGCGTCGAAACGCGCCGCCTCGTTCGCTCCGCCCGCCGCTGCGGCGCGCCCGCCGGCCTGCCGCCCGGCGCTTCCCCTGTCTCTCAAGGTCTGTCACGCCATGATGGTGCTGTACTCCGGAACCACCGACCCCTATTCGCACCGCTGCCGCTTCGTGCTGTTCGAGAAGGGGATGGACTTCGAGATCCGCGACGTCGACGTCTTCGCCAAGCCCGAGGACATCGCGTTGATGAACCCGTACAACGAGGTGCCCATCCTGGTGGAGCGCGACCTCATCCTGTACGAGAGCCACATCATCAACGAGTACATCGACGAGCGCTTCCCGCACCCGCAGCTG
>JAEUPF010000112.1 GCA_016790425.1 Rubrivivax sp.
CAAGTACCTCATCAACCCCACCGGCCGCTTCGTCGTCGGCGGCCCGCAGGGCGACTGCGGCCTCACCGGCCGCAAGATCATCGTCGACACCTACGGCGGCGCCTGCCCGCACGGCGGCGGCGCCTTCAGCGGCAAGGACCCCTCCAAGGTCGACCGCAGCGCCGCGTATGCCGCGCGCTACGTGGCCAAGAACGTCGTCGCGGCGGGCCTGGCCAGGCAGTGCCAGGTGCAGGTGGCCTACGCCATCGGCGTGGCGCGGCCGATGAACGTCACCGTCTACACCGAGGGCACCGGCAAGCTCTCCGACGAGAAGATCGCCGCGCTCGTCAACGAGCACTTCGACCTGCGCCCCAAGGGCATCATCCAGATGCTCGACCTGCTGCGCCCGATCTACGAGAAGACCGCTGCGTACGGGCACTTCGGGCGCGAGGAGCCGGAGTTCACGTGGGAGCGCACGGACAAGGCTGCGGCGCTGCGCGCCGCGGCGGGGCTGTAAGCCGCCCGGCGGCGCGCCGCAAGGCGCAAGGTGTTTCGGCGGGCGCCTGCGGGCGCCCGTCGTCGTCTTGACGCGGGTTCAGCGTGCGCCTCCCAGCGTGGAGGACGGGCCGCTTCGGTCTGATCTGTCGCCTACCATCGCCTCATGCCCCTGCGCTACGCCGACCTCCTCGCCCAGGCACGCGCCGCGGTCCGCGAGCTGATGCCGTGGGACCTGGCGCCGCAGCTCGCCGCGGCGGCGCCGCCGCTCGTGCTGGACGTGCGTGAGCCGGCCGAGTTCGCCGCCCTGCACATCGAAGGCGCCCTCAACGTGCCGCGCGGCGTGCTCGAGCAGGCGTGTGAATGGGACCACGACGAGACCGAGCCGTCGCTGGCCGGCATCGGCGACCGCGCCGCCCGCGCCATCGTCGTCGTCTGCCGCTCGGGCAAGCGCTCGCTGCTGGCCGCGCACACGCTGCGGCAGCTCGGCTACGAAGGCGCGGTGTCGCTCGCCACCGGCCTGCGCGGCTGGAACGACGCCGAGCAGCCGCTGGTCGACGCGCACGGCCACCCGGTGGACGGCGACACCGCCGAGGCGCTGCTGGCGCCGCGGCTGCGGCCCGAACAGCGGCGGCCGCGCGGCTGAACGGCCGCAAGCGCCGCTGGCGTGGCGCCGCACGGGCACCCGGTCTGCGTCGTCGATCGGCGGTCACAAGGGAGCGGCCACAAGGGGCCGGCCGCGGGGCATCATCGCGGGCCAATCGCCGCGTCACCCCGAACCGACAAGCCGCGCCGACCCGCCTGTCGCTCCCCTGCCGATGACCTTCCCTGCCGGCCGCTTCCTTCGCAGCGCCTTTCGCCGCCTGTTCGCAGCGGGGCTCGCGGCATTCCTCGCGCAACTGTGCGGCGCATCGCTCGCACTCGCCCAAGGCGGCGCTGCGACGGCCGTCGGCAGCAAGCACGCCCTGCTGATCGGCAACGCGCAATACGCGCAGTCACCGCTGCGCAACCCCGAGAACGACGCGCGCGACCTCGGCGAGGCGCTGCGCGCGCTCGGCTTCGAGGTGACGGTGCTGCTCAACGCCACGCGCGCGCAGATGCTGGAGGCCACGGCGCGCTTCGCGCGGCGGCTGGACCGCAACGCGCTCTCGCTCGTGTACTTCGGCGGCCACGGCGTGCAGGTGGGCGGGCGCAACTTCGTGCTGCCGATCCTGCCGGCCAACGCACTGAAGAGCGGCGACGACCTGCCGGCGCAGGCGGTGTCGCTCGAAGCGATGATGGCGCCGCTGGCAAGCGCGCGGCCGCGCTTCAACCTCGTCGTGCTCGACGCCTGCCGCGACAACCCGTTCGGCGACGGCCGCCAGCGCGGCGGCCTGGCGCCGCTGGATGCACCGCCGAACACGCTGGTGGCGTTCGCCACCAGCCCGGGCAAGGTGGCCTTCGACGGCGAAGGGCGCAACGGCACCTACACCGCCCATCTGCTGCGCCACATCGGCAAGCGCGAGCTGCGCATCGAGGAAGTGTTCAAGCTCGTGCGCGCCGGCGTGCTGGAAGAAAGCCGCGGCCGCCAGCTGCCGTGGGAGAACACGGCGCTGGTGGGCGAGCTGGCGCTGGCGGCGTATCCGCAGCCGCTGCCCACGGCGGCGGCCGTCGCCGCGCCCGAGGGGCCGCTGGCGTGGGTGCGCGACGCGGCCGAGCCCGAGCTGCGCCGCTTCCTCGGCGAGAACCGGGACTCGCGCACGCGCGCCGTGGTGCTGCAGCGGCTGGTGGCATTGCGCGAGAAGGCACCCATTCGCGCCGAGGCGCTGGCGCTTTCCGAGCGGCCGTGCGAAGGCTGCCCGCGCATGCGCGCGCTGGAATTGCCCGGCGCGGGCACGGCCACGGCGCCGCTGTGGGTGGGCGCCGATCTCGTCACCACTGCCGAGCTGCGCCGCTGCATCGCCGCGCGCGCCTGTGCCGCGCCGGCTGACCTGGCGCTGGCCGCCGACTGGGACCCGGCGCAAGGCGTCTCGGCCGAGGTGGCGCAGCAGTACGTGGGCTGGCTCGACGCGCTGCCTGCGGCGCGGCGAGCGGGCTTGCGCTTCTTCCTGCCCAGCGAGGCGCAATGGCTCGCCGTGTACCGCGCCAGCTTCTTCCGCGAAGACGGCCGGCCGCTCTTCGAGGGCCGCTCGGCCTGCCGCGTGGCCAACCTCTACGACGAGAGCGGCGCCGCCGCCAACCGCTTCGGCTGGGAAGCGCTGGGCTGCAATGACGGTTTCGCCGAAGCCTCGCCGGTGGGCCTGTTCTCGCCTTCGCTGCAAGGGCTGTTCGACCTCGTGGGCAACGTGTGGCAGTGGACGAGCACCTGCACCGACCCTCAGTCCGCCGGTTGCCGCCAGTACCGCCTCGTGGGTGGCAGCTGGGCCACCGGCGGCCATTGGAGCTGGGCCGAGCCGCCGCGCCTGGCTGCCGAGCCGGAACTCGGCGCGCCGATCTTCGGCCTGCGCGTGTTCGCGCAGAAGCGCTGAGCAGTGCGTTCAGCGCCCGATGCCGACGCGGAACCAGCTGCTCGCGCCCTTCTCGGGCTTGAACTCGACGTAGCGCTCGTTGCCCGTGCTCAGCAGCGCGAGCGTGCCCTTCTCGGGCCCGCCGGGCAGCGGCAGCGAGCAGGTCTCGCGGCCGCGCTCGACGTCGTAGCAGGCGATGCGGTTGCCGCTGGCCAGCACCAGGTGGCGCCAGGCGCCGAGGAAGCCGCAGGCGATGACGCCCGAGGTGCCGTTCTCGCCCGAAGCGCGCTGGCCGATCTCGTGCACGGTGAGCTTGACCAGTTCGCGCGGCTCCTTCAGGTCGACGACATGGGCATAACCGCCATAGTTGCGGGTGCCGGCGCCGCGGTCGTAGTGGTGGGCGATGGTGCCGACCACACCCATGCCGCCGTCGGCCGAGGTGGTGGTGCATTGCACCTGCTCGTTGCGCCAGCGTTCGCTGAGCAGCTTGGCCGCCTTGTCCCAGCCGGCCGGCGCGGCGGCGAAGGCGGGCCACGGGGCGGGCTGCGCCGGCGCCGCGGCCGGCGGCTGAGCGAGCGCCTCCAGCACCAGCGAGATGCTGCGCACGGCCGCCGGCGCCAGCACCTTCAGCGCCGCCGCCTCGGCCACGCTGTCCACCGCGCGCTGCAACGCGTTGGCCAGCGCTGCGTCGGCGGTGCTGGCGTCGCTGCCGGCGAAGCCGCGCGTGCCCATCGGCGCCGAAGCGCTGGCCTTGACGCGTGCGTCGGCGGCGTCGATGACACGCAACTGCACCTGCGCGGTGGCGCTGTGGTACAGCCCCAGCGGCTGCGTCGAGCCGGCGGTGAAGCCGGCGCGGAAGATGCGCTTCACGTCGTAGCGGCCGGCCTTGGCGGCGATCTCCTCGGCGGTGATCAGGTGGCCCGGGTTGGCGAGGTCGACCCAGTTGTCGCGCAGCGCCTTGGCCTTCGCTTCGTCCAGCGGCGAGTAGCCGCTGTCGGCGAGGATCTCCTCCAGGCGCACCTGCACCGCGCGCTCGTAGCGGCGCAGCGCCGGATCTTCGGCGTAGACGGCCACCGCCACGCGCTCGCCGCCGGCAGGTTGCGCCAGCGCGCGCTGGCCGGCGAAGAGCGCCGCCGTGGCGCCGAGCAACAGCAGCGCGGCGTGCCGGGCGAGCGCGCGCCGGACAGGGGAATCAACGGTCGTCGTGTTCATCTCTTCGCTCGCGTGTTCGCGCCCTCGATCGGGCGCCAGGGTCTCGTGCTCGCGTCCGGGCGCTCGTTGCATAAGCCCGCAGGCCCCCAGAGGCGCATTTCATTTGGCGTCCCAGAACGCCGTCAGCGCCTTGTCCAGCCGCTGCACGACGGCCAGCGCCAGCAGGTCGCCGGCCATCGTGGCCGACACCGGGTTGAAGCCGGTGAGGCCTTCGTATTCGTCGGCGAGGTCGAGGTTGCCGCTGCCGCGCAGGCGCGTGGCCACCTTGCCGCGGAAGCGCCAACCGGTGCGGCCGCTGTCGGCGTCGCGACGCTCTTCGATCTGGCCGCTGGCGTGGACGCTGGCAGTGAGGTCAGCCTTCGCGCCGGCGGCCACCGGGACCGCACCGTCGGCCACGAGTGCGGCCTGCAACGCGGTGCACGCCTTCGGCCAGGCGCTGCGCGCACCGCCGGCGACGCCGGCGAGGGTGAGGCTGCAATCGAGCGCCACGGTACGGCCCGAAAGGGCCAGCGCGCGCCGCTCGCGCGCCACGCGCTCGGCGTCGCACGCCGCGCCGGCAGCGTTCGCAGCGCCTGCGCTGCCGCTGCCGCCGCCCGCGCTGCGCAAGGCCGCCGGCAGCGGCAGCGAGCGGCGCTCGAACCACTGGCGGCCGACGCAGCCGGCATTCATCTCGGCGAACAGAGTTGCCAGCCGCTCGGGCGGCTGGAACGGCGGCGTGTAGCCGGGCACGCCCGCGGGCGCCAGGCTCACCGCCTGCTCGAGCGCTTCGAGCGCCTGCTGCTGCGCGCCGCGGCGTTCGCCGCCGGCGGCGGCCTGGCCGGCGCGCGCGTAGGCCTGCACGTGGCGCAGCATCGCCGCGCGGTACTGGTCCTCGCGGCCGCGCGCGGCGACGAGCTGGCCTTCGAGTTCGGCGCGCTGCAGCTCGAAGGCGTCGCGCGAGTAGCCGCTGGTCAACGCGGGGTCGGCCAGGCGTGCCAGTTCGCCCGCCTCGGCCAGCGCTGCCTGTCGCTGGGCGGCGCCGAGCGTGGCGTCGCGCGCGCTGGCCATTCGCTCGCCGATGCCGGCGGCGGCGGCGTCGGAGGTGGCGGCGCGGCGCGCGCGCTCGGCTTCGTCGGCGGCCACGCGCACGCGCTGCCACAGGCGGCAGCCGGGCACGTCGCTCCACTCGGCGACGACGGTGGCGCCGCGCACCTGCACCCGGCTCAGCACCTCGGACATCGAGCGAAAGCTCTCGCTCGTGCGCGTGCGGCCTTCGGCGGTGACCTTGTTCAGCTCGCTGGTGATGCGCGTTCGCACCTCGGCCTGGATCTGCTGGCCCAGCTCGGCCAGCGCTGCGTTGCGGGCTTCGCCGCGCGCGCGTTCCAGCGTCATGCCGGTGCCGCCTGCCGTGGCGACGCCGGCGGCATGCAGCCACGGTCCGGTGTCAGCGCTGGCGCCGCCCTGCACCCACGCCGGCTCGGGCGTGGCGACGGCGCCGGAGAGCGCGCACTGCGCCTGCGCGGCGCTGCCGGCGACAGTGGCGGCCAGCACCAGCAGCAGCGGTGCTGCCGTGCGCGCGATGCGTGCGTTGCCGCGCATGCCAGCGCTCACGGCTTGGCCGCCACCGGCGCGCTGCGCGCCGCGGCCACCTGCCGGAACCGCGCCAGCAGCAGCGTCTCGGTGTCGTCGTCCATCTTCGCGCCGGCGCTGCGGATCACGTCGGAGGCCAGGCGCTCGGAGCGCTGCCGTTCGAGCACGACCATGCCGCACAGGTAGTTGCCTTCGCGCTGGCTCACCGCCTCGGTGCGCACCAGGCGCGAGCCCTGCAGCGTGGTGGCCACCAGCTGGCGCGAGGCCGACTTGAAGCTCACCGCCAGGCGCTCGACCTTGCCTTCGCTGGCGCGCTGCGCGTGCGTCTCGTCCATCGCCTCGATGCGCACTTCCACCTGTTGCGCCAGCGCCAGCCGCGCGCGCGCGGTGACTTCCTGGCGGTCGATGGCGAAGTTGCCCGAAGCGGTGACGCAGTCGGTGCCCACCAGCTCGGGGCCGGCGGGGGGGTTGAGCACCCAGTCGGGCCAGGTCGGTGAGGCGGCGGCCTGTGCGAAGGCCGGCGTGCAGGG
>JAEUPF010000136.1 GCA_016790425.1 Rubrivivax sp.
CTTCTGGCCGGCCGCGCAGGCGCTGTTCCAGAGCACGCAGGTCTCGGACGCGTTCGGCACCACCACCCGGTTCGTCGGGCTGGAGAACTTCCAGAACCTCTGGAACGACGGCAGCTACCTGGAGTCGTTCTGGACCACCGCGGTGTTCTCGGTGCTGGTGGCCACCATCGGCCTGTCGCTCGCGCTGCTGCTGGCCGGGATGGCCGACAGCGTGCTCCGCGGCGCGACCGTCTACAAGACGCTGCTGATCGTGCCCTATGCGGTGGCGCCGGCGGTGGCCGGTGTGCTGTGGCTCTTCATGTTCGCGCCCAGCGTGGGCATCGTGTCCTACCTGCTGCGGCAGTGGGGCTACGACTGGAACCACCTGCTCGACAGCGGCGATGCCATGACGCTGATCGTCATGGCCGCGGTGTGGAAACACCTCTCGTACAACTTCCTCTTCTTCCTGGCGGGGCTGCAGAGCATCCCCAAGAGCCTCATCGAGGCGGCGGCCATCGACGGCGCCGGGCCCTGGCGACGCTTCTGGACGGTGCAGTTCCCGCTGCTCACGCCGACGACGTTCTTCCTGCTCGTCATCAACGTCATCTACGTCTTCATCGACACCTTCGCCATCATCGACGCGGCCACCTCGGGCGGCCCGGGCAAGGACACCGCGATCCTCGTCTACAAGCTGTACTACGACGCCTTCAAGGCGCTCGACCTGGGGGCCTCGGCGGCGCAGTCGGTGGTGCTGATGGCGATCGTCGTCGCGCTCACCGTCATCCAGTTCCGCTTCGTCGAGAAGAAGGTCAACTACTGATGGACGACGCCACCTGCGGGGTCGAACGCCGTGGTTGAGCGCCGCGCCGGCCTCGGCCTTCTCTCGCACCTCGTGCTGATCCTGGGCGTGCTGGTCATCGCGCTGCCGGTCTACATCACCTTCGTCGCTTCCACGCACAGCAACCAGGACATCATCCACCCGCCGATGCCGCTGTGGCCCGGCAGCAAGCTGGTGGAGAACTACACCGCGGTGCTCACCGGCACCCAGGAAGGCGGCGGCTCGAAGGCGGCGGTGGGCCGCATGATGACGGTGAGCCTCGTCTCGGCGCTGGTCATCGCCATCGGCAAGATCGCGATCTCGCTGCTGTCGGCCTTTGCGATCGTCTACTTCCGGTTCCCGTTCCGGATGTTCTTCTTCTGGGCCATCTTCATGACCCTGATGCTGCCGGTGGAGGTGCGCATCGCGCCCACCTACAAGGTCGTGGCCGACCTCGGCATGCTCAACACCTACGCCGGCCTGACGGTGCCGCTGATCGCTTCGGCCACCGCGACGTTCCTGTTCCGCCAGTTCTTCCTCACCGTGCCCGACGAACTGACCGAGGCCGCGCGCATGGACGGTGCCGGGCCGATGCGTTTCTTCCTCGACGTGCTGGTGCCGCTGTCGTCGACCTCGATCGCGGCGCTCTTCGTCATCCAGTTCATCTACGGCTGGAACCAGTACCTGTGGCCGCTCCTGGTGACCACCAGCGAGGACATGTACCCGGTGGTCATCGGCATCAAGCGCATGATCTCCGGCGGCGACGCGCAGACCGAATGGGGCGCGGTGATGGCCACGGCCATGCTGGCGATGATCCCGCCGGCGCTGGTGGTGATGCTGATGCAGCGCTGGTTCGTCAAGGGCCTGGTCGACACCGAGAAGTGACCGGGAAGCAGGCGCGAAGCGGGAAGAACAGGAACAAGACACGAGGGCCCATGGGAGCGATCTCGATCCGCAACGTCGTCAAGCGCTACGGCAGCGGCGCCAAGGCCAACCCGGTGATCCACGGTGTCAGCGCCGAGATCACCGACGGCGAGTTCGTCGTCATCGTCGGCCCCAGCGGCTGCGGCAAGAGCACGCTGCTGCGCATGGTGGCCGGGCTGGAGGAGATCAGCGGCGGCGAGATCGCCATCGCCGGGCGCATCGTCAACGACATCGAGCCGGCCGAGCGCGACATCGCGATGGTGTTCCAGAACTACGCGCTGTACCCGCACATGACGGTGTACGACAACATGGCCTACGGGCTGAAGATCGCCAAGGTGCCGGCCGCCGAGATCCGCCAGCGCGTCGACCGCGCCGCCGCCATCCTGCAACTGCAGACCTTCCTCGAACGCAAGCCGCGCGAGCTCTCCGGCGGCCAGCGCCAGCGCGTGGCGATGGGTCGCGCCATCGTGCGCGAGCCGGCGGTGTTCCTCTTCGACGAGCCGCTGTCCAACCTCGACGCCAAGCTGCGCGCGCAGACGCGGCTGCAGATCCAGAAGCTGCACGGCGAGCTCGGCATCACGTCGCTGTTCGTCACCCACGACCAGGTCGAGGCGATGACCCTCGGCCAGCGCCTGATGGTGATGAACGCCGGACGCATCGAGCAGATCGGCACGCCCGAGGAGGTGTACGGCGCTCCGGCCACCACCTTCGTCGCCGGCTTCATCGGCAGCCCGCCGATGAACCTCCTGAAGGGCCAGGCCGATGGCTCGCGCTTCACCGTCGGCGGCCAGGTGCTGGCGTTGCCGAACGCGGCGCCGCGCGGCGGCGCGCTGATGCTCGGCGCGCGGCCCGAGCACGTCGAGATCGACCCCGCGGGCGCCTGGGCGCTGACGGTGGAAGTGCAGGAGATGCTCGGCGCCGAGCGGCTCGTGCACGGCCGCATCGGCAGCGAGCCGTTCACGCTGCGCGTCGACGGCACGCTGCCGGCGCCCAGGCCCGGCGAGGTGCTGCGCCTGGCCGTGGCGCCCGAACTCGTGCACTGGTTCGACGCCGACAGCGGCGCCCGCGTCTGAGCGCGTGCCGCGGGCAGCCCGCACGCCGATGAACCCCTGGCCGTACCCGCTGTGGATCGCGCACCGCGGCGCCGGGCGGCTGGCGCCCGAGAACACGCTGGCGGCGTTCCGCGTCGGCGCCGCGCACGGCTACCGCGCCTTCGAATGCGACGTGAAGCTCAGCGCCGACGGCGTGCCGTTCCTGCTGCACGACGCGACGCTGGAGCGCACGACGCCCGAACGCGGCACGGCCGGGCACCGGCCATGGAGCGAGCTGTCGCGCATCGACGCCGGCGGCTGGCTGAGCCGCCGCTTCGCCGGCGAGCCGCTGCCGAGCCTGCAGGCGGTGGCCACCTACGTGCAGCGCAACGGCTTCCTGCTCGACCTGGAGATCAAGCCCACGCCCGGCAGCGAACACGCCACCGGCGTGGCCGTGGCGCTGGCTTGCCGCGAGATGTGGAAGGCCGGCGGCACGCCGCCGCCGCTGCTGACCTCGTTCCGCCCCGAAGCGCTGCTCGGTGCACGAGAGACGGCGCCCGAACTGCCGCGCGCGCTGCTGCTGGACACGCTGTGGAGCGGCTGGTTCGACGTCGCCACGCGCACGCTCGGCTGCGTCGCCGTGGTCACGAACTACGCGCTGATGGACGCGGCGCTGATCACCCGGCTGCACGCCGCCGGCCTGCGCGCGCTGTGCTACACCGTCAACGACCCCGCCGAAGCGCGGCGGCTCTTGAGCCTGCCCGAAGGCGGCATCGACGGCCTCATCACCGACGCGGTGGACCGCTTCTCGCCGGATGCGCGCGGGGTGTTCGATTGACGGCAGCCGTCGGCTGCGCCGGCGCTGCGGGCGCAGGCTGACTGCGCCACGCCGGCGCGCGCGCGGTGGCGGGCGGAGGGCGGCGGGCCCTATGTTGCCCGGTTCGCGCTGAGTCTGAATCGGCCATCTCCTCGTCGCTGAAGCGCGACGCGCGGAGCTTGCGCACATGGCGGGTCACGTCGGCCATGTCGTCACGCTCGCGCCACATGCCGAACAACGGATCCTGTGCGAATTCCTCGGCGTCCTGCGTCGTCTGCTCGATGCGGACCGTGACGGTTGCACCGGCACCGGCGGCGAGTTTGGCGCGCCACTTCTCGGGCAGCTCGCCCACAGGGACGTTCTCGAATACCACAACGTTCATCGGCGAACCTTTCGGTGACCTTCCCGCGTTGCACGAAGCAGCGTAAGTCAGGTTTGCCTCGGCCGTTGCTCGATGTACTGCTACTTCGTCAACGCTCGCTTGACTTCTCTGCAGAGCTCAGACTGCTTCGCTGCGGAAGGTGGGCAAGCCTCGCGCACATTGACGATGATCTTGTCGGCGTCTTCCTGAGCAATGGCATCAGACCTGAGGTGCTTCAATGCAGTACTGCGCAGCCACGGCTCCTTGCGAACGGCAATCGAGAGATCGACGACACCCTTGGGCTGTGCCGCCAATCTGGCGATCGCCTGAGTAAAGGCATAGCTGAGCGCATCGTGCATGTAGTGCCGACCGGGACTCACCCAACTCCTGAACGGCGGGTTTGCCGGTTTTCCTTCGTTTTCCAGCACGCGCGTGCCCGCCGCGGTCGCGACCGCGGTCCGCAAGCCATCATCAGCCGGGCACGCCCCACGCGAACGGGTCGGCGTGCTCGCCTTCGTCGTCGATGAGCAGTGTGGCTTCGGCCGAGATGTGCGCGCGGCCGCGGATGGTGGGGATCACGGTGCCGGTTGCTTCGCCCAGCTCGTAGCGGCCTTCGAAGACGCTGCCGATCACGCTCGCCTGCCGCCATGGCTGGCCGGGTGCCAATGCGCCGTCGGCGGCCAGGCAGGCGAGCTTGGCGCTGGTGCCGGTGCCGCACGGCGAGCGGTCGTAGGCCTTGCCGGGGCACAGCACGAAGTTGCGGCTGTCGGCGCGCGCGCTGCCGGGTACGGTGCCGCCGCGCCTGTCGCCTTCGGCGGAGTCTCGCGCAGCGTCTTCGCCGAACAGCTCGATGTGGTCGATGACCGCGCCGCCGCGGCCGCGGATGGCGGCGGCTTCGAGGGCTTGCCGCACCGCCCAGGTGTAGGTCGTGAGCGCCTCGATGTTGTCGGCGGCGATGCGCTGGCCGTGCTCGGCGACGAGGAAGAACCAGTTGCCGCCCCAGGCGATGTCGCCGCGCACGCGCCCGTGCCCCGGTACTTCGACCGTTACGCCGCCGGCGTGCCGGTATGCCGGCACGTTGCGCACGCTGACCGAGCCGTCTTCGTGCAGCGTGGTCGTCACGTCGCCCACCGGCGTCTCGATGACATGCTGCCCGGGGCCGATGCGGCCCAGGTGCGCCAGCGAGGCGACGAGCCCGATCGTGCCGTGCCCGCACATGCCGATGACGCCGACGTTGTTGAAGAAGACCACGCCCGCCGCGTGCGCCGGGTTCACCGGCGCGCACAGCAGCGCGCCGACGATGACGTCGTTGCCGCGCGGCTCGAGCATCGTCGCGCGGCGCCAGCGGTCGTGCTCGCGCACCAGGCGTTCGCGGCGCTCGGCCATCGGGCCGCGGCCGAGGTCAGGGAAACCGGCGAGCACCAGGCGCGTGGGTTCGCCGCCGGTGTGGCTGTCGATGACCTGGATGCGTTTCATCGCGTGGGCTCCGAAGGGTCCGTGAGGGGCGCCTGCTGCGGCAGCGGCCGCACGTCGGCCTCGGCGCCCAGCCAGGCCGCCGGCGTCTCGGCCGGCGTCCCGGCCGCCGTGTCGTCGGGGCGTGGCAACTGCCGCAACTGGCGGATGCGCGGCAGCCGCCACGCGATGGCGGCGAGCGTCAGCGTGGCCAGTGCCGCGAACAAGAGCGAAGAGCGCAGGCCGTGGTGCTCGCCGAGCCAGCCACCCAACAGCGCGCCGGGGCCGGCGGCCAGCAGTGTCAGCCAGCGCATCGTGCTCGTCATGCGGCCCAGCAGCGGCTCGGGCGTCACCGCCTGGCGCAAGGCGAGGAAGTTGATGAAGATGAGCACCGCGCCCGCCGCGAAGAGCGTCATCATCAATGCGAAGGCAGCAATGCCGAACGGTCCCGCGGGCACGATGGCGGCCAGCAGCCAGCCGCCGCCGCACACTGCGTAGCCCAGCACCAGGCAAGGTCCCGGGCCCACCTGCTGGCTGATGCGCCGGCCCATCACGCTGGCGGCGATGGTGCCCGCGCCCACGCCCATGTAGGCCAGCCCCACTTCCTGTTCGGCCAGCCCGAGGGTGCGCGTGGCGAACAGGATCTGCACCGTCAGTGCCGTGTAGTGCGCCATCTGCCAGACGCCCATCAGCACGGCCAGCGTGACGAGCAGCGGCTGCCGCGTGACGAAGCGCAGCCCGGCGACGAGGTCGCGCCAGAAGTGCGTGGGGCTGGATGAGGCCGCTGCGTCGTCGCGCCGCTCGTGCACGCGAACGCCCTTGAGGATGGCGGCCGAGGCCACCAGCAGCAGCGCATCGACGAGCAGCGTCACCGGTGCGCCGAGCAGCTTCACCAGGAGGCCGGCCAGCCCGGGCCCGACGACTTCGGCCCCCGAGCCGGCGAGCGCGTTCTTGGCATGCGCTTCGACCAGCCGCTCGCGCGCCACCACCTGGGTGAGCACGATCTGCGCCGCGCTGCCGGCCACCGTGTGCACGGTGCCGAGCAGGAAGCCGACGAAGTACAGCCAGGGCATCGCCAGCCAGCCGAGCCAGCCGGCGATGGGCACGCTCACCGCGGCGATGGCCACGAGCAGCTCGCCGCCCACGTACACCGGCAGCTTGCGCACGCGGTCCAGCCACACCCCCGCGGGCAGCGAGAACAGCAGGAACGGCAGCAGCTCCACCGCGGTGAGCAGGCCCATCTGCGTGGGCGTGGCCTTCAGCAGCACTGCCGCGGTGAGCGGCAGCGCCAGCATCATGATCTGGTTGCCGAAGCTGCTGGTGAGGATCGAGCTCCACAGCCGCAGGTAGCTCGGGTCGCGCCACAGGTCGCCCGGCGGCAGGCGCAAGCGGTCGGCCAGCGGCATGCTCGTCTATTCGCAGCGACGCGCGTGCCGGCCTGGCTCGCTTGCCCTTTTGGTTCAGCTTCGGTAGTCGGCGTTGATGCTGACGTAGTCGTGCGAGAGGTCGCAGGTCCACACCCGTGCCTCGGCAGCGCCGCGGTGCAGGTCGACGCGGATCGTGATCTCGCTTTGCTTCATCACGCGCTGGCCCATCTCCTCGCGGTACTCGGGGTGGCGGCCGCCGGCGCGCACGACGTGCACGTCGTCGAGGAAGAGGTCGATCAGGCCCTGGTCGAGGTCGGCGATGCCGGCATAACCCACCGCGGCCAGGATGCGCCCGAGGTTGGGGTCGCTGGCGAAGAAGGCGGTCTTGACCAGCGGCGAATGCGCCACCGCGTAGGCAGCCTGGCGGCACTCGGCCACCGAGCGGCCGCCCTGGACCTGCACGGTGATGAACTTGGTGGCGCCTTCGCCGTCGCGCACGATGGCCTGCGCCAACTGCTCGGAGACGGCGAACACCGCTTCGGCGAGCGCGCGGCCCTCGGCGCTGTCGAGCGAGGTGATCGGCGCATGGCCGGCGCGCTGCGTGGCCATCAGCACGAACGAGTCGTTGGTCGACATGTCGCCGTCGATCGTGATGCGGTTGAAGCTGCGATCGGCCGCCTCGCGCAGCAGGGTGCGCAACAGGGCCGGCGCGACGACCGCGTCGGTGGCGACGAAGCCGAGCATCGTGGCCATGTCCGGGCGGATCATGCCGGCGCCCTTGGAGATGCCGGTGACGTGCACCGCCTGGCCGCCGATCTCGACGCGGCGCGATGCGGCCTTGGGGCGCGTGTCGGTGGTCATGATGCCTTCGGCCGCCTCGGCCCAGGCGGTGCCGTCGGCCGGGCGCAGCGCCGCCAGCAGCTGCGGCAACGCGGCCTCGATGCGATCGACCGGCAGCACTTCCATGATGACGCCGGTGGAGAACGGCAGCACCTGCTGCGGCTGCAGCTTCATCTGCGCGGCCAGTGCCGCGCACGATCGGCGCGCGCGCGCCAGGCCATCGGCTCCCGTGCCGGCGTTGGCGTTGCCGGTGTTGATGACCAGGGCCCGGATCGCCGCGCCGCCTTCGCCGGCGAGGTGCTCGCGGCACACCTGCACCGGCGCGGCACAGAAGCGGTTGCTCGTGAACACGCCGGCCGCCGCGGCGCCTTCGTCGAGCGCGAAGACGACGAGGTCGCGCCGGTTGGCCTTGCGGACGCCGGCCATCGCCGTGCCGATGCGCAGGCCGGCGATCGGGTGCAAGGCGCGCGCGTCGGGAGCGCTGAGATTCACGGGCATGGCAGGGGCCTCGGGCACGAACAGTGGGGCCTGCCAGTGTAGGAAAAGAAAAGCCCCGCGCCGGCGGGCCGGGCGGGGCGTGGGGGTGTCGTTGCGGCGTGCCGGGCGCGCAGCCCGGCACCGACACACCGTTCGCGGCGTCAGGGGTCGACGCGCACGATCGTCGGGTTGGGCATGCCGGCTGCGCCGCCATAGGCGACCGAGCCGAGGTACTTCGTGCCTGTCGTCAGCCCGCTGAACGTGAGCCCGATGGTCCCGGTGGCGCCGATCGTGGCAGCGGCCGGAGCGGCGACGGTCATGTTGCCCGCCGCTGCCGAGCCGAGCAGCCAGGTGTGCAGCTTGAACGGCGACGACCCCGCGACGCCCCAGCCATGCACGACGACGGTGTAGGTGCCCGCCGCCGGGTTGAGGAGGTTCACTTCCTCGGCCGAGGTACCGCTGCCGCTGCTGCCGACCAGCGTGGTGCCGTTGAAGACGCACAGGTCGATGTCGGAGCCGGGGTTGACGTCGGCGTCGAACAGCGAGAAGCGCGCGTAGGTCGTGCCTGCCGGGACGCTGACCGGAATCAGCTGCGCGTTGGGCGCCGTCAGCGAACATGCGCCGTCGGTCGGGTCGTCGGCCACCGTGCCGGGTGTCGTCGCTGCTGCGACGAGGCCACGCGCCGTCGCCGTGAACGGACCCGTGTAGCCGAAGGTCACCGGGTACGAGGCCGCGCCGCCCGTGGACGACACGCTCACCGGCGCCGCCAGCGCCACCGGCCGCACGACGATCGGGCTGCGCACGCTGTAGCCGCCGCCGGCCCACGTGAGCTGGCCGCCGGTGTAGGCGTTCAGGGCGGCGGTGCTGCGCAGGAAGGTGACGGTGAACGACCCTTCGGCACCGGGCGCCAGCGTCATGCCCGCCGGCGTGACGTTGGTGGTGAACCCGGCCATGCCGGTGACCGAAGGAGCCACCGTCACCGAGCTGCTGCTGACGTTCTTCAGCTTGCGCGTCACGGTCTGGACGCCGGCCATGTCGCCGATGGCGATGGAGGCCAGGTTCAGGTTGCTCGGGTCGATCGGCGTGACGCCGGTGCAGCCGCCGCCGGGCTGCGTGCCGCAGATGAAACTCAGCCAGTCACCGAAGCTCGAGTCGTAGACCAGGCCCGGGGTCATCGCGTTGTTCGCGCGCACGTGGCCCGCGCCCTGGCGGAAGATCAGCGCCGGGTTGGTGTTCGGCGCCGGCAAGCCGCCATCGAGGATGTCGTCGGCCGTCGTCATCAGCGCCGACTTGATGGCCATCGGCGACCAACTCGGCTTGAGCTCCTTGAACAGCGCGGCGATGCCGGCGATGTGCGGGCTGGACATCGACGTGCCGCTGAGTAGGTTGAACAGCGAGCCGCCGGCGGTCGGCGGGGCGACGCCGGCCAGGATGTCCTGCCCGGGGGCGATGATGTCGGGCTTCAGGATGTCGCCGTTGGCCGCGGGGCTCGGGCCGCGCGACGAGAACGACGCGGTGAAAGGCGCCGGCGCGTTGTAGACGAGCGTGGCGCCGTTGATCGTGGCCGTGGCGCCGCTGGTCGCCGCGTAGGCCATCACGGCCGCGCGGTCGGTGTTCTGCAGGTGCACCGAGGGCACGGCGTGGAAGTCGGCGTTGAGCGAGTTGGCGCTCGTGTTGGTCAGGATCATGCCGGCGCCGCCGGCTTCCTTGACGGCGAGGCTCTTGTTGACGCGGGCGTTGACGCCGCGGTCGCAGACGACGATCTTGCCGGCCACCTTGGCCGGGTCCAGCACCGGCGTGCCGCCGTTGTCGACGGCGGCAAAGCACAGGGCCAGGGCCGTCGGGTCGGCACCGGGCAGGCCGGCGGCGGTGGCGTTGATGAGCGGCTTGGGTCCCACCGCGGTCGCCAGCGAGGCGCCGAAGTAGGTGGCGCTGTTGCCCAGCGTCACCGAACCCTGGCCGTCGCGGTTGTGCGTGCCGGCAGCGACGGTGGTCAGCCAGGGGCTGGGGTGCGCCACGGTGCCGTTGGCCGGGCCGGAGTTGCCCGCCGAGGCGGCCACGAAGATGCCCGCGTCGGCCGCGAACAGGAACGAGATCTGCACCGGGTCGCGGAAATTGGTGGCGGTGCCGCTGACCGAGTAGTTGATGACGTCCACGCCGTCGGCCACCGCCTGGTCGATCGCCGCCACCAGGTCACTGGTGAAGCCGCTGGCCGTGTCGCCGCTCTGCGTCGACCACAGCGCCTTGTACGCGGCGATGCGGGCGCGCGGCGCCATGCCGCTGATCGCCCCGAACACGGCGGCCGGCCCGGTGGGCTGAACGCCGGCATTGCCGCCCGAGGTGGAGGCCGTGTGCGTGCCGTGGCCGTTGTAGTCGCGCGGCGAGTTGAACTCCCACGGGCGCTGGGCGTCGATGGCGGCGTTGCCGCCCCAGGCGGCGTTGAAGTACTGCGCGCCGATCAGCTTCTGGTTGCAGTGGCTGGCGTTGAAGCCTTCGCCGGGCGTGCACTTGCCGTGCCAGCCGGGGAGCTGCTGGTAGTCGAGCTTGCCGTCCTGCGTGCCGTTGCCGTTGCTGCCGGTGCGATCGGAGAAGCTCGGGTGCTCGGGCCAGATACCCGAGTCGACGACGCCGATGATGACCCCTTCGCCCTTGACCTTGCTCCAGATGCCGCCGGGGGCGTTGAGCCCGAGAAAGGTCGGTGTCGACGAGGTGGTGGCGGTGTGCAGCTCGTCCTTGGTGACGGCCAGCACGCCGGGCGTCTGCGCCAGCTTGGCGGCCTGCGCTGCGGTGAGGTCGGCGGCGAAGCCATTGAAGACGTAGCCGTAGTTGTAGAGCTTCCTGCCGCCGCCCACGCTGGCGAGCAGGAGGTCGTGGCGCGAGCTCAGGTAGGCCTTGTAGCTGACCACGTGCGGACTGTTGGGGTCGATCTTCTGGCCCTTCCTCGGGGCCGTGGCCTGCAGCCCGGCGATGCCGCCTTGATAGGCCGTGACCGGCCGCTCGGCCAGCTGCACGATGTAGGCGGCGTTGCCGCTTCCGCGCGCCTTGCCGGCGCCCTCGGCTTGGGCAGCCGCGGTTCCACACACCAGGGCCATGGCCATGGCCAGCCCGGTGAAGCGGGCCGACTTCCTTGGGTTCACAAGCATCGGAGTTCCCTTTGCGTTGGCGCCGGCGCGCAAGCGACGCCGGCTTGGGACGAGGTGGTTCGCGGAGTCGCCGCTTGCGCCAGCGCCTTGATGCGAGCGCGCAACGCAAGGGAAACATCTCGCAACGTGGGCGCATTGAAGCGCGCCGCGTGCAGGCGTCGGTACGGGAATACCAGCACGCGATGCCCGGCGCGGCAGGACCCCCCGCGAACGAAGGGGGTGGGCGAACGCGCGCGCCGCAAGGGCTTGGGCCGGTCGCCCCTCGCGGTGCTGTCGGCGACAGCGGCTCGCACGATCACCATCACGCGCACTGTCACTGTCACGCGCACTGTCACGCGCGTGCTGTCACGCGCGTGCCCGCGCGAGCGCGAGGCGCACCTACACTGGCCCGATGAAGCGCAGACGGGGCCGTGCGATACGTGCCATCGCCGCCGCGATGGCGGCGGCGGGCGCGGCTTGCTCGGGCGCCGGCCCCGACGGGCCCGGTACCGCGGGTCGTGCGCCGGCAGTGCCTGCTGCGGTTGCCGCCGCTGACGGCCGCAGCGCCACGACCCCGCCGCAACCCGGTGAGGCGCTACCGCGTGCGCCCACGCCCACGCCCACGCCCACGCCCACGCCCACGCCCACGCCCACGCCCACGCCCACGCCCACGCCCACGCCCACGCCCACGCCCACGCCCACGCCCACGCCCACGCCCACG
>JAEUPF010000008.1 GCA_016790425.1 Rubrivivax sp.
CGCGGCGCCGGCGAGCGTGCGATGCAGGCGCTGGTCCGCCGGCGCCCAGCGCGCGGCGTCGCTGCCCGAGCTCACCACCACGCTCGGCCGGCCGAGTGCCGCAGCCAGGTGCGACACGCCGGTGTCGTTGCACACCACCAGCGCCGCGCGTTCCAGCAACGCGGCCAGCGCGAACAGGCTCGTGCGGCCGCACAGATTGACCACCGCCGCCGGCGGCGGCAGCCGCGCCGCCAGCTGGCGCTCGAGATCGCTCACCAGCGCGGCCTCGGCCGCGACGCCGGTGAGCACGACGGTGCAGCCGCGTGCGGCCAGCGCTTCGCCCACGGCCGCGAAGCGCGGCACGCCCCAGCGCCGCGAGGGCCACTGCGCGCCGGCATGGACGACGACGAACGGCGCGGCGGCATCGGCGCCCGGCCACGCGAGGCGCAGCGCCGCGCGGTCTTCGTCGCGCAACGGCCAGGCGAGCGCCTCGCCGCAGCGCGGCAGGCCGAGGTGGTCGGTCAGCGCGAGCAGCCGCTCGACCTCGGTGCCGGCTTCGGGCCAGGGCCGGTACAGCGCGGCGTCGGCGGCGGGGCACCACGCATCGGCAGCCGCGAAGCCGGCGCTGCGGCGCGCGCCCAGCAAGGCCACCAGCACGTTGCTGAGCGCACCGCTGCCGTGCAGTTGCACTGCCAGGTCGAAGCGGCGCGCCTGCACGGTGGCGAGAAAGAACGGCAGCTCGCCGACATCGGCCGCCGGTGTCTCCGGCAGGGCGGGGTGGCCCGGGAAGGCGATGAACTCGTCGACCTCCGCCAGCCGCGCGGCCCACTGCGCCGCCCACGGCAGCCCCACGAGCGTGAGCCGCGCTTGCGCAAAGCCATGGCGCAGCGCGCGCAGCGCCGGCAGCGCGCACAGCATGTCGCCCAGCATCAGCGCGCGGAACACGGCCACGCGGCGCACGCCCGCCGGGGGGAGCTGCTTCGAGATCGCCGAAGCACCGTCGCGTTGCGCGCCGTGGTTTGCGCCCTCGGGGCGGCGGGGCGCGTTCATGCGGCGTACAGCTCGTCGAGCACTGGCAGCGTCATCAGGCCGATGGCGGCCTGCACCACTTCGCGCGGCTCGACCTTGGTCAGGCAGTCGTGGTGGCCGAGCGGGCAGGTGCTCTTCAGGCAATGGCGGCACGGCACGTCGTGGAAGAGCACCCGCGCCGGCACGCGCCAGGGCGTGTGCTGCGGGTTGGTCAACGCGTACAGCACCACCACCGGCGTGCCGGTTGCGGCGGCCAGGTGCGCCGGGCCGGTGTTGTTGCTGACGAGCACCGAGGCGCCGGCGATGAGCGCGGCGAGTTCGGGCAGGTCGATCTGGCCGGCGAGCGACAGGCCCGGCTCGGCCATCGTCGCGCGCAGCGCGGCGATGGCCGCGGCTTCTTCGCCGGCGCTGCCGGTGAACACCGGCAGGCAGCCGCTGCGGCGGGCGATCTCGTCGGCAGCCAGCGCGAACTGCCGGGCCGGCCAGCGACGCGAAGCCGCGCTGGCGCCCGGGTGCACGACGAAGTAGGCCTGGCCCGGCGGCAACCCCGCGGCAGCGAGGCGCGCGGCCACGCGCTCGCGGCAGCTGCGCCCGAGGGCCAGGTGCAGGTGGTCGTCGGCGGCCTGCCAGCCCACGGCGGCCACCAGCGCGAGCTGGCGCCGGACCTCGTGGCGCATGCCGGTGCTCACCTGCTCGTCGTCGGGCACCCAGTCGGTGAGCAGCCCGTACGGGTTCTCGCGGCAATGCGCCAGCCGCAGCGGAATGCCGGCCAGCCGGCACCACAGCGCCGCCGGCAGTGCGCTTTGCGTGCAGACGGTGAAGATGACGGCGGCGTCGAAGCGCCGGGCCGCCAGCGCCTTGACCATGCGCCGCTCGGCGGCCGCGGCGGTTGCGGCGGCAGCGCTTTCGGCGGCAGCGCTTTCGGCAGCGTCGGCCACGGCACCGCTTGCCGCCGCCTTCACCCAAGGGGCCGCGAACGGCAGCACGGCATCGACGTCGCGCAACAGCGGCGCCAGCGCGGCGCCGGCCGGCGACGCCAGCAGCGTGATGTGCACGCCGGGCACGCTGGCGCGGATGGCCGCCAGCGCCGGCGTCGTCATCAGCACGTCGCCGAGGTTGTCCACGCGCACGGCCAGCACGCGCTGCACGTGCTGCCAGCGCTGCCCGTCTTCGTGGCGTGCGGCCTGGCGCCGCAGCGGCGTGCCTTCGGGGGGGGCGGCGTTCATCGCCGGGCCTCGCCGCCGATCTCGCCGCCGATCCCGCCGCCGCCGACGCGGATGTCGCCGCGGCTTCGTCCGCCGGCGACGATCGCCCGCGACGCGGCGAGCAGGTCGGCCACGCGGTGGTGCGGCACGCGCCACGGCGGCGTCAGCTCCCATTCGGTCTCGCCGCCGCTTTCGACGAGCACGGTGGCGCAGCCGGCGCGCCGCCCGGCTTCGATGTCGTCCAGCGTGTCACCCACCATCCACGAACGCGCCAGGTCGATGCCGTGCATGGCGGCGGCCTCGTGCAGCAGGCCGGGCGCCGGCTTGCGGCAGGCGCACGCCGCAGGCCGCGTCGCCGCGTGCGGGCAGGTGAACCAGCCGGCCAGCACGATGCCCGCTTCGTCGCGCAGGCGCTGCGCGACGACGCGCTGCAGATGCTCGTACTGCGCCAGGCCGAAGCGGCCCGAGGCGAGGCCGCTCTGGTTGGTGATCATCACCAGCGGCCAGCCCGCAGCGGCCAGCGCGCGCAGGCCCTCGAAGGCGTTGGCGGTGAAGTGCACCAGCGCCGGGTCGACGTTGTAGGGCACGTTGACCAGCAGCGTGCCGTCCTTGTCGAGGAAGACGGCGCCGTGCATCGCGAGAGGCGGGCCTGACGTGCGCGCGGACGGCCGCTTCAGGCCGGCAGCAGGACCGGCGGGGCGCTGCCGGCCGCGCTGCCTGCACCGGGGCCCGCGGCGCTGCGCTGCGGCAGGCAGCGCGGCTGCCGTCGTGGCCCGGCCACTTCGGCATAGACGCCGGCGAGCTGGTCGGCCACCTGCTGCCAGGTGAAGCGCGCGCGCACGCGCCTGACGCCGCCGCGGCCGAGCGCGGCGGCCAGCGCCGGGCTGGCCTGCAACTGGTCCAGGCGCCGCGCCAGCGCAGCGGGGTCGTGCGGCGGCACCAGAAAGCCGCACTCGCCGTGCAGCACCGAGTAGCGGATGCCGCCCACGTCGGAACCGATGACCGGCCGGCCGCAGGCCATCGCCTCCAGCGGCGTGATGCCGAACGGCTCGTACCACGGCGTGCTGACGAAGACATCGGCAGCGCGGTACCAGGTGCACAGGGCGGCGTGCTCGCGCTGGCCGGTGAAGGTGACGCGCGCCTGCACGCCGCAGGCGCGCGCCACCTCGCGCAGGCGGCCGAGCTCGGGCGTGGCCGCCTCGTCGGGCGTGGCGCTGTTGCCGCCGACGACCACCAGCCGCGCCGGCCGCCGCGCAGGGGCCATCAGCGCCAGCGCGCGGATGACGTTGTCGACGCCCTTGCGCGGCACCATGCGGCCCAGCTGCAGCACGATGAACTCCCCGTCGGCCAGCCCGAGCGCGCGCCGCGCGCAAGCCTTCGAGCCGGGCGCGAATTCGCGCGTGTCGACGCCGCACGGCACCAGCGCCAGGTGCGCCGGGTCGGCGCCGTACAGGCGCACGAGGTCGGCCTCGTCCTGCGGGCACTCGGCGACGATGCGGTCGGCCTCCTGCACGGTGCGCCGCTCGATGGCCTCGCGCTCGGGCGGGAAGCCGTCGGCCGCGCCCTGGTGTTCGCGCCGCACCAGCCCGAGCGCATGGAACGTGACGACCAGCGGCAGCGCGAGCCGCGCCTTGAGCCGCAGGCCCACCAGCGCCGACATGAAGAAGTTCGCGTGCACCACGTCGTACGGTGCGCCGCTGCGGCACAGCGCCTCCGCCGCTTCGCCGAAGGCCGGCATGTGCGGCAGCAGCGCCTCCTTGGGCACCGCGGCGGCGGGGCCGGCGTCGATGTGCAGCACGCGCACGCCGGGCAACAGCTCGACGGCCGGGCTCAGCTGCGGGCTGTCGCGGCGCGTGAACACGTCGACGCGGTGGCCGCGCGAGGCCAGCGCGCGTGCCACCTCCATCACGTAGACGTTCTGGCCGCCGGAGTCGGTGCCGCCGAGCGTCGCCAGCGGCGAGGCGTGTTCGCTGATGAGCGCGATGCGCAGCGCGGCGGGTGAGGGCATGGCGGGCTCGGCACTCGGCGGGTTCGGTGGCGTTGCGGCGCTTCTGCAATCGCCGTACCGCCGGCGCCGTGGCCCGCCTCAGAGTGACTGCCGTCGCCGCTCGGCCACCTCGATGCGCATCGCCTGCCGGTACTTGGTGACGGTGCGCCGCACCAGCGGCAGGCCCTGGCGCGCGAGCTGGCGCGAGATCTCGGCGTCGGACAGCGGCGCCGCCGGGTCCTCCGCTTCGATCATCTCGCGCACGAGGCCCTTGATCGCCGTGGGCGAGGCGCTGCCGCCGGAGCCGGTGGGCACGCCGCGCGAGAAGAAGTACTTCAGCTCGAACACGCCCGCCGGCGTGGCCATGTACTTGTTGTGCGTGGCGCGGCAGACGGTGGACTCATGCACGCCCACCACCTCGGCGATCTCGCGCAGCATCAGCGGCTTCATCGCCATCGGCCCGTAGTCGAGGAACTGCTGCTGCCGCTCGGTGATGGCGCGCGCCACCGCGAGGATGGTGTCGAAGCGCTGCTGCAGGTTCTGCAGCGTCCAGCGCGCCTCCTGCAGCTGCGAGGCCATCTCGTCGTGGCGGCCGCTGCGGTGGCGCTGGAACACCTGCGCGTAGCCTTCGTTCAGGCGCAGCCGCGGCATCACGCGCGGGTTCAGCCGGGCCACCCAGCGCCGGCCCGACTTGCGCACGATGACGTCGGGCACGATGTACTGCGTCTGCACGCCGCCGAAGCGGCTGCCCGGGCGGGGGTCGAAGCGGCGGATGCGCTGGTGCGCGGCGGCGAGCACCGCCGGGTCGACGCGCAGGCGCGCCGCCAGCGGCCGGCAGTCGCGCCGCGTCAGCAGCGCGAGGTCGAGCTCGAGCAGGCGCCGCGCCGCTTCGCGTTCGGCCGCGTCGTCGATCTTGGGCAGTTGCAGGCGCAGGCACTCGGCGAGCGACCGTGCGGCCACACCGGCGGGGTCGAGCGATTGCACGCGGGTGAGCGCCAGGTGCAGCTCGTCGGCCTCGGGCGGCGGCGCCAGCAGCGGCAGGCGGGCCAGCTCGGCCAGTTCGGTGCGCAGGTAGCCGTCGTCGTCGAGCGACTCGACGATGGCGCGCGCCAGCACCAGTTCGCGCCACGGCAGCCGAAGCAGGTTCAGCTGCGCGTGCAGGTGCTCGGCCAGCGTCGGCACGGCCGGCACGAGTTCGAGCGCCGAGGTTTCATCGCCGGATTCGATGCGCGCCGCGCCGCCGCCTTCGCCGGACCAGGGGTCGTACTCGTCGTCGCGCGCCGCCTCGGCGGCCGCGTCGTCGTCGGCGGCGTCCGGCGGCGACGGCTCCTCGGCGGCCTGCGCTTCGGCGTCGTCGTCGAGGCCGTCGAGGAACGGGTTGCGCAGCATCAGCTCGCGCACCTCCTGCGCGAAGTCGAGCGAGGACAACTGCAGCAGCCGCACGGCGCGCTGCAGCCAGGGCGACAGGGTCTGCTGCTGGCGCGATTCGATGCGAAGGTAAGGGGCGTTCATGGCGGGAAAGGAACCGAGGCGTCGGGTACTGCGTGAAGTGCCGCATCGCAAGCGTCGTGCCTGAGGCGAGCGGCGCTGGCGCCGGTGGTGCTCGCCTGAGCGGCAGCGGCACCGCGCGCGCGGGCGACCGCAGCAATGGGCGGCTTGCCGTTGTTCTTGCTGCAAGCGGCCGGGGCGTGTCTTCGCGCTCGCGCGGCCGTGCACCCGTGCGGCCGTGCACCCGTGCGCCCATGCGCCCATGCGCCCGTGCGGCCGTGCGCCCACGCGGCTGCGCCGCGCGTTCGCCCCTCTTGCGGTGCGGCCGCGCCTCAGGCCGGCGGCGTGCGCCCGGGCACGGCTTCGCCTTCGCCCTCGCCGCCGGCTTCACGCTCGCCATCGCGGCGGTCGGGCTCGATCGGCGGCTCGTGCGGGGCCGGTTCGGGCAGCGGCGGCTCGTGCGGCTGCGGCCGCGGCGAAGCACTGGCGCCGGGCCACGGCGCGAGATGCCGCCCGCGCCGGGGCGGCAGCAAGCCGTTCGCGTCGAGCAGCAGCAGCATCAGCATCGCGCGTTCGTCTCCCTGGGCGGCGTGTCGTCCGCGGCGCTCACTTCGGGCGCGGCCGCTGCAGCTGGGCGTCGGGCCGCTCCAGGCGGCCTTCCCGCAGCGAACGCACCGCGCGCAGCAGCGCCCGCGCCGCGTTGCGCGTTTCCTCCTGCACCGCGGTGTCGACGTCGAGGGCCTCGTGGCTCGTCGCATAGGGCTGCCAGTAGCCGACGTAGCGCTGCAGCTTCGCCAGCTCGCCCGCGTCGACCAGGCCCATCCAGTCGAGCCACTCCGAAAGCGTGCGCCGCACGCTCTCGACGCCTTCGACGTCGCCGTGCACCACGAGCGCGTAGGCGCGGCCGGCCAGGTGCTTGGGGTAGCCCCAGCCGGCCAGTTCCAGCGCCTTGGCCTGCTCGGGGTTCTTGCCGTGCGTGGTGGTGGGGTCGGGGTTGCCGCCGTCGGCGCAGACGAGGCGGTCCATCATCAGCTTGAGCACCGAAGGCGGCGCGTACCAGTGCACCGGCGTCACGATGGCCACGCCGTGCGCCGCCGCCCACAGCGGGTAGATCTCGTTCATCCAGTCGCCGGTCTGCCCGAGCGCGTGGTTCGGGTAGCACGAGCACGGCCAGTGGCATAACGGCATCGCGGTGGAGACGCAGCCCTTGCACGGGTGGATGTGGCGCATCGGGTCGCTGGTGATGCGGCTCAGGTCGAGCCTGTCGACCTGCACGCCGCTGCCTTGCAGCACTTCCTGCACGACGTTGGCCAGGCGCCAGGTCTTGGAGACCTCGCCCGGGCAGCTGCCGTCGTTGCGCGGGCTGGCGCACACGAGCAGCACGCGGTCGGGCGTGCTGCGCTCGGCCTGTTGCCGCGCCGCGGCGGCGACGCGCTCGCTGGCCGCGCGCCACTCGTCGGAAAGCTGGTAGCCGGGGTCGGCGTAGCCGGGGCCGGCGGGGTGGGTCAGCGGCGCCTTGCGGCCTTCGTCATAGGCCTCGTAGGCCAGTTGCTGCAGGCGGCTGAGCCAGTCGCGGTGCGGATTGAACGCCGGGTCGACGAAACGCCCGGCGAAGCGCTGGCCGAACTCGGCCGGCGCAAGCGGCGGCGGCGCCTGCCCCTTGCGGACCTGCGGCGCGCCGTGCGCCTGCACTTGCGCCTGCGCCTGCGCCTGCGCCTGCGTCTGCACCTGCGTCTGCTGGCCCGGTCCGTTCGCGGGCTCGCTTGCAGCGCCTTCGTCCACGCGCGATGGCATCGCCGTGTCGCCTTCAGCTCGGGCCGGCGCTGGCGCCCTGGATCAGCAGATGCCGCTTCAGCGCAGCGGCGTCGTTGCCCACCGCCTTGACCGCCTCTTCGAGCTGCTGGCGCGTGATGCCGAGGTGGTCGCACCACTGCTGCACGGCGCGCTCGTCGGCCATGTCGATGCGGCCGGCCGGCGGTGCTGCGCGGCTGCCGGCTTCGGACTTCGCGGTCGTGGGCGCGGCCGTTGGCGCGGCCGTGGTCGTGGTCGGGCGGGGCATGCACTGCAAAGGCAAGCGATGTTCCTGTCGACGGTGCGCTTCGCCGGCCGGAACGTCACTTGCCCGGGGGCCCCTTGCCCCCTTGCCGGCCGCGGCCTGCCCGGCAACGGTGGTGGCGAGCGGACCCGAAAGGAACACCATGCAGATGCGCAGCCGTCCGACGCTGGACGACCCGTTCGACGAAAACCGCGCCGCCGAAGGCCAGCGGCCGCTGGCCGTGGTCACTGGCGCTTCGTCGGGCATCGGCCTGGAGCTGGCGCGCTGCTGCGCCGAGGAAGGCTTCGATCTCCTGCTGGCGGCCGATCGCGACCTCGCCGAGGCGACGAGCCTCGGCACCCGGCTCGGCGTTTCGGTGCAGGCGGTGCAGGCCGACCTGGCCACGATGGCCGGCCTCGAAGTGCTGCTGGCGCATGTGGGCCGGCGGCCCGTGGAAGCGCTGCTGGCCAACGCGGGGCACGGCCTGGGGGGTTCGTTCCTGGCCCAGGACTTCGACGGCATTCGCGGCGTCGTCGACACCAACATCAGCGGCACGCTCTACCTGATCCACGCCATCGCGCGGCGCATGGTGGCGGCCGGCAGCGGCCGCATCCTCATCACCGGTTCGGTGGCCGGCTTCATCCCCGGCAGCTACCAGGCGGTCTACAACGCCTCGAAGGCGTTCATCGACTCGTTCTCGTGGGCCTTGCGCAACGAGCTCGAAGGCACCGGCGTCAGCGTCACCTGCCTGATGCCCGGGGCCACCGACACCGAGTTCTTCGCCCGCGCCGGCATGCTCGACACGCGCCTGGGCAGCGGCCGCAAGGCCGACCCGGCCGACGTGGCGCGCGTCGGCTTCAAGGCGATGATGGCCTGCGAAGGCGACGTGGTCGCCGGCTTGTCCAACAAGGTCGAGGTGGCGCTGGCCGCGGTGACGCCAGCGGCGGTGCTGGCGCAGTTGCACCGGCGCATGGCGCAGCCGGGATCGGCGCCTTCCCGATGAACGACCGCTGGCACGCCCACGCCCCTGCGCGCCGGCGCGCCGGGGCCGGCATCGGCGCCAGGCGCGGCCGCCGGATGCCGGGCCGCGAAGGCATGCCCGTTGCCGCACCGCTTGCCGGGCCGTTCGTCCTCCAGGCCCTGCGAGGAGCATTCCATGTCCCGTCGATTCCTCCCTGACTGGGTGGCCATCACCGCGGCCGCGTTGTCGTGTCTGGCGTTCAGCGCCGCGCAGGCGCAGACGAGCCCGCGCCAGGGCCCCGCCGCCAGCGGCCCGGCCACGCCTGCCAGCCGCCCCGGCAGTGCGCCCATCCCTGCGCCGCCGCGCGCCAGCGGCCCCGCGGGCGGCGCCAGCCGGCCGGGACTGCCGGCGAGCGCGCCTTCCGTGCCGGCAGGCCCCGGCCTGCCGCCGATGGGCCCGATCAGCGGCAGCGCCGGCAGCAGCGCGGGCAACGCCGGCAGTACCGGCAGCACCAGCAGCACCAGCAGCACCAGCAGCACCGGCATGATGGGCGGCATGGCCGGCAGCACCGCTGCCAGCCGGCCCGGCGTCGGTGCCAGCCGGCCCGGCAGGGCGGCGAGCAGGCCTGGCATGGCGGCGAGCCGCCCCGGCGTGGGGGCCAGCCGGCCCGGCGTCGGAGCGAGCCGGCCCTGACCGAGCGCCGCAGCGCTGGCGCCGCGGCGCTGGCGATTCAGATCGCCGCCCGCGTGTGCGCCTTCAGCACGCGCTGCATCTGCGCCAGCGCCGCGCGTTCGTCCTCGGCGGTCTCGGCGGCGGTGCAATCCTCGGGCACCCACAGCTCGTAGCCGCGCAGGTAGGCGTCCATCGCGGTGAAGAGCACGCAGCTGTCGGCGGCCAGGCCCGTGACGATCAGCCGCCTGCACGCCAGCTGCCGCAGCAGCAGGTCGAGCGCCGTGCCATGGAACGCCGAGTGGCGCGGCTTGAGCAGCGTGCAGTCGCCGGCCAGCGGGCGCAGCGTGCGCGCCACCGCGCCGGGTGCGCCGGGTGCGCGGCTGCAGCGGCGCCACAGGTCGGCGAAGTCGGCGCGCCAGACGCCGTAGTTGTCGTTGGCGTAGATGGTCTGCAGCCCTTGCCGGCGGACGCGCCGGCGCAGCCGCGCGCAAGCGGTTGCCGCGGCCACGGCGCGCGGCGCGAGGCGTTCGGCGCCGGCGAAGTTGAGCGGGTTGATGAAGTCCACCAGCAGCAGCACCACGGGGCTGGGCGCCAGGCGCGGCTCATCGATGCGCCGACGCGCGCCGGGCCTCGCGCTCGCGCCGGCCTGGCCGCCGGGGTGCTTCGCCGTTGTCGTGCGGGCCATGGCGCGCCCGCGGCAAGGCCCATACCGCGGCGGCCCGGCCGCCAACGAGCAGGCGCGTCGATCCGGCTCGACCTCGGGCCGGCGCGACCTTCGCCGCCTGGGCCCGCTAGCGGAACGCGGCTTGCCGCATGGCGCCCGTTCGCTGTCATCCCCTCGATCCTCATCGGCAACCCAAGGAGTCGCTTTCATGCCTCACGCCGCCCGGCCCAGCACCGCCGCCAGCACCGCCCGCAACACCGGCACCGCCGCCCGCAGCACCACGCGCAGCAGCGGCACCGACGCCGTCAAGCTGCTGAAGGACGACCACAAGGAAGTCAAGTCGCTGTTCAGGGAGTACGACAAGCTCGCCAAGGCCGAAGACGAGTCGCGCGAGGACCTGGCGCGCGAGATCTGCGCCATGCTCACGGTGCACGCCACCGTCGAGGAAGAGATCTTCTACCCGTCGGCACGCGAGGTGCTGGACGACAAGGACCTCAGCCTCGTCGACGAGGCGGCCGTCGAGCACGCCACGGCCAAGGACCTGATCGCGCAGATCGAGGCCTCCAGCTGCGACAGCGACCTGTACGACGCGAAGATGAAGGTGCTGTCGGAGTACGTCGACCACCACGTCAAGGAAGAAGAGGAAGAGCTCTTCCCGAAGGTGAAGAAGGCCGGCCTCGACACCAAGGCGGTGGGCGCCGAACTGGCCGAGCGCAAGGAGGCGCTGACGGCGCAGCAGGCCGACGGGCACTGAGGCAGGTCGCGAGAGCCCGGGCGGCCGCTGTGTCGGCCGCCGGGCTGCTGCCGCGCCGTCACGCCGTCAGGCCGTCACGCCGTCAGGCCGTCAAGCCGTCACGCCGTCACGCCGTCAGGCCGTCACGCCGTCAAGCCGCCGCGAACCGCGCCAGCAAAGCCAGCAACACCGCCGGCTCGACCGGCTTCACGAGGTGCGCGTCGAAGCCCGATTCGAGCGCTTCGCGCCGGTCGGCCGGCAGGCCGTGGCCGGTGAGTGCGACCAGCTTCGTGCCGTCGAAGGCGCGCTCGGCGCGGATGCGCCGCGCCACCTCGCAGCCGTCCATGCCGGGCATGCCGATATCCAGCAGCACGACCTCGGGCGGCTCGGTGGCGATGGCGGCCAGTGCGCCGGCGCCGTCGCGGGCGATGCGCACGCGGTGTCCGAGGCTCGTGAGCAGCAGGCGCAGCGAATCGCCGGCGTCGGCGTTGTCGTCGACGACGAGCAGGTGCATCGGCGCCACCGCTTCTTCGTGCCGCTGCCGCGCCTCGGGGTCGCCCGGCGCGCGCTCCAGCGGGGGCGGCGCGGCCGGCAGCCGCACCAGGAAGCGGCTGCCGCGGCCCGGGCCGTGGCTGAAGGCGCGGATGTCGCCGCCGTGGCGGCGCACCAGCTCGCGCGCCAGCGCCAGCCCGATGCCCAGGCCCCCGTGCCGCGGCGTTGCGGCGCGGTCGTGCGCGTCGTGCCGCTCGGGTCCGCCCTCTTTGGCGCTTGCCCCGGCGGCGCGGTCGGTGCTGCTTCCGCCCTGGCCATCGCGCTCGTCGTGCCCCTCGTGAAGGTGCGAGAACGGGGCGAACACGCCGGCCAGCCTGGCGGCGGCGATGCCGCGACCGGTGTCGGCCACGCTCAGGAAGACGGCACCGGCGTCGGCAAATGCTTCGGCAGTGATGCGGCCGCCGGGGGCGGTGTAGCGGACCGCGTTGTCGAGCAGGTTGCGCAGCGCATGGGTGAGCTGCGCGCTGTCGCCCAGCACCCACAGCGGCGAACGGGGCAGATGCAGCACCGCCTCGTGCCCGGCGGCCTCGAGCAGCGGCCGGCTTGCTTCCAGCGCGGCGCGCAGCGCGTCGGCGGCGTTCATCGGCTGGCGCGGCAGCTCCAGCGCGCCGCGCCCCGGGTGCGCCACGTCGAGCAGGTCGTCGACGAGGCGCACGAGGCTCCTGGCCTGCCGCTGCATCATCGCCAGCGCTTCCTGCGCCGCCGGGCGCTGCGCCGGCGCCGCCTTCAGCAGTGCCAGGCCGTTGACGATCGGCGCCAGCCGGTTGCGCACTTCGTGGGCGAGGGCGGCCAGCAGGTGCTCCTCGCGCTGCTGCGCCTCGCTGGCCGGCGCGTCGGCGGCGCCCGCCTGCGCGTCGGCGATGACGAGACCCAGGCGCGGCGTCTGCGCTGCATCGGCTGCGCGCCAATCGCCGGCGGCGAACAGCACCGGCACGAGGGTGCCGTCGTGGCGCAGCGCGGCCAGCGGCAACGCCGCGGCGGGCGCCGCACCGCGCCCTTCGGGGCCGTCCCAGCAGGCCGGCGCGATGCGGTGCCAGTCGACACGGCCGGCGGCGAGGTCTTCGCGGCCGTAGCCGAAGAGGTCGAGGAAGCGGTCGTTGGCCTCGGTGACCGTGCCGTCGCGGTTCCAGGCGAAGAACCCGGCCGGGCCCTCGTCGACGATGCGCTGCGCGAGCGTCGTCGCAGCGCTGGCGCGAACGGCCGGCGGCGCCGCGTGCCGTTCGCTGGCGTCGCTCACCACCCCGGCCATGCGCACGGGCCTGCCGTCGGCGTCGTGAAAGGTGCGGCCGGCGAGCGCGATCCAGTGCACGCTGCCGTCGGGCCAGCGCACGCGCACTTCGAGGGCCAGGTGGCCGGTGAGGATGGCGCGGTCCAGCGCCTGGTGCAGCGTGGCGCGGTCCTCGGCGAGCACGTGGCGTTCGGCGACGGCGCGGCCCCAGGTGGGCTGCAGTTCGGCGTAGCCGAAGAGGCGGTCGTGGCGCAGCGTGCGGCGTGCCGTGCGGTCGCTGGTGAGGTCCAGTTCCCACAGCCCCAGGCCGGCGGCTTCGAGCGCCGCTTCGACGAACGCGTCGCCCTCGCCGCGCGGGGCTGCGCGCGGCGCTGCGGCTTCGAGGTCGTGCGGAGGGGCGGCATGCGACGGCGCGGGCGCCGGCGCGGGCGCGGGCACGGCCGGCACCGCGGGCGCCTCTTCGACAGCGGTGCAGAAGACGCCGCCGACGCCGCCGCTCTCGTCGCGGATGGGGCTGTAGGCGATCGTGAAGCGCCGCTCCTCGAGCGCCCCATCGTGCAGCACCATGATCGGCTGCCCGGGCGACGTGATGGCTTCGCCGTGGCTCCACACGCGCAGCAGCAGCGCGGCGAAATCGGGCCAGGCCTCGGGGCGGCAGTTGCGCACGCGCTGGCCGAACGCCGCCGGGTGGCGCTGGCCGGCGAGCGGGCGCCAGGCGTCGTTGTAGATCTGCGTCAGCTCGCCGCCCCAGCACACGAGGATCGGCAGCGGCGAGTTCAGGCAGGTGCTGGCCGCGGTGCGCAGCGACTGCGGCCAGCCGGCCGCCGCGCCCAGCGGGGTGGCCGACCAGTCGCGGGCGCGCGCCCGTGCTCCCATCTCGCCGCCGCCGGCGAGGAACGCCAGCGCCAAGCCGGCCGCATCCGCTGCCGATGCCGATGCCGAGGCCGAGGCCGAGGCAGTTCCCATTGCGCTGGCCATCGCGATTGCCGGTTCGTGCCGAGGAAGCCGAAGGGCCGCGATGAGGCAATTCGCATGCCCGGCGCACGGCCGGGTCGCGAGCGGCGGCTTGGCGCAGAAGCGGGGGAGGCGGCAGCGGAGCAAGCGCAGAGCAGCGGCGGAAGCGGAAGCGGCGCGGAAGCGGAAGCCGCGACGGAAGCGGACGCCGCGGCGGAAGCGGAAGCCGCGACGGAAGCGGACGCCGCGGCGGAAGCGGCGGCCTTGGGAGACCCGGCCCCGCCGCGCCAGCCGTGACCTTCGGCAGTCAGCTTGCGGCGGCAAGGCGCGCGCCGAAGGGGCTACTGCTTCGCTGCCGTGCCCCGACCGCTTTCTGCTTGCGAACGGTCCGAGGAGGAGGACACGCTGTCGCCGCTGCCGCTGCCGCTGCCGCTGCCGCTGCCGCTGCCGCTGCCGCTGCCGCTGCCGCTGCCGCTGCCGCTGCGGCCCATGCCGGTGCTGGCGGGCGCCTCGGCTTCCGAGACGCCGCGGCTGCTGCCGCCGGAAGCGCGCTGCGAGCGCCACTGGTCGAATTCGTCGCTGAACTTCTGGTAGCGATCCTGCCGCCAGCTCCGGTAGTCGTTGTCCAGGTTGCGAAGCTGCTCGCTGCGCCACTGGTGGTAGTCGGGCTCGAACTCGTCGTGGTGCCCGCCGCTGCCGCCCGACCCATGGTGCAGGCCCGGCCAACGGCGCTCGTCGCCGAAACCGGAAGCGTCGCGGCCGCTGTCGAATCCTTCGCCGTAGCCGCCGTAACCGCGCTGGTTGGAACTGCCGTAGCGGCCGCGGCCTTCTTCTTCGCGCCAGCCGGCCCGGCCACCGCCGCGGTAGCCGCCCTGGCTGCCGTAGCCTTGGCCGCCGTGGCCCATGCTGCCGTAGCCTGCGCTGTAGCCGCTGTCGTCCTCGTCGTAAGGGCTGTCGGAGCGGCCGGCGCCGTGCGCGCCGCCGTACCCGCCGCCGTACCCTTCGCCGTAGCCGCCGTCATGGCCTTCGTCGTAGCCGGGGTCATAGCCATAGCCGCCGCCATAGCCGCCGCTGCCGCCGCCGCTGATGCTGCGGCCACCGCGCCAGTCGTCGTCCCAGGGGCTGCCGTGGCGGCCGCCATACCGCTCGTCGATGTCGCTGCCGCTGCCGTAGCGGCTGGCGCCGTCGCGGTCGTGCGACGACGGGGATCCGCGGTACTGCTGCTGCTGCTGCCGCTGCTGGTTGGGATGGAAGGGGTCGGGGCCCGGGCCGCGGCGACCCTGGCGCGGGTCGCCGCGATCCCTGCGATCGCGACGACCGTGGTCTCGTGGATGCATGCGCGTTCCTTTCCTGCTTCGCTGAAGCGGGCGCTGCGCGAGGCGCGCGCCGCCGGGGTGCGCGTTGCCGCGCTGCCCGGCGCGATGCAATCGACATTCCGGACATTGCGGGCATTCCGCCAGGCGCGCGCCCACCGCGCAGCCGCGGCGCCACGCTGCATGCGGCTGGCGGCCGCATCGAGCGCGGCGCTTCGCTGTGCCGCAACGCGGGCCGCGGCCGCTCACCGCGTACCGCGGCCGCCCAGCCCGGTCAGCCCGCTCAGCCCGCTCAGCCCGCTCAGCCCGCTCAGCGCGGCGAGCCGCCGCGAAGGGCGGCCGCTCACCGCGTACCGCGGCCGTCCACCGCCCTAGCGCGGCGAGCCGCGGCGAAGGAGATTGACGATGAACAGCAAGATGATGGCGCCGAGGAGCGAGACCCCCATCGCGCCCAGGCTGAAGGTGTTCTGGTTGATCGTGGGCACGCCCACCAATGGCGAGATGATCCAGCCGGCGATCAACGCGCCGACGATGCCCACCACCACGTTGAGCAGCAGGCCCTGCTTCGCGTCGGTGCGCATGATGAGGCTCGCGATCCAGCCGATGAGGCCACCGACGATGAGCCAGATGATGAGGTTCATGGTTCAAGCCTTTCGCGCGGGCGCATCGCTCGCTGGCGATGCCCGCAGTGGATGCCGCCAGGGACGAAGGCGGCGACACGCTGCGCGCAGCAAACGGCGCTCCACCGCCGGCCCTTGGGCGCCGCTTCGTCGGCCATCGGGCACGAGCGTTGCTGCGAAGGAGCCAACCGCGGCAAATCGCAGCCAAGGAGCACGCCATGACGTCCCGATACGGCCGCAAGGCCTCCGAGAAGGTCCACAAGGCCCTGCACGAACGCAACGAAGGCACGCTGAAGAGCGGCGCTTCGGGCAAGAAGGTCACCAGCCGCAAGCAGGCCATCGCCATCGGCCTGGCCGAGGCGCGCCGCGAAGGCGGCAAGGTGCCGGCGAAGAAGAAGACGAGCGCCGGACGCAAGGGGTAAAGGGGGCGCTAAGGCGAAGAGCACCCGTGGCGCCAGGCGGCGCGGGTCCGGCGCCACCCGGGTGCTTTGGCGGAGCGTCTCGCCGCTGGCCTGCGGCGGGCCCGGCGAAGCAGGCGGCGAGGACGCCCAGGACGATGGCAATCTGGTTGGTGACCTCTCCCATGGCTACGTCTTCCCTGCGCTTGCCTCAGGCGGCCAGGCGCGCTGCCAGCTTCCTGGTGGTGGACGACACGAAGCGCTCGAGCCGCTCGGCCAGCGTGCGTGCCGATGGTGTCAGCGAAGGGGCGATCTCGCGCGTGGCCTGTTCGATGGCGGCTGGCACGCGGTCGGCCATGTCGCGCGCCTGCTGAGCCAGGAAGCGCGGTTGCATGCCGAGTTGCCCGGCCATTTGCGCCAGGTGCTCGGCGCCCATCTCGCCCGGCCTGACCTCGCCGCCGATCGCGAAGGCGAACTCGGGCGACAGCCCCGGGTACAACCGTGTGCACATCAGGTCGTAGAACGGCGTCAGTATCACGCCCTGGCCGGGCACGCTGTAGATCGACAGGTTCTTGGCGTGGCTGTCGTTGTTGCCGACGTACAGGTTGAAAAACACCCAGCGCACCAGGTGGCGCAGGTCGACGGCGGGCTGCGCGCTGTAGCGGCGGATCAGTTCGGCGCTGGCGGCCAGCCCCGGGCCACCTTCTTTCTCGTACTTGCGGTCCGACACCGTGCCGGCCAGTTGGCACAGGTCGTACTGCACCAGCCGGGCCAGTGTGCCGTCGGCGCGAAGCTGGCGGTCGAAGCGGCGCACCACGCATGCTTCGGTATGCGGTTCGTAGAAGACCTCGGACGTCGGCAGGCCAGCCAAAGCCGCGGCTCGCATCACGATGGTCTCGTTCGCGGCCGAGTGCCACACCTTGGCCAGGCGGCGGATGTTGGGCTTGAGGATGTGGGTCGAGGGTGAAGTACCCTTGGGCAACCGCGGCACGCCGTCGTCGAAGATCGCCAGGCTGGTCTTGTCCTGGGCCCCGGCCAGGGAGACGCGGGCGCCTTGCCCGTGGATGTCGATCGCAGAGGCCGACCGCTTGGCCAGGATGGCGGCGATGGCTTCCCATGTCGTGGCCTCGTAGCGCGGCGGCTCCGGCGTCTGGCCGGGTGCGACCAGCACGAAGGCGCCCGCGGTGTCGCCCGCTACCTCCAGGAGCAGCGAAAAGAGGGTGGATGCCTTGCGCTGCGCGGCCAGGTAGTCGCGCAGTTCGCCCTCGGGCAGCAGGTTCTCGAAGAAGGCCTGCACCTCGGGCGTGGCCTGCCGGCCGGGCTGCAGCGGGATGGCCGCCAGCGACATGCGCTGGCGTCCTTCCGAAGGGTTCAGCCAGCCAGGCGCGTACTCGAAGGACAGCGGCGCGCTGTCGTGTACCGCGCCGACGAGGTCGCTGCCGTAGTAGACGTCCAGCCGGTCGGGCCGTGGCTGCATCACGTGGCCCTTACAGCGAAGAGGTCGAACGAGAGGCCTTGGTGCGCACCACCACCTCCAGGCCCAGCAGGTCCATCAGGTCCAGCACCTTCTGCAACTGCACCGTCGGCTTGCCGTTCTCCAGGTCGACGATGAAGCGGTTGCCGGTGTTGCCCAGGCCGGCCAGGTCGAGCTGCTTCAGGGCCAGCCGCTTCCGTTGCTCACGGATGACGGCGCCCAACTCCACCGAGGAGCGGATCGGCGTCTCTGAGCCGGTGGAGTGACCGATCGGTAAGTCTTGAGCCGACGACGGCATGGCAGGTGCTTAAAGTTACCTTTCGGTCATTTTCGGTGTCGACCCGCTGGAGGTCAAGCGGAAAGTGACTGATCGGTAATCTTTCGGGCCGGCTGCGCGACCGCGTCAGCCGTCCGGATCGAAAAGGCCTGAAGCCTGCGGGATCACTCGATACCCCATGGCTTGATACCCGCGCTGGCGCCGTTCCCACATCCGAAGAAGGGCGGGATGCCCTTCGTCCACGAAGTCGACGATCCGGACGCTGTTCTTGCTCGCGTGCTCCCGGTGCAGTCGGCCGGCGTACTGCGCGAGCGTGCCCTTCCACGAGATGGGCATCGCCAGCACCAGGGTATCGAGCGGCGCATGGTCGAAGCCCTCGCCGACCAGTTTGCCCGTCGAGAGCAGCACCCGTGGTGCATCGGCAGGCAGCGCCTCCAGTTCCTGAAGCAGCGCAGTCCGCTGCTTCGCCGACATCCGGCCGTGCAGCACGAGCAGCGGTGACACCCGCGTGCCCAGTGCTTGGCGCAGGGCGTCCAGGTGCTCCGTGCGTTCGGTCAGGACCAAGACCTTGCCGCCTGCGGCGAATGCAGCCGCCACCTCGTCGGCAACCTGGACCGTGCGCTTGGCATCCGAGGCAATGACCTGGAACACCTGCTGGATTGGCGCATCGTCGGCCGCCCCAACCCGGGGCGTCAGGTATCGCGGAACGATCTCCAAGGTCTGCGGCGCCCCTGAAGGTTTCTCCGCGGTGTGGCGCGTCGGGCCGCACTGCATGAAGATGATGGGTTGCCGGCCGTCGCGGCGGATCGGCGTGGCCGTCAACCCGAGGACGTACTTCGCCTTGGCCCGCTTCAGGATTGCTTCGAAGGAGAACGCCGACAGGTGGTGACACTCGTCCGCCACGATGTGTCCGTAGTCCTCGACGAGCGCATCGACTTCGCCCTGGCGGCAGAGCGATTGCATCAAGGCGATGTCGATGCGTCCGGTAGGTTTCGACTTGCCGCCGCCGATCGCGCCGATGCTGGGTCGGTCCTGAGCTCCGTCGCGGGCCTCGGCCAGGAAGGTTTGCAGCCTCTCGCGCCACTGACGCAACAGCTCGGCCCGATGGACCAGGATCAAGGTGTTCACACCCCGTGCGGCAATCAGCGCCGCCGCGGTCACCGTCTTTCCGAAGGCGGTCGGCGCGCACAAGACACCAGTGTCGTGGGCCAGCATGGCGTCGACCGCTTGCTGCTGGTCCGGCCGGAGCGCGCCGCAAAACTGCACCTGCAGCGCCGCCCCGGCCGATCGCTCGTCGTCCAGGTCGGGCCGGATGCCGTTCTCGCGCAGCAAGGTGAGCGCTGCTTCCAGGCACCCGCGCGGCAGAGCGATGTGTTGGGGGAAGTTCTCTGCGCAGCCGATGACCCGGGGCTCATCCCACACCGGAAGGCGCATGGCCTGTGCCTTGTAGAACTCCGGGTTCTGGAACGCGGCCAGGCGGATCAGCCGGTTGGCCAGGGGTTGCGGCAGAGCGGCCTTCTCGAAGTACACGAGGTTGGCTAGCGTGATCTTCAGTGAGGCCGGCATCGGGCCGGGTAAGCGGTTGGACGCTGGCTCCTGCCGACGCCACGGCGTGGCCTGGTCCTCGCTGTCGATGAAGGTCACGTCGAGCGGATGGCGGCCACCGGTGGCGCGCAGGATCGTGGGTTCGATGTCTGCGGGCGCCATCTTTGGCAGGCCAGCCAGGAAGGCCCACTGGTCGCCGTGGGGCTGCAGGTCACGGTCGACGAAGACGCTGCCGCCGCTTTCGCGGGGCGCTTTCTGCAGAGGCAAGGCGATGAGGTTGCCGAAGCCTCCCTTCGGCATCGTGTCCTGATTCGGAAACAGGCGGTCGTAGGAGCTGAGCTTCAGCTGGCGGGTGCGCGCGCAGGTGTGGCTGATGAGGGCGGTACCCAGCCGACGGGCATCGCGTGCCGACACGCGGGCGGAGAAGAAGATCCACGCGTGTGCCCCATTGCCGGAGCGGGAGACTTCAAGCGCGACCGGCACGCCCAGCGCATCGCACGAGCCGGCGAAGGCGCGCGCATCCTCTCGCCACTCGGCATCATCGAAGTCCACCGCCAGGAAGTGGCAGGTGTCATCCGAGAGCAGCGGATACACCCCCACGGTGTGCCGGCCGGCGAGGTGGTCAAAGACCGTCTGGCCCGTGACCGGGATCACCGAGCGGTGCGCGCAGTCGCCGCACTTGATCCGTGGCTTCTCGCAAACACCGGCCCGCCACTCGTTTGCGCACGCTGGCGAGTAGCCCGATTTGCCGGCCTTGCTCTCCCAGCGGACCGGGTACACGTCTTCCCGGCCGCGGAACAGGCTGGCGAAGAGCTTCACCTTCTCGTCGGTGCCGAGGCGCGGGCTTCGATCCGTGGTCGGCGTGATGTCGGGCGGTTGCCAGGCGATGCCGTGCTCGGTCA
>JAEUPF010000024.1 GCA_016790425.1 Rubrivivax sp.
CTGGTTCGGCTGGTTCGGCTTCCACCGGTCCATCGCCGGCGCCCACGACATCCACCGCTTCGCCACTGCCGCTGTCGCCGGCCGGCCTGGCCCGGCTCGCCGCGGTCACGGTGCTGCTGATCTGGATCACCTTCATCCTCGTCGCGCGCGGCAGCGCGCGCGGCACGCTGACGCCACTGGACATCGCCTGGCTGCGCTTCGTGTTCTCCGGCCTCGTCGTGCTGCCGTTCGCGTGGCGGTACCGCCAGGCGCTCGTGCGCGGGCTCGCCGGCAACGGGCCCAGCGGCAACAGCGCGCCTGGCGCCGCCGCCGCGGCCGCCGCCCGTCTGCGGCGCGCAGCCCTGGTTCGCGCGATGGCGCTCGGCGGCTTCGGCGGCCTGGGCTACTGCCTGCTCGCCTACAACGCCTTCTTCCTCGCGCCGGTGTCGCACGCGGCGGTGCTGTTGCCGGGCAGCCTGCCGTTGTGGAGCACGCTGGGCGCGATGCTGCTGCTCGGCGAAAGGCTGACGCTGGCGCGCGTGGCCGGCGTGGCGCTGATCCTCGCCGGCGGTGCGGCGGTGGCCGGAGCGAGCTTGTTCGAGGCCCTGGCAGCCGGCGCACGCACCTGGCGCGGCGATGTTCTCTTCGTCGGCGCCAGCATGACCTGGGCGGTGTACGGCGTGCTGTGCCGGCGCTGGCGCGTCGGCGCAGTGGCCGCCACGGGCGCGGTGGCGCTGGTGACGCTGGTGCTCGCCGTTCCCGCGTATGCGCTGGCCGCGTGGGCGGGCGTGGTGCCCAGCCGGCTGGCCGAAGCCCCGGTGGCCGAGATCGCCTTCCAGGCTGTGTACCAAGGCGGCCTGTCGATGCTCGTGGCCGGCATCGCCTTCACGCAGGTGGTGGCGCACTACGGGCCGGTGCGCACGACGATGTTCACCGCCGTCGTGCCGCCGCTGGCGGCGCTGGCGGCAGTGCCGGTGCTGGGCGAGCCGCTGGCGGCTTCGGCGCTGCTCGGGCTGGCCCTGGTGACCTTGGGGCTGCTCGTGGGCAGCGGCGTGTTGCCGCTGCGCCGGCGCCGCACTTCGCATTGACGGGGCCACGATGAACCGCGCCGCGCTGCCGCGCCTGCTCGCCTTCGACACCAGCACCGAGGTGCTGGCCGTCGCTGCGGCCGGGCCAGCGGGCTCGCACGCGGTCGAAGCGGCCGGCGGTGCGGCGGCGTCGGCGCAGCTGGTGCCGCTCATCGGCGAGGTGCTCTCGCGCGCCCGGCTGGCGCTGGCCGATCTCGATGCCATCGCCTTCGGCCGCGGCCCGGGCGCCTTCACGGGCTTGCGCACAAGCTGCGCCGTGGCGCAGGGACTGGGCTTCGGCCTGGCGCGGCCACTGCTGCCGCTGGACAGCCTGCTCGTCGTGGCCGAGGACGCCCTCGGGGCTACCGACGCGACGCCCGCGCCGGCCACGGTGGCCGTGGCGATGGACGCGCGCATGGACGAGATCTATGGCGCCGTCTACCAGCGCACCGCGGCAGCGACGACGGCGGCCGCGCCAGGCTGGCGCACACTGCATGCGCCGGCGCTGTACACGCTGGCGTCGTGGAATGCGCTCGTCGATTCGTTGCCCGGGTTGCACGCCGTCGCCGGTTCGGCACTGGCCGCATTCGGTGCGCGGTTGCGGCCATCGCCGGGCGCGCGGGTGCATGCGCGCGAGACCGGCCGCGCCGCGGCGTTGCTGCGGCTGGCGCGGCACGCCTTCGCTGCCGGCGAGGGCATCGACGCGGCCGCCGCCTTGCCGCTGTACCTGCGCGACAAGGTGGCGCTGACGACCGCCGAGCGCGCCGAACGCGCAGCCACGTCGGGCCAGCCCGCACCGCCGCCCACACGAGTGACGCATGGTGGCTGAAGGCCGACCTGTCGCGACCGTGCCGGCCTCGCGGCGGCGGCCGATGACCGTGGCCGATCTCGGCGCGGTGCTGGCCATCGAAGCGCAGGCCTACAGCCACCCGTGGACGCACGGCAACTTCGTCGATTCGCTCGCCGCGGGCCATCTGGCCGAGGTGCTCGAAGGCGATGGCGGCCGCATCGCCGGCTACTTCGTGGCGATGGAAGGCGTCGACGAGTTGCACCTGCTGAACCTCACCATCGCGCCGGCCGGCCAGGGCAGCGGCCTCGGTTCGGCGTTGCTCGAGACGGTGCTGGCGCACGCGCGTTCGCGCGGCCTGGCGCAGGTGTGGCTCGAGGTGCGCGCCAGCAACGCGCGGGCGCGGGCGCTGTATGCGCGGCGCGGTTTCGACGAGGTGGGCCTGCGCCGCGGCTACTACCCCGGGCTGCGCGGGCGCGAAGACGCGGTGCTGATGCGGCGCGTGGTCGCGGCGCCGCCGCCCGCGCCGACGCGCGGCCCGGCCACTGCCACGGTGGCGGCGGCGGCCAAGGCGGCCGGTCGGGGAGGCACCGATGGCGTGGAGTGAGCGCCGCCGCGCCATGCTCGAGGAGATGGGGTTGCGCGTGTGGCAGCCTGCGCTGGCGGTGCCGGCGGCGACCGTCACCGCCCCACGCGCCGCCGATCTTCAGGCGCCGGTTGCCGCTGCCGCTGCCGGCGCCGTTGTCGCGCCGCCCCGGCTCGCCGCCGAATCTGCACCGCGCGTCCCTGCCGCGAACGCGCCTCAGCCCGTGCTGCAGCCCGTGCTGCAGTCCGTGCAGCCCGCGCAGCCTTCGCGGCCTTCGCAGCCCGCCCTGCCGGCGGCCGACGTCGCAGCGCTCGACTGGGGCGCGTTGCGCGCCGCCGTGGCCGGCTGCCGCGCCTGCGCGCTGTGCGAAGGACGCCGGCAGACGGTGTTCGGCGTCGGCCATCCGCAGGCGCACTGGATGATCGTCGGCGAAGCGCCCGGCGAGCAGGAGGACGCGACGGGCGAGCCCTTCGTCGGCCCGGCCGGCCAGCTGCTCGACTCGATGCTGGCCGCGCTCGGCCTGGCGCGGCTTGCCGAAGGCGACCCCGCGCGGCGCGTCTTCATCGCCAACACGCTGAAGTGCCGGCCGCCGGGCAACCGCAATCCGCAGCCCGAGGAGATGCAGCGCTGCGAGCCGTTCCTCGTGCGCCAGATCCAGCTCGTACGGCCGCGCATCGTGCTGGCAATGGGCCGCTTCGCGGTGCAGGCGCTCCTGCGCAGCAGCGAGCCGGTGGGCAGGCTGCGCGGCCGCGTGCACCGCTACGAAGGCGTGCCGCTGGTGGTGACCTACCACCCCGCCTACCTGCTGCGCAACCTGCCGGACAAGGCGCGCGCCTGGGAAGACCTGTGCCTGGCCGCCGACGTGGTGGAACGGGAGGCGGCGCGGTGAACGCGCGGCCGAACGAAGAAGCGCACGAAGAACCGCCCGCAGGCGGCGCCCCGGCGCGTCGCGACGAGCTGGCCCTCCTGCGCCTGCTGGCCGACACGGTGCCGGTGGCCATCGCCTACTACGAGGCCGCCGGCGTCACCTGCCGCATGGCCAACCGCCGCTACGCCGAGATGTTCGGCTTCGCGCATGAGCGCGAGATCATCGGCCGCCCGCTGCACGAGATCATCGGCGCGCCGGCAACGGCGCTGATCGAGCCGCATCGCAAGCGCGTCGTCGAAGAGCGGGTGAGCGTCATCTACGAACGCGAAGTGACCGGCGCCGACGGCGAGCGCCGCAACGTCGAGGTGCGGCTGCTGCCGCACGCGGGCGAAACCGGCGCCAGCGTCGGCGCCTTCGTGCAGATCGCCGACATCACGCACCACCGGCGCGCCGAAGCGGCGCTGCGCGAAAGCGAGGAGCGGCTGGCGAAGTTCATGCACGCCAGCGACGAAGGCATCGTCTTCCACAAGGGCGGCTACATCACCGACGTCAACCCGCCGCTGCTCAACCTGCTCGGCTACACGCTGGCCGAGATGCTCGGGCGGCTGACGCTGGAGTTCATCGCCCCCGAGGCGCAGCAGAAGGTGGCCGAGGTGATGGCCGCCGCGCCCGACACGCGCTACGACAGCGTCGCGATGCACAAGGACGGCACGCGCATCCCGGTGCAGTTCATCGTGCGCACGATGCACCACCAGGGCGAGCTGCAGCGGCTGACCATCGTGCGCGACCTGCGCGACCGCCTCGAAGCCGAGCGCCGCATCCAGCACCTGGCACACCACGACGCACTGACCGGCCTGCCCAACCGCCTGGCGTTCGGCGAGCGGCTGGAGCGGCGGCTGGAGCAGGCGCGCGCCAGCGGCGAGTCGCTGGCGCTGATGTTCATCGACCTCGACCACTTCAAGCGCATCAACGACTCGCTCGGCCACGCCGTCGGCGACACCTTGCTGAAGACGGTCGCGGCGCGCATCACCGACGCCTTGCGCGTGGGCGACCTCGTCGGGCGCTTCGGCGGCGACGAGTTCCTCGTGCTGCTGGCGCCGCGCGCCGGCGCGCCGGCGGTGGGCGAGGTGGCGGCGCGGCTGCTGGCGGCCATCGCCGAGCCGCTGCAGGCGGCCGGCGGGGTAGCGATCTCGGTGACGCCGTCGATCGGCGTGGCGATGTTCCCGGCCGACGGCGCCACGCCGGCCGAACTGATCCAGCACGCCGACCAGGCGATGTACCGCGCCAAGTCCGGCGGCCGCGCCCGCTGCCGCTTCTTCGAAGCCGGCATGGCCGAAGCGGCGCTGGCCGAACTGGCCCTCGAAAGCCGGCTGGCGCTGGCGGTGAAGCAGGACGAGTTCGTGCTGCACTTCCAGCCCCAGGTGGCGCTGGCCTGGCCGGGCGCCGGCGGTGCAGCCGCTGCCGGCGGCGAAGGGGAAGTGCTCGGCGTCGAGGCGCTCGTGCGCTGGGTGCACCCGCAGCGCGGGCTGCTGCCGCCCGACGAATTCATTCCGCTGGCCGAGGCACGGCGGCTGATCGTGCCGATCGGCGCCTGGGTGCTGCGCCATGCGCTGGCCGCCGCGGTGCGCTGGCGCGACGAGTTCGGCCGGCGCTTCCCGGTGGCGGTGAACCTGGCGATGCAGCAGTTCCAGACGCCGGGCTTCGTCGACAGCGTGGCCGAGGCGCTGCACGCCGCCGGCGCCGACGGTTCGATGCTCGAGCTGGAGATGACCGAGCGCGTGCTCATCGCCGACCTGCGCGAGGTGCGCGCCGCCCTCGAGCGCCTGGCCGCGATGGGCGTGCGCCTGACCGTGGACGACTTCGGCACCGGCTACACGTCGCTGCGGCACCTGAAGGACCTGCCGCTGCACCGGCTCAAGGTGGACCGCACCTTCGTCGCCGGCCTGCCCGACGACGCCGGCTCGGTGGCGGTGACGCGCGCCATCACGCAGATGGGGCACGGTCTGGCGCTGCAGGTCGTGGCCGAAGGCGTGCAGAGCGAAGCGCAGCGCGAGTTCGTGCGCGGCATCGGCTGCGACGCACTGCAAGGCGTGCTGCTGGCGCGGCCGATGCCCGAAGCCGAGATGACCGCTTGGCTGCGCCGGCGGCTGGCCGGCGCGGCGAGCGGCGACGAGTAGCGGCGCGTAGGGCGAAGAAGCGGGCGCCCTGCAGCGCCGGGAACACAGCGCCGGGAACACAGCGCCGGGCAGCGCGCCGGACCGACGCCTTCGCGCCGCTACGCCTTCGGCTGCATCCTTCGGCTACTTCTTCGGCTACCTCTTCGGCGCCTTCTTCGGCCGCTGCCAGCCCGGCACGGTGGCCTGGCGGGCGCGAGCCACCGTCAGCTCGCCGGCCGGCGCGCCCTTGGTGATCGTCGAGCCGCCGCCGATCGTGGCGCCGGCACCGATCGTCAACGGTGCCACCAGCACGCAGTTGCTGCCGATGTGCACGTCGTCGCCGATGACGGTTCGGTGCTTGTGAGCGCCGTCGTAGTTGGCGGTGATGCTGCCGGCGCCGTAGTTGACGCGCGCCCCCACCGTGGCGTCGCCCAGGTAGGCGAGGTGGTTGGCCTTGGCGCCGGCAGCGAGCGTCGAGTTCTTCACCTCGACGAAGTTGCCGATGTGCACCTCGGGGCCGAGGTCGGCGCCGGGGCGCAGGCGCGCGAACGGGCCGATCTCGGCGCGCGCGCCGACCGTGGCCTGGAACATGTGCGTGAACGGCTGGATCAGCGCCCCTTCGCCGATGCGCGAGTCGCGGATGACGCAGTGCGCGCCGATGCGCGCGCCGTCGGCGAGCGTGACGTCGCCTTCGAAGACGCAGCCGACGTCGATCTCGACGTCGCTGCCGCACGACAGCGTGCCGCGCACGTCGAAGCGCGCCGGGTCGGCCAGGCGCACGCCCGCTTCCATCAGCTCGCGTGCACGCGCCAGCTGGTAGCGGCGCTCGAGGTCGGCGAGCTCGACGGGGCTGTTGACGCCCAGCACCTCGGCCTCGCTGGCCGGGTGCCGCGTCGGCACCGGCACGCCCTCGGCCACCGCCATCGCCACGATGTCGGTCAGGTAGTACTCGCGCTGCGCGTTGTCGTTGTTCAGCGCCTTCACCCAGCGCGACAGCATCGCCGTGGGCGCGGCGAGGATGCCGCTGTTGATCTCGCGGATCCTGCGCTCGGCCTCGCTCGCGTCCTTGTATTCGACGATGGCACGCACGTTGCCCTTGTCGTCGCGGACGATGCGGCCGTAGCGCGCCGGGTCGTCCAGGTGCACCGTCAGCAGCGCCAGCGCGCGGCCGCCCGAGGCTTGCACCAGTTCCTTCGTCGTGGCCTCACTGATCAGCGGCACGTCGCCGTAGAGGATGAGCGTGGTGTCGTTCGCAGCATCCAGAAAGGGCACCGCCTGCTGCATCGCGTGCCCGGTGCCCAGTTGCGGCTCCTGGCGCGCGAAGGCGGCGCCGCTGCCGGCGAGCGACGCTTCCACCGCCTCGGCGCCATGCCCGGTGACGACGACGACGCGCGCCGCCCCGAGCGCCGTGGCGGTGGCCATCACGTGGTGCAATAGGCTCAGGCCGGCCAGGCGGTGCAACACCTTGGGAATGGCCGACTTCATGCGGGTGCCCTTGCCCGCGGCCATGATGACGACGTTCAGTGCCATGTCGATTGCGTTCGATCGTTGCCGGGCCGCGGCCCAGCGAGCGGCGATTATCGGAGTGCTGGCCATCGTGTCCGTGGCGGGCCTTTCGGGCTGCAACGCGCTGCGCGTGGCCTACAACACGGGTCCCACGCTCGCCTGGTGGTGGCTCGACGGCTACATGGATTTCGCCAGCGAACAGGCGCCGCAGGTCAAGGCGCAGATCGAGCGCTGGTTCGCATGGCATCGGCAGACGCAGGTGCCGGTGTACATCGGCCTGCTGGCCAGCGCCCAGCCGCATGTGGCCGAGCCGCTGACGCCGCTGTCCACCTGCCAGTGGTACGAGCGCATCATGGCCGCGCTGGCACCGGCGCTGGCGCGCGCGGTCGAGCAGGCGGCCGACGTTCTGCCGGGCGTGGGCGAGGAGCAGTTGCGCCACCTCGAACAGCGCTACGTGAAGGTGCTGGACGAGGCGCGACGCGAGTACCTGCAGCCGGACAAGGAAGAGCGTCTGGCCGCTTCGGTGAAGCGCGCGCTCGACCGCGCCGAGCAGGTCTACGGGCGCCTGGACGAGCCGCAGCGCAAGGTCATCGCCGACGCCGTGGCCGCATCACCGTTCGACCCCGAAGCGTGGCTGCAGGAGCGCCGGCGCCGCCAGCGCGACACGCTGGCCACGGCGCGGCGGCTGATCGCCGACAAAGCCGGCCGCGAGCAGCGCATCGCGGGCCTGGCGTCGCTGGCCGAGCGCAGCCAGCACTCGCCCGACCCGGTCTACCGCGCCTACGACAAGAAGCTCACCGAATACAACTGCGCCTTCGTCGCGCGGCTGCACAACGCCACCACGCCCACGCAGCGGCAGCGCGCCAAGGCCACGCTGAAGGGCTGGGAAGACGACTTGCGCGCCGTCGTCGCCGGCCCGGCGCCGGCCGCGGCGGCCGACCCGTCGCGGCCGGCGAACTGAAAACGCCTACGACAGCGGCACGCTCACGCGGCGCGGGTTCAGCCCCGTCTTGGGGAAGTCCATCAGCGCCGCCTGGAACAGCGCCGCCGTCACCGTGGGGCTCATGCTGGCGGCCGATTCGTTGCTGGCGCGCGCTTCGAACAGCGGCTTGCCGCTGGCGCGGTCGCGGATCAGCAGCGCCACTTCGCGGTCGTAGCGCGGCGGGCTGCCGTACACCGACATCGACCACGACGGCCCCAGCCACGGCCCGCGCCTGTAGTAGCCGAAGCCGCCGTGCCACCACATCGGGTCGGCCCAGGGGCCGTAGTCGGTGCGCGTGGTGCGCACGCCCACCTGCACCGTGACGTCGGGTGCGCTGCCGGCAGCCGCCGGCTTGAAGCCGGCCTTCTCGAGCGCCGGCCGCGCCGCGGCTTCGAGGGCGTCGGCCTCGGCGGCGCGCTGCTGCTGCGAGGGCAGGCGCTCGAAGGCGTAGGTGCCCGGGGCGCGGCCGGCTGGCCACTCGCCGAAGCTGGAGACTTCGCTGGTCACCGAGTTGAGGCTGGCGCAGCCGGCCGTCAGGCTCACCGCGGCCGCCATGGCCGCAGCGGCGGCGATTGCAGCGAAGGACGACTTCATGGGGCGCTCTCTTCCAGGGGCAAGGCGGCGGGCCGGACGCCGGGTTCTTCGTTGCGCAGCAGGCTCGCCGGGTGCTGCGACCGGCCGCCTTCGGCGCCCCGCCGCGTCACCGGCGCCGCGACGGTGACGGTGGCGCTCGGTGCGGCGAGCGGCACCTCCTGGCTGCCGCAGGGCTCGTCGTCGAAGGCGATGTCGCCGCCCGCGTCGGGAACACCCGTGGCTTGGAGCCTGGCGAACGGGTACAGGTTCCGGTCCATCAGGTGCGAGGGCACGGCATGCGCCATCGCGCGCAGCATGTTGTCGCTGCGCCCGGGGTACTGGCGTTCCCACTCGCGCAGCATCTTCTTCACCTGCACGCGCTGCAGGTTGTCCTGGCTGCCGCACAGCGAGCACGGGATGATCGGGAAACGCCGCTGCTCGGCGAAGCGTTCGAGGTCGGTCTCGGCCACATAGGCGAGCGGGCGGATCACGACGTGGCGGCCGTCGTCGCTGACGAGCTTGGGCGGCATGCCCTTCAGGCGCCCGCCGAAGAACATGTTCATCAGCAGCGTCACCACCATGTCGTCGCGGTGGTGCCCGAGCGCGATGCGGGTGGCGCCGAGTTCGCTGGCCACGCGGTACAGGATGCCGCGGCGCAGCCGCGAGCAAAGGCTGCACATCGTCTGCCCTTCGGGGACGTGCTTCTTGACGATCGAGTAGGTGTCCTGCGCCTCGATGCGGTACGGCACGCCGCGCTCCTGCAGGTACCTGGGCAGCACGTCGGCCGGGAAGCCCGGCTGCTTCTGGTCGAGGTTGACGGCGACGAGATCGAAGCGCACCGGCGCGCGCTGACGCAGGTTGATGAGGATGTCCAGGAGCGCGTGGCTGTCCTTGCCGCCGGACAGGCACACCATCACCTTGTCGCCTTCGCCGATCATCTCGAAGTCGGCAATGGCCTGGCCCACCTGGCGGTGCAGCCGCTTGGCGAGCTTGTTGGCCTCGAAGGCGGCCCTGCGCGCCGCGGCGGAGGCGTCGCCCGGGGCAGCGGCCGTCGCAACGGCAGTCGTGGACGGAACAGTCATCGGCGTCAGTGGTCGGCGTCAGTGGTGCTGAAGCGAGGCGCGGGCGAGGAAGACCACGTCGCGCGCCTGAGCGGAAAGGTGCTGGCCGCCATCGACGACGAGCGTCGTGCCGGTGACCGCCGGCGCCTCGGCGACGAGGAAGCGCACGGCGCGCGCCACGTCCTCGGGCGTGGAGCCGCGCTCGAGCGGCGTCATGCGGTGCGCGGCAGCGAACTCGGCGGCGCTCATCTCGCTGGAGGTCAGCGTGATGCCCGGCGCCACGCCGACGACGCGCGTGCGCGGCGCGAAGGCCATCGCCAGCATGCGCGTGGCCACCTCCAGCGCCGCCTTCGACAGCGTGTACGAGAGGTGGTCCGGGTTCAGGTTCCACAGCTTCTGGTCGAGCACGTTGACGACCACCTGGCCGCCGGCGGCGTGCAGGGCCTGCGCCAGCAGAACCGGCGCGCCGGTGTTGGCGCGCCAGTGGCGCTCCATGTTGGCGAAGCTGAAATCGGCAGCGCTGTCGTGCTCGAAGAGCGACGCGTTGTTGACGAGCGCATCGATGCGCCCCATCGCGCGCCTGACCTGCGGCACGAGCGCGCGGCACTGGATCTCGTCGGCCAGGTCGGCCCCGAAGGCGCGGGCGGCGGGCTGGTCGCTGCCGTGCGCGCTGGCGGCACCGCGGCCACCGTCCGTACCCGCGGGCAGCGCGCCGAGTTCCTGCACCAGTGCCGCCGCCTCGGCCGACGAATGGCGGTAGTGCACGGCGACGCGCCAGCCCGCTGCGGCCAGTTCGCGCGCAATGGCGCGGCCGATGCGCTGCGCGCCGCCGGTAACCAGCGCAACCGGGGCTTGCACCGGTGCCGGGCCGGGGGCGCTGCTGCGCGGGGTGTGCGAGGGACTCATGCTTCCTACAATGCCGCGCGTGATGGACGACGCCGGGGCCGCGGAATTATCGGCTTTGCTGCAGGAGCGCGTGCGCAAGGCCATCGCCGAAGCCGGCGGCTGGCTGCCGTTCGACCACTACATGGCGATGGCGCTGTACGAGCCGGGGCTGGGGTACTACGCGCGCGGCGGCGCAGGCATCTTCGGCACGCTGCCCGGCGCCGCCGGCGCGGGCAGCGACTTCGTCACCGCGCCGGAGCTCTCGCCGCTGTTCGGCGCCGCGCTGGCGCGCCAGGTGGCCCAGGTGCTGCGGCTCGGCGGCCTGGACGAGATCGTCGAATTCGGCGCCGGCAGCGGCGCGCTGGCCGCACAGTTGCTCGACGCGATGCACGCTGCGGGCGTGCCGGTGCGCCGCTACGCGATCGTCGAACTGGCCGGCGCCTTGCGCCAGCGCCAGCGCCAGCGGCTCGCCCGCTTCGGCGCCCAGGTGCAATGGCTCGACGCCTGGCCTCGCGATCCGATCGAGGCGGTGGTCGTCGGCAACGAGGTGCTCGACGCGATGCCGGTGAAGCTGCTGCACTTCGACGGCCAAGGCTGGTTCGAGCGCGGCGTGGCCGTTGCCGCCGAGGCTCACGCCGACGCTGACGCCGGCGAAGGCGCAGCCGCGCCGGCAGCGGGCCGCGGGTTCGTGTTCGCGGATCGCCCGAGCGCGCTGCGCCCGCCGCTGGCCGAGCGGGCGTTGCCCGGTGCGGTGCTGGAGGTCCACCCGCAGGCCGAGGCGTTCGTCGCCACGCTGGCGGGCAAGCTCGCGCGCGGCGCGGCGTTCTTCATCGACTACGGCTTTCCCGAAGCCGAGTACTACCACGCGCAGCGCCACCAGGGCACGCTGATGTGCCACCGCGCGCACCGCAGCGACACCGACCCGCTGAGCGACACCGGCGGCAAGGACATCACCGCGCACGTGGACTTCACCGCCATCGCCCTGGCCGCACAGGAGGCCGGTGCCGAGGTGGCCGGCTACACGTCGCAGGCACGCTTTCTCGTCAATTGCGGCCTGCTGGCGCTGCTTCAGGGCGCCGACGTGCGCACGGTGGCAGCGGCGCAGAAGCTCGTTGCCGAACACGAGATGGGCGAGCTCTTCAAGGTGCTCGCGTTCACGCGCGGCCTCGCGCTGCCCGCCGCCGGGCTGCTCGGCTTTCGCGAGGGCGACCGCACGCACACGCTGTAGGCTGTCGGCGCGCCACGGTCGGCCCCGCACGGCCTGCGGACGCACCTCACGCACTCTGCCTTCGAACCGTCCATGCGCTGGCTGCTCGTCTTCCTGCTCGCCTGCCTGCTGTTCAACGTGCTCCAGGGCTGGCTCGCCAAGATCGGGCTCGGGCGGCTGCCGGGGGACTTCCGCTTCCGCGCCGGCGGCCGCGAGTGGTTCGTGCCGCTGGCCAGCTCGATCGTGCTGACGGTGCTGGCCTCCCTGATCGGCCTGCTGATCTAGGGCCGAGCCGGAAGAATCACCGCACGCCGAGCCGCGCCCCGCAGAAACGGGGTCCAAGGGCCTCACCGGCAAGCGAGGTGCCGCGTAAGATGAGGGTCACACGCGCCGCGGTCTGCCAGGACCGGCATGGCGCAAGAGGGCGAAGGACGAAGCGGCCAAGCTGCAAGAAGCGCTGAATGGGTGCGAACGAAGCCATGGGACCTGCCGCCGGCGCAGCGCCGAGCCCCGCGCCACCGGGGCGGCGCTGGTTTCTCGAAGGCGTGGCGGCCGACGGCTCGCACACCGTGCACGAGATCGCCGTGCTGCCCTACCGCATCGGCCGCGACGCGGGCAACGAGCTCGCCTTGCAGGCGCCGGGCATGTCGCGCCAGCACGCGGTGCTCACCGCCGGCGACGACGGCCGCCTGCTGCTCACCGACCTCGGCAGCACCAACGGCTCCTACGTCAACCGGGTGCGCCTGGCGGCGGCGCGCGTGCTCGAAGAGAACGACGTCGTGCACTTCGGCAACGCCGAGTTCCGCCTCGGCCTGCTCGGCGAGACGACCGGCCTCACCACCAGCGGTGGCGACCGCACGATGATCGCGCCGGCCGGCGCGGTGTTGTCGGGCCACTTCGTGCCGCACGAGAAGCAGCTGCGCGAACTGCTCAGCGGCACGGGGCTCGGCGGCGCGGTGCAGCCGATCGTGCGCGCGCGCGGCGGCGAGCTCTTCGCGCTGGAGCTGCTGGGCCGCAGCTCGCACCCCGAACTGCCGGCCTCGCCGGTGCACCTGTTCGCGCTGGCCGCGCGCATGGGCCGTGAAGCAGAGCTTTCCACGGCCTTCCGCGAGCACGGCGTGCGCACGGTGGCCAGGCTCGCGCCCGGCTCGACGCTGTTCGTCAACACGCACCCGCAGGAGACGTTCGATCCGGCCTTCCTCGAAGCGCTGTCGAAACTGCCGCACGAGGGCCTCGACGTCGACCTCGTGATCGAGGTGCACGAGACGGCGGTGATGGAAGTCGAGCGCATGCGCGAACTCGCCGCGCGGCTGGCGGAGCTGAAGATCCGCTTCGCCTACGACGACTTCGGCGCCGGCCAGGCGCGCCTGAACGAGCTGGCCGAGGTGCCGGCGCATTTCGTCAAGTTCGACTTCGGCCTCGTGCATGGCCTCAACGAAGCGAGCGTGGCCAAGCAGAAGCTGGTGGCCGACCTGGTGCGCATGGTCAAGGAACTCGGCTCGATGGCGCTGGCCGAAGGCGTGGAGACCGAAGCCGAAGCCGAGGTGTGCCGGCAGATGGGCTTCGACCTGCTGCAGGGCTACCTCACCGGCCGGCCGCAGCCGCTGGACAGCCTGAAGACGAAGTAGCGCGCGGCGCGGCGCCGCCGCGGCCCGGCGTGGCGCTGCCTCGGGCCCGACTTCAGATCTCCATCCGCCAGCCGTGGCTGCAGCCGCGGCAGCGCACCGTGACTCGTTCGCCGGTCGCGTCCGACTGCAGGAGGTCGAGCCGCCCGTAGGCCTTGCACTGCGGGCACTCGGCCTGGTGGGCCGCCAGCTCGGCCCGCTGCAAGAGCTGCAGGTAGCGCCTGAGCGCCCACACGCCGGCCGCCGCGCACAGCACGGTGGTGCCGATGGCTTCGACACGCTCCGACCAGCCGAGCGTGCCGCGCATCGATTCGAGCGCCGCGAACACGCCGACCAGGCACAGGAACGTGAACACCAGATGCGCGTGGCTCTTCAGCAACTGGCGCTCGTACCACTTGCGAAAGCCATGGCGGCGGATGCCTTCGGCCAGGGTCATCGCGCGGCCTCGTTCGGCGCCACTGCGCCAGGGCCGCGGTCGAGCGCAGCTTCGAGGGCGGCCAGGCGCACCGTCTGCACGGCACGGCCGACCGCTTCGCCGCGCGCGCCGGCGGCGATGGCCTGCCCGGCGGCGCCGGCGGTGTCGGTGGCGCGCACGGCCGCCAGGCACCCGGCCAGGCGCGTTGCCTTGGCGCTCGGCACGGTGCGACCGTTGGCGAAGTCGCAGGCGCCAAGGAGCGCCTCGAAGCGCTGCGGCCGGCGCAGCGCATCGGCACGCCCGAAGAGAGCCAGGACCTGCGCGGCATGCTCCCGCCGCGGCAACGCCGGCAGCTGCGCCACGCAGGCGGCCTCGCGCGCGAAGAGCTCGGCCAGCTCGCGCACCTCGGCGGGCACGCGCAACCTTGCCGCAGCGCGCGCCGCGGCGGCCGCGTCGGGCCAGCCCAGCAGCGCGAAGCGCACGGCCAGCGACGCTGGTGCCCCGGCCTCGGCCGCAGCCGCGCGATCGAGCCTCGCCAGCGCCGCCTCGTCGAGCGCCGGCTCGGGCAGGAGCCGCGCCAGCGCGCCGCATTCGCGCAGCACGCCGAACATGCGGCTCGGCCTGGCGGCCATCAGCCCGCGGGCCAGTTCGGCCCACACGCGTTCGGGCACCAGCGCGTCCACCTCGCCTTGCGTGACCAGCCGCGCCAGCAGCGCGCGCGTTTCCGCGGCAACGCTGAAGTGCGGCCAGCGCGCGGCGAAGCGGGCCAGCCGCAGCAGGCGCACCGGGTCCTCGGCGAACGCCGGCGAAACATGGCGAAGCACGCCGGCCTCGAGGTCGCGCCGGCCGCCGAAAGGGTCGACCAGCGCGCCGTCGGGCGCCTGGGCCATCGCGTTGATCGTCAGGTCGCGCCGGGCCAGGTCCTGCTCCAGGGTCACGTCCGGCGCGGCGTGGAAAGCGAAGCCGTGATAGCCGCGGCCGCTCTTGCGCTCGGTGCGCGCCAGCGCCACTTCCTCGCCGGTGACCGGATGCAGGAAGACCGGGAAGTCCTTGCCCACCGGCTTGTAGCCCAGCGCCAGCATCTCGGCCGGCGTGGCGCCCACGGCCACCCAGTCGCGGTCGTTGACCGGCTCGCCGAGCAGCCGGTCGCGCACCGCGCCGCCGACGACGAACAGTTGCATGGTCGCCATCATGCACCGCGCGCGCGCGGGCGGCGCAGCGCGGGCGCACAAGGCCGTGCGAGGAGCGGGACCGGCGCGCGGCGTGCGGCGCCGCGCCCGCTTCAGCGCGCCGGCGGCGCCTTGCGGTAAGGCTCGTCTTCGGGGACGAACTCGTGCTCGGCCAGCGCGCCGGCGATCCACGCCGCCGGCCCCGGCGCCGCCAGCAGCCGCTCGGCGTAGGCGGCCGATGCCGGCGACAGCGGCAGCGCGTAGGTGCGCACGCGCAGCGCCACCGGCGCGAAGTAGGCGTCGGCGGCACCGAAGGCGCCGAAGAGGAATGGGCCGCCGACGTTGGCAGCCTCGGCCAGGGCGTCGCTCCACATCTGGTCGATGCGCTCGATGTCGCGCCGCACCAGCGGCTGTTCGGCGAGCGCGCGCTGGCCCGCCTCGGGCAGCGAGGCTTCGACATTCATCGGGCAGTGCTGGCGCAACGCGGCGAAGCCCGAGTGCATCTCGGCGCACAGCGAGCGCGCGCGCGTGCGCGCCGGCAGTGCGCGCGGCCACACGCCCTTGTCCGGGAAGCGCTCGTGCAGGTACTCGGCGATGGCCAGGCTGTCCCACACCGTCAGCGCGCCGTCGATCAGCACCGGCACGCGCGCCGCCGGGCTGATCTTCAGCATCGCCTCGCGAAAGCCGCCGCCCATGCCGAGCAGGAAGCTCAGCTGCTTCTCCTCGAAGGGGATGCCGAGGCCGCGCATCAGCGCCCACGGCCGCATCGACCACGAGGAGTAGTTCTTGTTGCCGATCACGAGCTGCATGGCGGTGTGCCTTCCTGTCGTCGACGTGGGCCCGGCGGCCCCAGGCGCGCGCAGCGCCCGGGGCGAAAGGCGCGCATGCTACGGCGCAGCGCGCGCCGCGTGCATCACGAGGTTGCATCGGCGCGATGCGCCGGCCGCATGGGCGGCCGTGCCGAGGCGGTGGTTGCCGACCGCTGCGACCGCTGCGACCGCTGCGGCGGCGGCTGCGGCTGCTGCGGCCGCGGCTTGCCTGGCCTCTACTGCCGGTGCGCCGCGCGCCAGCCGTCCAGCCGCGCCTCGTTCTGGCCTGCCGCCAGGTAGCTCGGCGCCACCGCGGCCATCGACGCGGGCTTGATCCCGAGGTCGGCCAGCGTCGGCAGCCGCCCGCCGGGGACGCTGGGCACCTTCAGCGAGTCGAGGTTGTCGAGCGTCATCAGCTTCGGGCCGGGCACGAGGCCGAGGAAGAACGCCTGCATCCGCGCGGCCCAATCGGGCAAGGCGATCTGGCGCCGTTCGTGGCCCGACAGGCGGCCCGCGAGGCGTGCCACTTCCGCCAGCGACATCACCTGCGGCCCGGCCACCTCCACCGTGCGCCCGGCCCAGGAAGGATCGGCCAGCACCGCCAGCACCGCGGCGGCGACATCCCCCACCCACACCGGCTGCACGTGCACGTGGCTGGCGGCCAGCGGCAACACCGGCGCCACGGCCTGCAGGCGGGCGAAGAGGTTGAGCAGGCGGTCGCCGGCACCGAAGATCAGCGAAGGGCGCAGGATCGTGTAGGCCACGCCGCCGGCCTTCACCGCTTCTTCGCCGGCGGCCTTGCTGCGCAGGTAGTGCGAAGGCGCGTACGCCGCGGCGCCGAGCGCGCTGAGGTGCACGAGGCGCGAGACGCCGGCGGCGTGCATCGCGCGCGTCAGGGTCTGGGGCAGCTTGTGGTGCGCGACGTCGAACTCGGCCGCGCTGCCGTGCAGGATGCCCACGAGGTTGACGACGGCGTCGCAGCCGCGCGCCAGGCGGGTCAGCGCCACCGCGTCGTGCACGTCGGCCTGCACGATCTCGATGCTGGGCAGCACGCGCATGTCGCCGGCGTGGACGAGGCGCCGCGTCGGCACCACCAGCTGCACGCCGGGGTAGCGGCGCGTCAGTTGCTCGCACACCGAGTGGCCGACGAAGCCGCTGCCACCGAGGACGACGATCTTCTTCATCTGCATCTGCCTGCCTGTCTGCCTTGCGCCTGTCCGATTGTGCGTGCCCGCCCGCCTGCCCGGCACACGGTCCCCGCGGGCCCGTGGCAGGCAGAGTTTAGGCGGGCCGCGCGAGCGGCCGGCCGCGCCCGCGCGCCATGTGTCTCGCTAGGGCAGGTCGCGGTTCTCGGCCGGCGCAGCCGGGTCGCGCGGGCCGATGGGGCCGCCCAGCCGCGCCCGCAGGCTGACGGGGCCTACCAGGGCGGCCGCGGCGCTGTTGCCGCCGCCCGGGGCCACGCCTGCGGCGGGCGCACCGGCCGCGGAGGCAGCCGCGGAGGCGGCCGCGGAAGCAGCCACGGAAGCGGCCTCGGCAGCAGGTGCGGCCGACGCCGCTGCGCTCGCAGCGCTCGGCACAGCCGAAGCCGCAGCAGCCGAGGCAGCCGCGCCCGGCGCGCCGCCCAGACCGAGGCTGCGCAGCCGCAGCGAGTAGATCACTGCGTTGGACAGCACCTTCTTGACGTAGTCGCGCGTCTCGTTGAACGGGATGCCTTCCACCCACGCCGCCGGCTCGACCAGGGCGCCTTCGCGCCAGCGGCGCGGCCGCGCCGGGCCGGCGTTGTAGGCCGCCGCACCCATCGCCTGCGCGCCGCCGAACTCCTCGGTGACGAGCTTCAGGTACGTCGTGCCCAGGAGCAGGTTGATGTCGCGCTCGTTGACCAGCTCGGGCCTCCACTCGGCCAGGCCGGCGCGGCGGGCGGTCCACCGCGCGGTCGCCGGCATCAGCTGCATCAGCCCCGAGGCACCGACGCCCGAGCGCGCATCGAGGACGAAGCGCGACTCCTGCCGAATGAGGCCATAGACGTACGAGGGGTCGACGCCGCTTTCGGCAGCGCGCGCCAGCACCGCTTCACGGAACGGCAGCGGGTAGCGCTGCGTGATGTCGGCCACGTCGCGCGTGCGCTCGCTGGTGTTGATGCAGCGGTCCCAGATCTCGCGTTCGCAGGCCAGCGCCGCGGCCGCCAGCAGCTCGCGGTCGTTCATGCCGCGCAGCGAGTAGTTCCACTCGCGCACGCCCTCGGCGCGCAAGCCCAGCGCCAGCAGCCGCTGCGCGCGCGCCAGGCCGGGATGCCGGCGCAGCGGCTCGCGTTCGCCTTCCACCAGTGGCACCGGCGGCGCCGGCAGCTGGACCCGGCGGCCGAGATCCTCCAGCGCGAGCTGGGGATAGAAGCCCAGCGGCGCGGCGATCGACTCCAGCGTCATGCGCGCCAGCGCCCGCGCGCTGTCGCCTTCGGGCCCGGCCGCGGCACCGCCGCGGATGGCGCGGGCGCGCCAGTACACCCAGGCGGCGTCGCGCTGCTCGGCGGCGCTCATTTCCTCGATGGCGCGCAGCACCAGCGCCCAGCGTGCCTTGTCCGGCGTGCCGTTGCCGCCGCGCAGCGCGGCGCGCGCCGTCCAGGCAAGCACCTCGTCGCTGAAGGCCGCCTCGTGCGGGCGGCGCGGCGGCAGCGGCACGGCCGCCGCGCCGGTGGGATCGATGTCCGATGTGGTGGCCGAGGAAGGCCGGCCGCGGGCCACCGCCTTGTCCCAGGCGGCGAAGGCGCGCTTGGCGAACTCGGCCGCCTTGGCGTGCTGCTTCAGCGCTGCCTGCCGCGCCACGCCGCCCCAGGCGCGGGCCAGTTCGAGCGCAGCGAGCCGCGTGCCCTCGTGCTGCTCGATCTGTGTCGCGGCAGCGTCGGGGTCGGCGGCGGCCAGCCGCCACAGCGCGACGACGGCCAGCGCCTGCGCCGACGACGAGGCAGCGCGGCCGCCACGGCGCAGGTCGGCCAACAGCTTGGCCGGGTCCTTGAAGGCCGCGTCGACGCCGGCGGCGGCGCTGGCATCGATCAGCGCGGCGCGTTCGCGCGCCATGCGCGGCCGGTTCGCCTCGACCGCGGCGCGCACGCCCAGCCACAGCTCGGCGGCGGTGAAGGCGTGCTCGCCGGCCAGCGTGGCGGCCAGCAGCTGGCAACCGTCGTCGCTGTCGCGCTGCGCCAGCCAGGCCGTCAGTTCGGCCGTGTGCAGTTCGCGCCGCGAAGGGTGCAGCGGCTCGCGCGGCGGCTGCTGCGGCTGCAGCGCCTGCACCGCGCGCTGCTCCTGCGCGCGCGCCAGGTGCGCCGCGAGCAACGCGTAGCAGGTGACCTCGCGGTCGTCGTTCATGCGAAAGCGCGTGAACTCGCTGCGCAGGTTCGCCCAGTCGCGTCGGCGGCCCAGTTCCAGCAGCCAGTCGTTGCGCAGCCGGTCCTCGACGTAGCTGCCGCGCCAGCGCTCGGCGAAGGCGTCGAAGTCGCCCTGCTGGGCTTCGGCCAGGCGGTTGTTCAGCTCCCAGTACTCGACCCACGAAGCCAGCGGATGGCCTTGCGCCGCCGCGGCCTGGCGCAGCGCGAGCAGCGCCGCCTTGTCCTTGAGGCGGAAGGCCTCGCGGGCCTGCACCGCGATGTCGTCGGCGAAGGCGTTGCCGGGCACCGCACCGTTGCCCTGCGCGCGAACGAGGCGCGGCGGCGCGGCCACGGCGGCGGCCACCAGCAACAGGCCGAGGGCGGCGACGATGCGGCGCTTCACGCTGTCCACTGTAGGCAAGGCGTTGGTCGGCATGGCGGCGAAATCAGCGGCGAACGGCATTCAGTTGAGGGAGTTGTCCCGACGCCTGCGCACGTTGGGCGTCATGCCGCGGCGGCGCCGGTGGCGGCGTCATCCCGCAACCCGCGCCGGCGGCGCGGCGTGCGCCGCGGCGGATGCGGCGGATGCGGCGGATGCGGCAGGTGCGGCGATGGCGCCGAGTTCTTCGCGCGTGCTCTCGGCTTCGTGCAGCAGCCAACGCTCGAACGAAGCCAGCGGTGCACGCTCGCGGCGCGCCGGCCAGCGCACGAGCCAGTAGGCGTAAGGCGACGTGAGGCGGCCGGCGGCGCCGAACGGCTCGACGAGGTCGCCGCGCGCCAGCGGCTCGCTCACCAGCGCCAGCCGCGCCAGCGCCACGCCCTGGCCGGCGAGCGCCGCCTGGATCTGCTGGTAGGTGTAGTTGAGGTACATCCAGCCGCGCGGCGCCAGCCGCGGCGGCGCCTTCTCGCGCAGCCAGTGGTGCCAGGTGAGGTAGGCCGCGCTCGGACGCTGGTCGTCTTCCTCGAGCAGCGTGTGCCGCGCCAGGTCGGCCGGCGTCTGCAACCGTTCGCGGGCCACAAGCGCGGGGCTGGCCACCGGCGTCATCACCTCGCCGAACATCAGCGTCGAGCCGGCCGGGGCGTCCTTGGGCAGGCAGTAGCGCAGCGCCAGGTCGATCTCGGGGTCGTCGAAGCCGGCCATCGCGTCGGCGGCGGAGATGCGGATGTCGATGTCCGGCTGCGCCTGCTGGAACGCGGCCAGGCGCGGCAGCAGCCACAGCGAAGCGAACGAGGGGAACGTCGTCACCGCCACCGGGGCGCGCCGCTCGCGGCTGCGCAGCTGGCGCACGGTGGCGTCGAGCTGGTCGAGGAACGGACTGACCACCTGCAGCAGGAGCGTGCCGGCACCGGTCAGCTCGACCTTGCGCGTGCCGCGCACGAAGAGCACCGCGCCGAGTTCGTCTTCGAGCGTCTTGATCTGCCGGCTCACCGCCGGCTGCGTGAGGTGCAGCTGCTCGGCGGCGACGCGGAAGTTGAGGTGCCTGGCCACCCCTTCGAAAGCCCGCAGTGCGCCGACGGCGAGCGGGCGCTGGGGGCCGATGCGGGGCGGTTCACTCATGCGCGCCGATTATCAATGCAGCGCGCCGATCTGATTGGACCGGCGCTCTTGTCCTCCGCAGAATGGCGGCCATTCGGGAGCACATCATGAGCACAGCATTCATGCCGGAATCGCATCGCCAGGCCGACCCCCGGCCGGCCACCCCGTGGGAATGGCCGCTGGCCCCGGGCGAGGTGCGGCGCATCGACGCCGCGCCGGTGCAGCGCTGGCTCGACGTGGCCGCCGGCCGGGTGTGGCTCACGCCGACGCGCGAAGACGACCTGGCCGCCGACCACTGGCTCGCCGCCGGCGAGCGCCTGGCACTGCCGGCCGGCACCGCCTGGGTCGTGGAGGCCTGGCCTTCGGCGCGCGTGGCGCTGCACCAGGCTGCACCTTGCCCCGCGCAGCCGCTGCCTTGCTGAGCGGCGCCCTGGCAGCCGCGGCCTTCACCGCCGCCTGCATCGCCAGCCGCGCCCACGGCAACATCAGCGAGGGCGACTCCATCGCCTCGTCGGGCACGGTCCAGTAGCTCAGCCGCACCGGCCTCGTCTGGCCTTCGTAGACGAACGGCTCGCAGCCGGCGGCGGCGAAGCGCGCCTCGGTGTCGGCGCCCACCTTGACGTACAGCCGCTCGCCGGCGATCAAGGCGACGAAGAGGCCGCCGGCATAGAGCCCGTGGCCGCCGAACATGCGGCGCGCGCGCACCGGCCCCAGCGGCGCCAGCAGTTCGAGGCAGTGGTCGACGAAGGCCTGGGTCATCGGATCGAAACGGGCGGGTGGGCGTCGGCCGCGTGCAAGCCCCGGGGCCGACAATAGCGCCCATGTCGCTGGATCTGCCTCAGCTCGAACCCTCGCGCGACCGCAAGGCGCTGCGCCGCCAGCTGCAGGCCGAGCGCCAGAGCCTGCTCGACCGCCACGCGCGTTCGGTGCAGCTGCAGGAGGTGCTGCGCGTGTGGCTGCTGTCGCGGCCCGAGCACACCATCGGCGCCTACTGGCCGATCAAGGGCGAGTTCGATGCGCTGCCGGCGCTGTACCGCTGGAGCGAGGCGCACCCGCGGCGGCGCATCGGCCTGCCGGTGACCGACCGCGAGACGAAGCACCTGCGCTTCCACATCTGGTACCCCGGCTGCCCGATGGAGGAAGACGCGCACGGCATCCCCAAGCCCAAGGGCACCGAGGAGTTCCACCCCGAACTGCTGCTGATCCCCTGCGTCGGCTACGGCCCGCGCGGCGTGCGCCTGGGCTACGGTGGCGGCTTCTACGACCGCACGCTGGCCGACCTCTCGCCGCGCCCCATGACGGCGGGCCTGGCGTACTCGCACGGCTTCGTGCCCTGGCTCGAGCCGGCGCCGCACGACGTGCCGCTGGACGCCATCCTCACCGACGAGGGGCCGGCCTGGGACAGCACGGTGCTGTAGCCGCGGGGGGCGGCGCGCGGCGCCGTGGGCAGCAGCCGCGCACCCTCCTCGTTCTCAGCCCGCCTTCGGCAGCCTCAGCGCCAGCAGCGCCACCACCGCCGCCAGGCTGATCGACCCGGCCATCACGAGCACCGTGCGCGGCGAGGATTCGAGCGCCAGGCCGAAGAGCCACGGCGCGAATGCCTGCAACGCCTGCGCCGGCATCGAGAGCCAGCCCTGCCGCGCGCCGTAGCCCTGGGCGCCGAACAGCGCCAGCGGCAGCGTGCCCTTGGCGATGGTGATGATGCCGTTGCCGGCGCCGTGCAGCAGCGCGAAAGGCGCTGCCGCCGGCAAGCCGAAGACGAGCAGCGCCCCCATGCCCAGCGGCGGGCCGAGGGCGGCCAGGCGAGCCGACAGCAACGGGTGCCAGCGGCGCAAGAGGCCGAACTCGAGCAGCCGGCCCGCCACCTGCGCCGGACCGACGAGCGTGCCGGCCGCCACCGCCGCAGCCAGCGTCGCGCCGGCGGCCACGAGCAGGCCCGGCAGGTGGGCGCCGATGCCGGTGGAGACGAAGCGCGTCGTTGCGAAGAAGAAGGCCAGCAGCAGCAGCGGCGTCCACGGCTGGGCTGCCGCAGGGCGCGCCGTCGCTGCGGGCGGCGCTCGCGGCGGCGCTGCGGCCTCGGCGGCCGCCTCAGGCAGCACCACCCTGGCACGCGGCAGGCACGCGTTCAGCGGCAGGCCGAGCACCAGGTGCAGCGCCGCCCAGCCGAAGCAGGCGCCGCGCCAGCCCCATTCGCCGCTCATCCACGCCGTCAGCGGCCAGCCCACCGTGCTGGCGAAGCCGGCCAGCAGCGTGATGCCGGTGATCGGGTTGCGCGAGGCGCGGCCGTACAGCCACACAAGACTCGCGAAGGCCGCGTCGTACAGGCCGGCGCCCATCGCCACGCCGACGACGGCCCAGGCGGCGAACAGCGTCCACGGCCCTTGCGCCAGGCCGAGCAAGGCCAGGCCGGCGGCGAAGAGCACGTTGGTGGCCATCAGCAAGTGGCGCCCGCCCCGGCGGTCGATGAAGCGCCCGCAGGCCGGCCCCACCAGCGCCGACAGCACCAGCGCCAGCGAGAACGCGAGGAAGACGGTGGCCACCGCCAGCCCCAGCTCGCGCGCCATCGGCGCGGCCAGCAGCGCCGGCAGGTAGAACGAAGAAGCCCAGGCGAGCGTCTGCGCGCTGCCCAGCAGCAGCACGTTGCGGCGCGTCGTCATCGGCGCTTCGTCATCGGGGAACGACCGCCGCCGCGCCGCAGCCGGCATGGCCGCCGGCCCGTGGCAGCCGGCGCCTGCGGTCGGTGGCGAAGGCGCTGGGGCGGCGCGCCTTCATCCGCGCTTGGCCACGAGTGTCAGGATGTCGTAGCTCGCCACCACCTCGCCGTGCTGGTTCGTCACTTCGACGTCCCAGGCCACGACGCCCTGGCCGACGCCGTCGGCTCCGACCTTGCGGCGGTCGATCTTGCGCTTGGCGGTCAGCCGCGCCTGGATCGTGTCGCCGATGCCCACCGGCTTCACGAAGCGCAGCGTGTCGAGGCCGTAGTTGGCGAGCACCGGGCCCTGCGCCGGGCTGACGAACAGGCCCGCGGCGGCCGAGAGCACGAAGTAGCCGTGCGCGATGCGCTTGCCGAACGGCGACTTCGCGGCGGCCACCTCGTCGAAGTGCATGTAGAAGAAGTCGCCGCTGATGCCGCCGAAGGCCACGATGTCGGCCTCGCTCACCGTGCGCCGGTGCGTCAGCAGGCTCTCGCCGATGCGCAGGTCCTCGAAGTGGCGGCGGAACGGGTGGATCTCGGTCTCGATGACCTTGGCGCCGCGCACGTGTTCGCCGGTGACGGCGGCCAGCATCGAGGGCGACCCCTGCACCGCCGTGCGCTGCAGGTAGTGCTTCACCGCACGCACGCCGCCGAGCTCTTCGCCGCCCCCGGCACGGCCGGGGCCGCCGTGCTTGAGCAACGGCAGCGGCGAGCCGTGCCCGGTGGACTCGGCCGCGGCCTCGCGGTCGAGCACGAGAAAGCGGCCGTGCAGCGCCGCCACCTGCGGCACCACGCGCGCCGCCGTGGCCGGGTCCTTCGTCACCAGCGTCCCCACCAGGCTGCCGCGCCCGCGCGCGGCCAGCGCCACCGCCTCGTCGAGGTCGTCGTAGGGCATCAGCGTGCTCACCGGGCCGAAGGCTTCGATGTCGTGCACGGCGTCGTTGGCCAACGGCCTGGCGCACAGGAGGAGCGTCGGCGCGAAGAACGCGCCGCCGCCCGTGCCTTCGCCCACCGGCGCCCATTCGCCCTTGCCGCTGCCCGCGCCGAACACCACTTCGTTGCCCGCGGCGAGAGCGGCCACGCGCTCGGCCACGTCGCGCTGCTGGTCCTTCGACGCCAGCGCGCCCATGCGGACGGTCTCCAGCGCCGGGTCGCCGACGACCACCTTCGCCAGGCGCTCGGAGAGCCTCCTCGCCACCGCGTCGAGCGTCCTGCGCGGCACAATGGCGCGGCGGATCGCGGTGCACTTCTGGCCCGCCTTCACCGTCATCTCGCGCGCCACCTCCTTGACGAAGAGGTCGAACTCCTCGTCGTCGGGGCTCACGTCGGGCGCGAGGATCGCGCAGTTCAGCGAATCGGCCTCGGCGTTGAACGGCACCGAGCGGCGCACGACGTTGCCGTTGCTGCGCAGCCGGGCCGCGGTGTCGGCGCTGCCGGTGAAGGTGACGAGGTCGCTCTCCTCCAGCCGGTCGAGCAGGTCACCGGTGCCGCCGATGACGAGCTGCAGCGAACCCTCGGGCACGAGGCCCGACTCGAGCATCAGCCGCACGCACTTCTCGGTGAGGTAGCTCGTGGCGGTGGCCGGCTTGGCGATCGTCGCCATGCCGGCGAGGAAGGTCGGCGCGAATTTCTCCAGCAGCCCCCAGACCGGGAAGTTGAAGGCGTTGATGTGCACCGCCACGCCGCGCCGCGGCACGAGGATGTGCGTGCCGGCGAAGCTGCCCTTCTTGCCCAGCGCCACGGCCGGCCCCTCGTGCACGACGTTGCCCGAAGGCAGCTCGTTGCCGCCGACGCTGGCGTAGGCGAAGAGCGTGCCGGTGCCGCCTTCGATGTCGATCCAGCCGTCGTTGCGCGTGGCGCCGGTGTGCGCCGACACCGCGTACAGCTCCTCCTTGCGCGCACCGAGGAACTTGGCCAGCGCCTTCAGCCGCTCGGCGCGTTCCTGGAAGTCCAGCGCCAGCAGGCCGGGCACGCCGCGCCGGCGCGCGAACGACAGCGCCTCGGCGAAGTCGGGCAGCTCGGCGTGCGTGTGCGCCACGACGCGGCCGTTGACGGCCGAACGCAGCGCCTGCGCGCTCTCGGTGCCGAGCCAGCGGCCGGCGATGTGGCTTTGCAGGACGGTGCTCACGCGGGCTCTCCGGGGGGCAGTGCGGAAGGCGGCAAGTGTCGCACCGTGAGCGCGGACAGCTGACTGTGGGCGGCGGCGGGGATCAGAGGAAGACCTGATCCGATCGCACTCCGACGAATCGTGGCGATCGCACTCCGACGAACAGTGGCGGGATCGGGCCGACGGGGTGCCCTGGCCTTGCAGGCCGCGCCGGGGGCAAGCGCCCGGCCGCTCGCCAGGCACGAACAGTCCACTGGACTGTTCGTGTCCGGGCTCGCCTGCTCGTGTCCTCTTTCGGCCGCCCTGCTCGCAAGCTCGCATGGCGCCCGAATGCCCCCTTTACCTCGCTGAGGCGAGCACCCGGCGGCCTTGGCGCGCCACGACCGTACCCCTCGCCCGCGCGTGCGAGCACGCAATGCGGCCCGAAGCGAGCCTCGGCTCAGTCCAGCCCGAGCTTGATGCGCCGCGCCACTTCGCCCCACTTCTGCGAATCGGCCGCGAGCGTGCGCGCCGCTTCGGCGCTGGTGCTGCCGACGACGACCTGGTCGCCGGCCTTGAGCTTGTCGATCACGTCGGGCGCGCGCAGCGCGTCGACGAACGCCTGCCGGAAGCGACCGACGATCGCCTCCGGCGTGCCCTTGGGCGCATACATCGCCAGCGCGAAGTCGGCGCGGTAGCCTGCGACGCCGGCCTCGGCCATCGTCGGCACTTCGGGCAGCGTCGGCGAACGGGTGGCACCGGACACCGCCAGCGCCACCAGCCGCCCGGCGCGCACGTGCGGCAGCACGGTTGGCCCGGCGAGCAGGCCGCAGTGCACCTGGCCGCCGATCACGTCTTGCGTCGCTGGCGCGGGGCCCTTGTACGGCACGTGCGCCATCTCGAAGCCGGCCATGTGCAGCAGCAGCTCCATCGACAGATGCCCGGGCACGCCGTTGCCGCCCGAGGCGTAGCTCAACTTGCTCGTCTTCGCCTTGGCCGCCAGCTCGGCCACCGACTTCACGCCGACCGCGGGGTTGCACACGAGCGTCTGGCTGAAGGTGGTGCCCACCGTCACCGGCAGCAGGTCTTCGACCTTGTAGCCGGGCTGGCGGTACACGTGCGGGTTCACGGTGACCAGCGTGTCGGTGCCCCACAGCCACGAATAGCCGTCGGGCGCGGCGCGCGCCACCTCGGCGGTGCCGAGGTTGCCGCCGGCGCCGGGGCGGTTCTCGATGACGATCGTCTGCTTCAGCGCCGCCTGCATCTTCTCGGCCGCCAGGCGGATCACCATGTCGCTCGGGCCGCCGGGCGGGAAAGGCAGCACCACACGCAGCGGCTTGTCGGGCCACGACGAGGTGCTGCCCTGCGCCTGCACCGCCGCCGCGGCCGCCAGCGCGAGCGCGGCGCCGGCGAGGGCCGCCAGGGCCTTGATCACACGCACAGCGTGGAAACGCTCTTGGTGTTGAGGTAGGCCTCCAGTGCTTCGGGGCCGCCTTCGCTGCCGTAGCCGGAGTCCTTGATGCCGCCGAAGGGCATCTCGGGCCAGGGCGCGGCCGGCTGGTTGATCCACAGCATGCCGGTTTGCAGGTTCTCGGCCAGCTGCTGCGCCGTCTTCAGCGAACTCGTGAACGCGTACGAGGCCAGGCCGTAGGGCAGCCGGTTCGCCTCGGCGATGGCCTCTTCGATCTTGTCGAAGCCCCACACCGCGGCCAGCGGGCCGAACGGCTCTTCGTTGAAGACGAGGCTGTCGCGCGAGACGTCGACGAGGATCGTCGGCGCGAAGAAGTTGCCGAGCGACCCCAGGCGCTCGCCGCCGGTGGCGACGGTGGCGCCGCGCTTCACCGCGTCGGCCGTCAGGCGCTCCATCGCCGCCAGGCGGCGCGGGTTGGCCAGCGGCCCCATGCCGGTGTCCTTCTCCAGCCCCGAGCCGACCTTGATGGCGCGCGTGTTCGCCACCAGCCCGTCGACGAACGCCTTGCGCACGCTGTTGGCGACGAGAAAGCGCGTCGGCGAGATGCACACCTGGCCGGCGTTGCGCACCTTGGACGTGGCGGCGATCTTGGCCGCGCGTTCGACGTCGCAGTCCTCGGCCACGATCACCGGCGCGTGGCCGCCGAGCTCCATCGTCGCGCGCTTCATGTGCGCGCCGGCCAGCGCGGCGAGCTGCTTGCCCACCGGCGTGCTGCCGGTGAAGGTGATCTTGCGGATCACCGGGTGCGGGATGAGGTATTCGCTGATCTCGCTCGGCACCCCGTAGACGAGGTTGACGACACCGGCCGGCACGCCGGCATCGGCGAAGGCGCGGATCAGTTCGGCCGGCGAGGCGGGCGTCTCTTCGGGCGCCTTGACGATGATCGAGCAGCCGGTGGCCAGCGCCGCCGACATCTTGCGCACCACTTGGTTGATCGGGAAGTTCCACGGCGTGAACGCGGCGACGGGACCGACCGGCTCCTTGAGCACCTGCATCCACTGCGCGGCGCCGCGCGGCGGCGCGATGCGGCCGTAGACGCGCCGCCCTTCCTCGGCGAACCACTCGATGATCTCGACGGCGAACAGCACCTCGGCCTTCGCTTCGGCCAGCGGCTTGCCCTGCTCCATCGTCATCAGGCGGGCGATGGCCTCGGCGCGTTCGGCCACCAGGCGCGCGGCTTCGCGCATCACTTTCGCGCGCTGCGCCGCCGGCGTCTTGCGCCAGGTGTCGAAGCCCTTGGCGGCGGCTTCGAGCGCTTCGTCGAGGTCGGCCTTGCGCGCCAGCGCGACGGTGCCGATGGTTTCGTCGGTGGCCGGGTTCTTCACCGGCAGCGTTTCGCCGCCCTTGGCAGCGCGCCATTGCCCGGCGACGAAGAGCTGGACAGCGGGGTACGAGGTGGTCGAAGCGGCGGAGGTGGCCGGGGCGGCCGGGGCGGTGGCGGTGTTCATGGCTCGACAGGGGGTGAGTGAAGGAAGAAGCCGGGTCGGGGCGGCGATTGTCGGCCTTGCGCGGCTTGCCTGCCGGGTGCCGCGGCGGCGGCGGCGCCTGGCGCGCCGGCCGCTACTTGCCCAGCCCCATCTGCCGGCCCACTTCCTGGTACACGCGCGTGCGCTCGCGCATGAACGCCTCCATGCCCTCGGGGCCGACGTTGACGAGCTCGAAGCCGCTCCTGGCGGCGAGCTCCTTCATCTCGGCGTCGGCGTTCAGCGCGGCGAACAGTTCGGCCAGCCGCCGGCGCGCCTCGGGCGGCGTGCTGCGCGGCACGCCGACGCCGCGGAAGGCGCCGTCGACCCAGTCGACGCCGAGCTCCTTGAACGTCGGCACGTCGGGCAGTAGCGCGTGGCGCTTGTCCATCGCCACCGCGATGGCGCGCACCTTGCCCTTGTTGTTGATGGCGAACGCGGTGTAGCTCATCGCCCCGTCGACATGGCTGCCGAGCACGGCCATCGTCATGTCGCCGGTGCCCTTGAACGGCACGTACGTGGTCTTGACGTTGAAGGCGGCGTTCAGGCGCTGGTGCGCGGCGTGGTTGGCCGAGTTCAGCCCCGAGCCGCCGAGGTTGAGCTTGCCGGGCGAGGCCTGCGCCGCCTTGACGAAATCGGCGAAGGTCCTGATCGGGCTCGCCTCGGGCACCACCAGCGCGTCGGGCGTGTAGTGGTACCAGTAGACCGGCACGATGTCGTCGGTCTTGTACGTGACGTTGCCCTCCATCGGCTGCAGCACCATGTGCGGCAGGTTGATGCCGCCCACGTTGTAGCCGTCGCCGGGCAGCGTGTTCATCTGGCTCCACAGCAGGGCGCCGCCGGCGCCGGCCTTGTACTGGATGACGGTGTCGATGGCCGGGCACTTCTTCTTCAGCACGACCTGCTGGTGCCGCGCCGAGATGTCGCTTTCGCCCCCGGGCGGGAAGGCCTGCCAGTACATCAGGTTCTTGTCGGGGCATGGCTGCGCGGCGGGCGGGGTCTGCGCGCGGGCCATCGGCAGCACCGCCGCGGCAAGCGCGGCGGCGGCGAATCCGGCGATGAGGCGAGGGCCATTCGTCATGGGATTGCTCCTGGGTTGAGCGGCTGCCGGGCAAGAGGGAAGAGGACGAGGGGAGCGGCGGGGCGCTCAGCCCGTCTTGGCCATCCCCAGCCGCTGGATCGTCGCCCGCTCCGCCTCGTAGGTCTCGCGCGCCCACTTCGTGTAGGTGTCGGTGTCCATGTAGATCACCGTCTGGTCGTACTTGTCGAAGGTGGCGAGCACGGCCGGGTCTTCGAGCGTCTTCCTGAACGCGTCGTGCAGCGTCTTCACGACGCCGGCGTCCATGCCCTTGGGGCCGCAGACGCCGAAGGGCGAGTCGCTGACGGTCTTGTAGCCCAGCTCGTCGAGCGTGGGCACGTTCGGCCAGCGCTTGGTGCGCTTGCTGCCGTAGGTGGCCAGCAGGCGCAGCTTGCCGGCGTCGACATGCGGGCCCCAGCCGGTGGCGTCGCTGGCGGCCATCGTGTGGCCGCCGAGCACGGCCTGCATGTTGTCGGCGTTGCCCTTGAACGGCACGTGCGTCAGCTTGATGCCGGCGCGCTGCGCGAACTCCTCCACCGCCAGGTGCGGGCTGGTGCCGATGCCGGTGGAGCCGTAGGTGAACTTCTCGGGGTTGGCCTTGGCGTAGTCCACCAGCTCCTTGATGGACTTGATCGGCGAATCGGCCGGCACGACGAGGCCGAAGGTGTAGCCGGTGAGGCAGGCGATCCAGGTGAAGTCCTTCAGCGTGTCGAAGGCCGTCTTCTGCATGTGCGGGATGCGGAAGGCGCCGTGCGGCACCTGGCTCAATGTGTAGCCGTCGGGCCGCGCGTTCACGAGCTCGTTGGCGCCGAGCATGCCGCCGGCGCCGGGCTTGTTCTCGATGACGACCTTCTGCCCGAGCGCCTTGCCGGCGCTCTCGGCGATGGCGCGCATCACCGCGTCGGTGCTGCCGCCTGCGGGCCAGGGGCAGATGTACTTGATGGGTTGCGCCGGGAACGCCTGCGCGCGGGCCAGGCGCGGCACGGCCAGGGTGGCGGCCGCGCCGAGGACGACGATGCGGCGGCGGCTGCTGTGGATGGTGCGGGGGTGCATGGCGTCTCCTGCGAATGCGTCGGGTCCCGGGGGGAGCTGCGGTGAGGGCTGCGGTGGGCGGCTGCGGCGCGCGGGCCTCGCGTCAGTCGGCGCGCGCGCCCGACTCCTTCACCACCTTGGCCCACTTGGTGATCTCGCTGGCCTGGAACGTGCCCAGCTCCTCGGGCGAGGAGATCCACGGCTCCAGGCCCAGCATCTTCAACTTGTCCAGCACGTCGGGCAGGGCGAACACGCGCTTCATCTCGGCGTTCAGGCGCGCCACCACGGCCGGCGGCGTGCCCGCGGGCGCGAAGACGGCGAACCAGGTGGTCGCCTCGAAGCCGGGCACGCTCTCGGCCACCGTGGGCACGTCGGGCGCGGCGGCGCTGCGCCGGGCGGTCGTCTGCGCCAGCGCGCGGATCTTGCCTTCCTTGGCCATCGGCAGCGCCGAAGGCATGTTGTCGAACATCACCTGGATCTGCCCGCCCACGAGGTCGGGAATGGCGAACTGGCGGCCCTTGTACGGCACGTGCTGCATCTTCGTGCCGGTCATCGACTTGAACAGTTCGCCCGAGATGTGCACCGAGGTGCCCACGCCCGGCGAGCCGAAGCTGAGCTTGTCGGGGTTGGCCTTCATGTAGGCGACCAGCTCGGGCACCGTCTTCACCGGCAGGTCGTTGTTGACGACGAGCAGGTTCGGCGCCGAGGCGATGTGCGCCACCGGCGCGAAGTCGCGCACCATGTCGTAGGGCATCTTCGAGTACAGCGCACCGTTGATCGAGTGCGTGCCCACCGTGCCCATCACCAGCGTGTGGCCGTCGGCCGGCGCCTTGGCCACGTCGGCCGCGCCGATGTTGCCGCCGGCGCCGGGCTTGTTGTCGACGACGATCGGCTGCCCGAGCTGCGCCTTGTCGGCGAACAGGCGCGCCAGGATGTCGGGCGCGCCGCCGCTGGGGAAGGTGACGACCATGCGCACCGGCTTGCTCGGGAAGCCCTGCTGCGCCAGCGCGGCGGGCGCCAGTGCCGCCAGGCCGGTTGCCGCAACGAGCGGCGCGAGCCAGCGGCTGCACCGCCGCCACGGCCGCGCGACAGGCGTCGTGGCCGGCGTGATCGGGCTGCATGTCGTGCGCATCCTGGAACCCCTTCGTTGCCCCCGCCCGCGGGCGCGGTCGGCGTGCGGCGCAGGATACGGGAGCGCCCCGGTGCCGCGGGTGAGGGCTTGTCCCGGTCGCGCCGGCGCGGCGGTCGCGGGCGGACCGCCGGCCGCATCCGGCCCGAGGCTGCATCCGGACGGCGCGCGCCGCCGTACTCCACTCACCCCGTCCGGTACCGCACCGGCGGGGCCGTCGCGCCACCCGCCACCCACTTCACCCGGCCACCGGAAGGAGCACCGCCATGCCCGTCGTCATGTTCATGGAATGGGACGGAGTCACCCGCCAGCAGTACGAGGCGGTGTGCGAGGTCGTCGATTTCGAGCGCAAGGTGCCCGCCGGCGGCCTGTTCCACGTGGCCGCCGCCGACGAGCGCGGCCTGCGCATCACCGATGTGTGGGAAAGCGCCGAGGCCTTCCAGAAGTTCGTCGCCGATCGCCTGATGCCCGGCGTGCAGAAGGTGGGCATCCGCAGCGAGCCGAAGGTGACGATCCTGCCGGCGCTGAAGGTGTTCACGCCCGGCTACACGCCGAAGTGAAGGTGCGCCGCAGCGCCGCACCGCTTCGGAAATGGACAACGGGCGCGGCCTCGGCCGCGCCCTTCGCGTTCACGCGCGCAATGCCGCCAGCGGCGGCACGCCGCGCAGCGTGGCCGGGAGCGGAAGCGCGAGCAGGACCGGGGCCGCTCGGCCCCCTCAGGCCTGTTCGAGCACCAGCAGCCCGGAAGCCGTGTTCGAGATCGGGATGTGGTAGTTGCGCTGCACCCGCTTCACCGGGCCGGCGCCGAGCGCCGCGCGCGCGGCCAGCCACATCAGCAGCTCCACGCCCTGCGTGCCGGTCTTCTCCACCAGCTCGGGCACGCTGTACTGCGTGGCCCAGCGCGGGTCGCGCTCCAGGCTGTCCATGAACTGGAGGTCGAAGGCCTTGTTGATGAAGCCGGCGCGCTGGCCGTCGAGCTGGTGCGACAGGCCGCCGGTGCCCATGATCAGCACGCGCTCGTCGCCCGGCCACGAGCGGACCGCCTCGCCCACCGCTTCGCCGAGCGCGTAGCAGCGCCTGGCGCTGGGCAGCGGGAACTGCACCGTGTTGATGGCGATGGGCACGATGCGCACGGGCCACTTCTGGTCGGGCCACAGCAGCGCCATCGGCAGCGACAGCGCGTGGTCGACCACCATCTCCTGGCACGTGGTGAGGTCGAAGTCGCGGCCGACGAGCTGCTCGATGATGTGCCAGGCGAGCTTCTGCTCGCCGGCAATGGGCGCCAGCTGCGGAATGCCCCAACCCTCGTCGGCGTTGCGGTATTCGGGCGCCGCGCCCACCGCGAAGGTGGGCATCTTGTCGAGGAAGAAGTTCAGCCCGTGGTCGTTGTAGAAGGCGACGACGACGTCGGGCCTCTTGTCGGCCAGCCAGCGGTGGACCGGCGGAAAGCCGTCGAAGAACGGCTTCCAGTACGGGTCGGACTGCAGGTTCTTGGCGATGGCGCGGCCGATGGCCGGCACGTGCGAGGTGGCAAGCGAGCCGATGATCCTGGCCATGGTGTGTGTCTCTCCGATGTTCGTTCTTCAGCCTGGCTGGCGGGCGCGCCGGCTCAACGCTGCGCCAGCAGCCTGGCCTTGAACTCTTCCTTGGTCATGCCGGTCTGGGCGGCGCCCAGGTCCTGCACGTCCAGGCCCAGGATGCCGGCGAACTTGGCCAGGTAGTACACGTTGCCGCCGGCGGCCAGCAGGCCGAGCACGTCGCGCGTGCGGATGGCCTTGCGCTGTTCGTCGTTGAGGCCGTACTTGGCGCAGTAGGCGTCCTCGTCGGCCTTGAACTCGTCGCGGCAGGCGGCGGCGTTGAACGAGTAGCACATCTTGTTCAGCGCATAGCCTTTCATCGCCTGACGGCTGTCGAAGAGCGTGGTGCCCGGGATCTCGAGGGCGGCGGGCTGGCTCATGGGCTCGTCTCCTTGGGGTGCTGGGTCTGCGCCGGGGCCGGCGCGCATGCCCGGCCAGTTTCGGGGCTGGCCCTGCGGCGAAAAAGGCGCCGATACTCATGCCACCCATGAAGGAAGTCGATCGATCAGGCGCCGGCGCCGCTGCGGCCTACCTCGATCCGCTGGACCTCGACGGCCACCTGCTGCACCTGCTGCTGGCGGTGCTGGAGGAAGGCTCGGTGACGCGCGCCGCCGAGCGCCTGGCGGTGACGCAGTCGGCCGTGAGCCACGGCCTGGCGCGCCTGCGCCGCATCACCGGCGACGAGCTGTTCGTCAAGAACGGGCGCGGCATCGCGCCCACCGCGCTGGCGCAGGTGCTGGCGCCGCGGGCGCGGCGGCTGGTGGACGACCTGCGCGCCTTCGGCCTGGCCGAAGGCTTCGAGCCGGCGCGGTTGGAAGAGACGTTCACGATCGCCGCCAACGACCTGCAGCGCGACCTGCTGCTGCCCTCGCTGCTGCGGCGGCTGCGCGCCGCGGCGCCGGGCGTGACGCTGCGCGTCATCTCCTCCGACGCGCCGCTGCCGGCGATGCTGCGCGACGAGCTGTGCGACCTTGTCGTCACGCCGCGCCCGCCGCAGGGCAGCGACATCGTGCAAAAGCGCCTCTTCGACGACCGCTACGTCGTCTTCTTCGACGCCGCACACCGGCGCGCGCCGGCCAGCCTCGACGAGTGGCTCGCCGCCGAGCACGTGAGCGTGCTCTACGACGACCGCCGCGGCCTGCACTTCGACGAATGGCTGCTCGGCGAAGGCCTGCAGCGGCGCATCGTTGCCACCGTGCCCGGCATGGCGGCGCTCGCTTCGCTGGTGCGTGGCGGTGCCTGGCTCGCCACGGCGCCGTCGTTGCTCGCTGAAGGCGCGCTGCGCGGCCTGGCCAGCGCCGAACTGCCGTTCGCCGCACCGCCACTGCGGATGTACGCGGTGTGGCACCTGCGCTACCAGGCCGACCCGGTAATGCGCTGGCTGCGCGCGCAGCTGGAGGCGACGGTGGCCGAAGTGCTGGCCGGTGCAAGAGCGCCGGGGTCCGCCGTTTCCGGCACCGGTTCCCGCACCGGTTCCACCGGTTCCACCGGTTCCCGCAGCGGTTCCACCGGTTCCCGCACCGATTCCACCGGCTCCCGCACCGATTCCACCGGCTCCCGCACCCGCTCCCGCACCAGCTCCCGGACCATTTCCCGCACCCCGAAGAACCGCGCGAAGAACCGCGCCAAGGACCGCACAAAGGACCACCCACGATGAACACGCCTTCGGCTGCGACAAGCCCGGTGTACCGGCCGCTCGGCGCGAGCGGCCTCAAGGTGCCGCCGCTGTGGCTGGGCACGATGCTGTTCGGCGAGCAGACGAGCGAGGCCGAGGCGGCTTCGCTGCTGGCGGCCACGCGCGAGCGCGGTCTCCATGCGCTCGACACGGCCGACATCTACACCGGCGGCGAGAGCGAGCGCATCGTCGGACGGCTGGTGAAGGCCGACCGCGAGCGCTGGCTCATCGCCAGCAAGGCCGCCAACCCGATCGGCAGCGACCCCAACGACCGCGGCACCTCGCGGCGCTGGCTGACGCGCGCCGTCGAGGCCAGCCTCGCGCGGCTGAACACCGACGTGATCGACCTGTACTACCTGCACCGCGACGACGCGACGACGCCGGTCGAAGAGACGGTCACCACGATGGCGCGGCTCGTCGAGCGCGGCCGTATCCTCTACTGGGGCTTGTCGAACTTCCGCGCCTGGCGCGTGGCGACCTTCGTCGAAACGGCGCGGCGCCTGGCCGTGCCGGCGCCGGTGGCCTGCCAGCCGCCCTACAGCCTGGTGACGCGCGGCGTCGAGGCCGAGCTGCTGCCCGCCTGCGCGCACCACGGCCTGGGCGTCGTCTGCTACAGCCCGCTGGCGCGCGGCGTGCTCAGCGGCAAGTACGGCGCTGGCGGGGCTGCGCCGCCGGCCGACAGCCGCGCCGCGCGCAGCGACAAGCGGCTGCTGCAGACCGAGTGGCGGCCCGAGTCGCTGCGCCTGGCGCAGGAGTTCAAGGCGCTGGCCGAGGCGCGCGGCGTCAGCCCGACGCCGCTGGCGATCGCCTGGGTGCTGGCCAACCGCCTCGTCAGCGGCGTCATCGGCGGGCCGCGCACGCTGGCGCAGTGGCGCGACTACCTCGCGGCGCTCGACGTGAAGGTCGGCCCGGCAGACGAAGCGTGGGTCGACGCGCGCGTGCCGCCGGGGCACGCTTCGACCTTCGGCTACACCGACCCGGTCTATCCGGTCACGGGGCGGCAGCCGCGCGACGGCTGAGGAAGCGCTCCCGCGCAGGACGGCGTCGCCGCGGTGCGGCTTACGGTTTGGCGGCTGCGCCACCCTTGCGCTCGCCCGCCAGCCGCTCGACGACCTTCAGCGTGTTCGCCACATGCCCGTCGGGGTTCGAGTCGCGGAAGGCGTAGGCGATGGTGCCGTCGCGGGCGATGACGTAGGAGATGCGGCCGGCCATGTTCAGCCCCCAGGCCACTTGCGCGTCGTAGGCGCGGATCACTTGCGCCTTGTCGTCGGCGGCCACGGCGAACTTGTTGCGGCACGCTTCCACCGAGAAGCGCTTCAGCGTCTCGATGTCGTCGTTGGAAACGCCGATGACGGTGGCGCCGAGCGCCGCGAAGCGTTCGGTGGCTTCGGCGAACTGGTGCGCCTCGTAGGTGCAGCCGCTGGTGAACGCCTTCGGATAGAAGTACAGCACCACCGGCCCGCGCGCCAGCGCCTCGGCGAGCTGGAAGCGGAAGCTCTTGCCGCCGAGCGCGGCTTCGGCGCTGAAGGCGGGTGCCTTGTCGCCGGGATTCAGCGCCGCCAGCGCCGGCATGGCGCTGCACGCGGCGGCGAGCGGGAGCATCGCGGCGAGATTCCTGAGCGCGGTGCGCGGCGTCTTCGACATGCGGTTCTCCTCGTGCCCGAAAGGCGCGATGTTCGCCTCGTTCACGCCGCCTCGGGCAGCAGCGACGCGAGCAACCTTGCCACGTGCACGGCTTCGCGTCCGCCGCCGTGCGCGATCTGCTGCCGGCAGCTCGTGCCGTCGGCAACGACGCAAGCCCCGGGCGCCTTGCGCAGCGCCGGCAGCAGCGACGCCTGGGCCATCTGCATCGACACCGCCTGGTGCTTCGCTTCGTAGCCGAACGGGCCGGCCATGCCGCAGCACGAGCTTTCGATCAATTCGGGCTTCGCGCCCGGAATCAGGCGCAGCACGTCGAGGACCGGGCTCATCGCGCCGAACGCCTTCTGGTGGCAGTGGCCGTGCACGAGCAGCGGCGCCGCGGCTGACCCCGGCGGCGCGGTCGACAACTCGGCGGCTCCGAGGGGCCGCAGGCCCGGCAGTGCGAAGCGCCCGGCCTTCGCCTCGCGAGCGACGAACTCCTCGAACATCAGCGCCTGCCGTGCCACCGTCTCGGCGCGCGCCCCCAGGCCGAGCACGAGCGCCTCGTCGCGCAGCGTGTACAGGCACGAGGGCTCCAGGCCGACGATGGCGATGCCGGCTTCGGCGAACGGGTGCAGCGCGTCGACCAGCGCGCCCAGGCGCGCGCGCGCTTCGTCGACCATGCCGGTGGTCAGCCAGGTGCGGCCGCAGCAGTGGTGGCCCTCGGCGGCGTTCCTTCCGCCCTTCCTCACCGTGTGCAGTGCGTAGCCGGCGGCGCGCAGCACCTTCGCGGCGGCGAACGCGTTCTCGGTCTCGAACAAGCCGTTGAACGTGTCGACGAAGAGCACGGCGGCCTTGCCGGCGCCTTGCCCCGCGCGCGCCGCGGCGAGCGTCGCTTCGGCGCTGGCGAACAGCGGTTCGCCGGCCGTGCCCGTGCGGGTGGCGACGGCGCGCGCGGTGGCCGCGGTGCCTGGCGCGCCCGCCGCGGCGGCGTTGCCCGCGTTGCCTGCGGCGTCGAGCCTGCGCCAGAACGTGTCGCGGCGCCAGCGCGGCAGCTTGCGCGCGGCCGCCAGGCCAAGCCAGCGCTCGGAGAGCTTCGCCGCGCCCGGCAACGTGTCGCGCAGGTTGGCCAGCCAGGGCCAGCGGCTGGCGCGGTGGCCGTACTCGGGCAAGGCCGCGATCAGCCGCTCCTTCAGCGTGCTGCCGCGCCTGGCGCGTCGCTGCGCCGCCACCTCGATCTTCATGCGCGCCATGTCCACGCCGGTGGGGCATTCGCGCTTGCAGCCCTTGCAGGCGACGCACAGCTCCAGCGCCTCGGCCACCGCATCGCCCGTGAGCGCTTCGGCACCGAGCTGGCCCGACAGCGCCAGCCGCAGCGTGTTGGCGCGCCCTCGCGTGCCGTGCTGCTCGTCGCGCGTGGCGCGAAAGCTCGGGCACATCGTGCCGGCGTCGAACTTGCGGCAGTGGCCGTTGTTGTTGCACATCTCCACGGCCATCGCGAAGCCGCCGGTCGTGTCGCCACCCGTGCCCGGGGCGCTCAGCGCCTCGGTGACGGGGTCGTTCTGCACGTTCCAGGCCGACCAGTCGAGCGCCGGCTTCAGTTCGATGCGGCGGTAAGGGTGCGGCGCCGAGGGCGGCGGGAAGCGCAACAGCGCCGCGTCGTCCATCCGCGGCGGGTCGACGATCTTGCCGGGGTTGAAGAGGTTGCCGGGGTCCAGGTGCTGCTTGATGGCGCGGAAGGCGTGGTTCAGCTGCGGGCCGAACTGCCACTCGATCCACTCGCCGCGACACAGGCCGTCGCCGTGCTCGCCGCTGTAGGCGCCCTTGAACCGGCGCACGAGGGCGCTGGCTTCCTCGGCGATGGCGCGCATGCGGGCGGCGCCGCCCATCTCGCCGTTGCGGCCGTCCTGCCGCATGTCGAGGATCGGCCGCACGTGCAGCGTGCCCACCGAAGCATGCGCGTACCAGGTGCCGTGCGTGCCGTGGCGCGCGAACACCTCGGTCAGCGCGTCGGTGTAGTCCGCCAGGTGCGCCAGCGGCACGGCGCAGTCCTCGATGAAGCTCACCGGCTTGCCGTCGCCCTTGAGGCTCATCATGATGTTGAGGCCCGCCTTGCGCACTTCCCACAGCGCCTTCTGGGGCGCTTCGTTCTCCATGCGCACGACACCGCCCGCGGCGGGGTCGGTGAGTGCGAGCTTGTCGCCGGCGAGCTGAACGAGTCGGTCGAGCTGCGCGACCAGCGCGCCGCGGTCCGCGCCGGCGAACTCCACCAGCAGGATGGCCGCCGGCCGGCCGATGAGCGCGGTCTCCATCACCGGCTTGAACGCCGGGTTCGCCAGCGCCAGCTCGATCATGATGCGATCGACCAGCTCCACCGCCGTGGGGCCGAGCGTCACGATGTGCTGCGCCGCTTCCATCGCCGCGCGGAAGGTGGCGAAGTTGACGACGCCCAGCACGCGCTGGCGCGGCAGCTCGGCGAGCTGCAGCGTCAGGCTCCTGGTGAGCGCCAGCGTGCCCTCGCTGCCGACGAGCAGGTGCGCGAGGTTGACGCTGCCGTCGCGGGTGTACGGCCGCTCGCTCTGGCTGCGGAAGATGTCGAGGTTGTAGCCGCCGACGCGGCGCAGCACCTTCGGCCAGCGCGCTTCGATCTCGCCGGCATGCTGCTCGGCGAGGGCGCGCACGAAGGCGGCGATCTCGGCGGCGCGGCCGGACAGCTGTGCCAACGGGCCGAAGTCGGCGAGCGTGCCATCGGCCAGCCACGCACTGGCGCCGGCCACGTTGTGCACCATGTTGCCGTAGGCGATGGAGCGGCTGCCGCAACTGTTGTTGCCGGCCATGCCGCCGAGCGTCGCCTGGGCGCTGGTCGAGACGTCCACCGGGTACCACAGGCCATGCGGCTTCAGCGCGGCGTTCAGCGCATCGAGGACGAGCCCCGGTTGCACCACGGCGCGGCCATTGGCGGCGTCGATCTCGATCAGGTTGCGCAGGTGCTTGCTGCTGTCGATGACGAGCGCGGCGCCGGTGGTCTGCCCGCACTGGCTGGTGCCGGCGCCGCGCGGCAGCACCGGCACGCCAGCCTCGCGAGCGATCTGCAAGGCGGTGGCGACGTCCTCGTCGCTGGTCGGCACGAACACGCCCACCGGCATGATCTGGTAGATCGAGGCGTCGGTGGCATAGCGGCCGCGTGCAGCGGCATCGAAGAGCACTTCGCCTCGCGTGTTCGCGCGCAGCGCCTTGGCCAGCGCGGCGTGCGCTTCGGCGATGCTGCCCTCCAGCGCAGCAGTGGTGCCCGGGCCAGGGTTTTTCGTCACGATGCGGATGATGCCTCGCTCGCTGCGCCGCAGGGCCCTTCGGCGCACCCGAGAGGGAAAACGCTTGCCACCGCGCGCGGCGGCCGGTGCAAAGATGGCGCCGACGCGGTGCGCTGCGCCACTGTGTTCCTGCCCGCTCCCCCCATGCTGCAACTCGACATCCACCCCACCGGCCGCCACTTCCTGCAGATTCCCGGGCCGAGCCCGGTGCCCGACCGCATCCTGCGGGCGATGAGCCTGCCCACCATCGACCACCGCGGGCCCGAGTTCGGGGCGCTCGGGCTGAAGGTGCTGGCCGGCCTGCGCGAGGTGTTCAAGACGCGGCACCCGGTGATCGTCTACCCGTCTTCGGGCACCGGCGCCTGGGAGGCGGCGCTCGTCAACACGCTGTCGGCGGGCGACCGCGTGCTGATGTTCGAGACCGGGCACTTCGCTTCGCTGTGGGCGAAGCTGGCGCAGCGGCTCGGCCTGCAAACCGAGGTGCTGGCCTGGCAAGGCAGCGACGAGCAGCTGCCGGCGGCGCCCGGCTGGCGGCGCGGTGTCGATGCCGCGCTGATCGAGAAGCGCCTGCGCGAGGACACGTCGCACGCGATCAAGGCCCTGTGCGTGGTGCACAACGAGACCTCCACCGGCGTCACTTCCGACATCGCCGCCGTGCGCCGCGCCATCGACGCCGCCGGGCACCCGGCGCTGTTCATGGTCGACACGATCTCGGGGCTGGCCAGCGCCGACTACCGCCACGACGAGTGGGGCGTCGACGTCACCGTCAGCGGTTCGCAGAAGGGGCTGATGCTGCCCCCGGGCATCGGCTTCAACGCCATCTCGCCGCGTGCGCTCGAGGCCGCCAGGAGCGCGAAGCTGCCGCGCTCGTACTTCGCGTGGGACGAGATCGTGGCGATGAACCAGGACGGCTACTGGCCGTACACGCCGAACACGAACCTGCTGTACGGCTTGTCGGAGTCGCTCGACATGCTGGCCGCCGAGGGGCTGCCGCAGGTGTTCGCGCGGCACCGGCGCTGGGCGGCCGGCGTGCGCGCGGCGGTGAACGCGTGGGGCCTGCCGATCCAGTGCGCCGATGCCTCGGTGTACTCGCCGGTGCTCACCGGCGTCATCACGCCGCCGGGGTTGGATGCCGACGCGCTGCGGCGGCTGATCCACGAGCGCTTCGACCTCTCGCTCGGCACGGGGCTGGGCAAGGTGAAGGGGCGCATGTTCCGCATCGGGCACCTGGGCGACAGCAACGACCTGACGCTGCTGGCCACGCTCGCCGGTTGCGAGATGGGCATGAAGCTCGCAGGGATGAAGCTGGCCGGCAGCGGCGTGGCCGCGGCGATGGAACACTTCGCCAGCCACGCGGCGCCCAAGCCGCTGCAGCGGGCCGCCTGAGGCCCCTCGTTCTTTCGCGGGCTCGCTCCTCCGCGGCCGCGGCAACACGAAGACGGAGACACACGCATGCAACGACGCCTCTTCTGCCAGGCTGCCGCCACCGGCGCCGCCAGCGCCGCCACGCTGGCCTGGCCGCGCTTCGCGTTCGCGCAGGCCGACTGGCCCACGGGCCCGGTGCGCATCGTCGTCGGCTTCCCGCCCGGCGGCGGCACCGATGCGCTGGCGCGCGTGCTGGCCACCAAGCTCACCGAGATGTGGAAGCAGCAGGTGCTCGTGGAAACCAAGGCCGGCGTGGCCGGCGTGCTGGCCGCCGAGTACACCGCGCAGCAGCCGAGCGACGGCAGCGTGCTGCTGATGGCGCACATCAACAGCCATGCGCTCGGCCCGGTGCTGCAGCCCAAGCTGCGCTACGACGTCGAGCGCGATTTCGTGCCGATCGTGATGGTGGGCGTGACGCCCAACCTGCTCATCGCGCACCCGGGCCAGAAGGCGCTCACCGTGCCCGAGATCGTCGCCGCGTGCAAGGCGGCTCCGGGCAAGGTGAGCTTCGGCTCGGCCGGCGCCGGCTCGGCGCAGCACCTGGCGCTGGAGATGTTCAAGCTCGCCGCGGGCATCGACGTGATCCACGTGCCGTACAAGGGCAGCGGCCCGCTGCTCACCGACCTGATGGGCGGCCAGATCCAGTACAGCTTCGACACCATGACCGCTGCGACGCCGCACGTGAAGAGCGGCAAGGTGACGGCGATCGCGCAGACGCGCGGCAAGCGCGCCAAGGGCCACCCCAACGTGCCGACGATGCAGGAACTCGGCTACCCCGGCTTCGAGGCGACCACCTGGTACGGCCTCGTCGGGCCGGGGAAGCTGCCGGCGGCGATCGCGGCCAGGATCAACCGCGACGTCAACACCATCCTCGCGATGCCCGACGTGCAGGAGCGGATGGACACCTACGGCGCCGAGGACGGCGGCGGCACGCAGGAGAAGTTCGCCTCCTTCATCCGCGGCGAGATCGCCAAGTGGGGCAAGGTTGTGAAGGACGGGAACGTGAGGGTCGACAGTTAGGCCGCGGGTGACCACGGCCGTGTCGAAGACGGTGCGGCTGCTCGCCGGCGGCAACCCGCAGGTCGCCAAGGGCGAAGGCGACGGGCCCGTGCAGGCGTACATCGCCGCGATGCCCGGGTGGAAGCGCGCGGTCGGGCAGCGGATCGATGCGCTCGTCGCGCGGCACGTGCCGGGCGCGCGCAAGGCGGTGAAGTGGAACTCGCCCTTCTACGGCCCCGCCGACGAAGGCCGCGGCTGGTTCCTCTCGTTCCACGTCTTCACGCGCTTCGTCAAGGTGACGTTCTTCAACGGCGCGGCACTGAAGCCGGTGCCGCCGGGCGGCCAGCAGCCCGAGGCGCGCTGGGTCGACGTGCACGAGGGCGACCTCGACGAAGCGCAAATGAGCGACTGGATCCGCCAGGCCGCCGCGCTGCCCGGCTGGAGCGGCGGCAACGCTTCCATCGCCGGTTCGGGTGCAGCGGCGAAGTCGGCAACGCGAAAGGCCGGCCGATGAAGAAGAGCGAAGCGGAAGCGGGCGCGGCCGCTGCGCCGTCCGCGCTGATCGACGCCAAGATCGCCGCGCTTGCGGACTGGCGCGGCCCGATGCTCGCCCGCCTGCGCGCCGTGGTGCTCGCCGCCGACGCCGGCGTGGTGGAGGAGTGGAAGTGGGACACGCCCGTGTGGTCCGCCGACGGCATCATCACCACCGGCGAGGTCTACAAGAGCGTCGTCAAGATGACGTTCGCCAAGGGCGCATCGTTGCCCGACCCGGCGCGCCTCTTCAACGCCAGCCTCGAAGGCAACGTTCGCCGCGCGATCGACTTCCGCGACGGGGACAAGGTCGACGCGAAGGCGCTGAAGGATCTGGTGCGCGCCGCGGCGGCGCTGAACCGGTCCAGGCGCGCGGCGAAGAAGGCACCAGCGAAGAAGGCACCAGCGAAGAAGGCACCAGCGAAGAAGGCAGCGGCGAGGTAGGCGGCGCGCCGCACGGCGGTGGCGGTGCCGCGGTGCTCACGCGGCCCCGCGGGTGTTGACGTACAGCGCGTACAGCGAGTGGCTCGCGGCCATGAAGAGCCGGTTGCGCTTCGGCCCGCCGAAACACACGTTGGCGCAGCGCTCGGGCAGGTGGATGTGCGCCAGTGCCCGCCCTTGCGGGTCGTAGACGCGCACGCCGTCGAGCTGCTCGGGCTTCGCGGCGAGCGAGCCGTCGCTGCCCAGGCCGCACCAGAGGTTGCCGAGCACGTCGACCGCGAAGCCGTCGTAGGCGCCGGGGCCTTCGGCGCTGACGAACAGGCGCTTGTTGACGAGCTTGTCGCCAGCCACGTCGTAGGCCCAGATCAGGCGGTGCGGCCTGGCGCGGCTCTCGACGACGTACAACGTCTTTTCGTCGGGGCTGAAGGCCAGGCCGTTGGAGCCGGCGAGGTCGTCGGCGACGCAGGTGAGCTCGCCCGTCATCGGGTCGATGCGGTAGACGCCGTGCGGCAGCTCGGGCTCGGCCGGCTCGCCTTCCCACCAGCCGAGGATGCCGAACGGCGGGTCGGTGAACCAGATCGCGCCTTTGCCGTCGCCGGTCGTCTGGCAGACGATGTCGTTCGGTGAATTGAGCCGCTTGCCCTTGTAGCGCTCGGCCAGCACGGTGATGCGGCCGTCGTACTCGGTGCGCGTGACACGGCGCGTGCCGTGTTCGCAGGCGAGCAGGCGGCCGGCGGTGTCGCGGCACAACCCGTTGGCGTGGTTGCTCGGGGCGCGGAAGTCGGAGAGGGCACCGTTCGTCTCGTCCCAGCGCACGATGCGGTTGTTCGGGATGTCGCTGAACAGCAGATAGCGGCCGTCGCCGAACCACACCGGCCCTTCGGCCCAGTAGAAGCCGGTGGCCAGGCGCTCGACGGTGCCCGAGAGCAGCCGCAGCGCCAGGAAGCGCTCGTCGAGCACCTCGATGCTCGGGTCGGGCAGGCGGTGGTTGGGCGTGAAGGGTTCATTCATCGCGGTGTTCCTCACACGGTGCGCAGCGCCGCGAGCCGGCTGGCGCGTTGCGGGTTGACGGCGCCTCGTGGCATGCCGCCACGCAGCAGCTCGGCGAGCTGGGCCACGGTCTCCAGGGCCTGGTGCTCCACCGCCGCCGGTGTCAGGCCGCCGATGTGCGGCGTGGCGATGACGAGCGGATGCGCGGCGAGCGCGGGGCTGGGCATCTGGTCGGGAGCACGGCCGACGTCGAGCGCGCAGCCGGCAAGGTGGCCGCTCTCCAGCGCCTCGACCAGCGCCGCCTCGTCGACGAGGTTGCCGCGTGCGGCATTGACGAACACCGAGCCTGGCTTCATCTGCGCGAAGCGGCGCGCGTCGAAGAGGTTCTCGGTTTCGGGCAGGGCCGGCGCCAGGCACACGACGTGGTCGGCCGCGGCGAGCAGGTCTTCGATGCTCGCCGGCTCGATCGCGCGCTGCGCGCCCGCCCCGGCGGCGCCGGGAACCTCCAGCAACGGGTCGGCGACGAGAACGCGCATGCCGAACGCCTGCGCCAGCTCGGCCACGCGCCGGCCGATGCGCCCGTAGCCGACGATGCCGATGGTCGAGCCGCGCAGCTCGCGCCCCATCGCCACGCGCGGCCGCGTTCCGGCGCGGTACGACAGCACCGCCTCGCTGAAGCCGCGCGACAGATCGATGAGCGCGCCGACCACCCACTCGGCCACGGCGTTGGCGAAGCCGGCGCTCGCCTGCGTAACCAGAACGCCGCGGGCGCTGGCTGCATCGACGTCGATGTTGCGGATGTCGACCGCGCAGCGCAGGAACACCGCCAGCTCGGGCCCGCAGGCGGCGAAGAATTCTTCGCTCGCCGCGGTGCGCCGGTCGCTAACGATGGCGTGGCAGCCGCGCGCCGCTTCCGCCAGCGCGGCGCCGTCGAGCGCTTGCGGGCTTTCATGCAAGCGCACTTCACCCAGCGCACGCAGGGCGGCCAGCGCCTTGTCGCCGTAGTACAGCGCCCGCGCGGCCGGGTCGAAGGTGAGGAAGATCGTGATCGGCATCGTGCCGCTGCCTGCTTCCCGTCGGCCGGCCAGCCGCGGGAACCGGTGCTACTTCATCAACCCCGGCAGCCACAGCGAGATCGCCGGCACGTAGGTGATCAGCAAGAGCGCCATGCACATCGCGCCGTAGAACGGCCACAGTTCCTTGCTCACCTGCTCCATCGTCACCTTGCCGATGGCGCAGCCGACGAACAGCGTCGGCCCCACGGGCGGCGTGATGAGGCCGATACCGAGGTTGGTGATCATGATCATGCCGAAGTGCACCGGGTCGATGCCCAGCGTGCGGATCACCGGCAGGAAGATCGGCGTGCAGATCAGCAGCATCGGCGCCACGTCCATGAACGTGCCCAGCAGCAGCAGCAGGATGTTGACCAGCAGCAGGAAGACATACTTGTCGGTCGAGATCGCGAGGAACGCCTGCGTGATCTTCGCCGGCACCTGCAGGATGGCCATCATGTAGCCGAAGGCCACCGAGAAGCCGATCAGCATCATCACCATCGCCACCGTCTTGACGACGCGGTGCACCAGGTGCGGCAGGTCGCGCCACTTGTAGTCGCGATAGACGAGGAAGGTGACGAGGAAGGCGTACACGCACGCCACCGCGGCGCTCTCGGTGGGCGTGAACACGCCCGAGAGGATGCCGCCCATGATGATGAAGATGGTGATGAGGCCCCACAGCGCCTGGCGCACGATGCGCGGCACCTCGCTCAGGGCGATCGGCTCGCCCTTGGGCATGTCCTTGCGCCGCGCCGTCCACAGCACGAGGAAGATCAGGCACAGGCCGAACAGGAGCCCCGGGAAGATGCCTGCCAGGAACAGGTGCGCCACCGAGATGGTGCCGCCGGCGGCGAGCGAGTAGATGACTGCGTTGTGCGAAGGCGGGATCAGGAGCGCCTGCACCGAGCCGCAGATGGTGACGTTGGTGGCGAAGATGCGCGGGTAGCCGGCCTTCACCATCTGCGGGATCATCACCGAGCCGATCGAGGCGGTGTCGGCCACCGAAGAGCCCGAGATGCAGCCGAACAGGCTGCTGGCGAGGATGTTCACCAGCGCCAGCCCGCCGCGGATGGCGCCGACGAAGACGCGCGCCAGGTTGATCAGCCGCTCGGCCATGCCGCCTTCGGCCATGATGGCGCCGGCGAGAACGAAGAACGGAATCGCCAGCAGCGCGAAGTCGTCGGTGCCGTCGGAGATCTTGAGGATCACCGCTTCGAGCGGGATGTCCACCCACAGCGCCGCCACCAGCGCCGCCAGCCCCAGCGCATACGCCACCGGCACGCCTAACGCGCAAAGGAGCGTGAACGAGCCGAGCAGGATCAGGGCGTCCATCAGGCGTCCATCGGCGGGCTCTTCACTCCAGGTCGGTGGCCTGGTCGCTGAACATGATCGACGTCGGCGGCGGCGGCCCGACCCACACGCGCTCGAGCAGGAACAGCAGCGTCAGCAACCCGGCGATGGGAATCGGCAGGTAGACGATGCCCTGCTTGAGCCCGGGAAACTCCGCCAGCGTCTGGTACCACGTCACCTGGCATAGGTGGGCACCGTAGCCGAGCATGAACGCCGCCGTGAGGCCCATGCACAGGTTCACCCCCCACAGCATCCAGCGGCGCGAGCGCGGCCCGACGGCGTTGAGCAGCGCCTCGACCGCGATGTGCACGTTGGCGCGGTACACCGCGGCGCCGCCGATGAACGAGAACATCACCATCATCACGATCGACGCCGGCTCGGGCCACGACAGCGGGCTGGCCATCGCGTAGCGCATGAACACCCCGAGCGGGATGATCAGCGTGATGACCACCAGCGCCGCGCCGGACAAGCCGATGCAGCCGAGGTAGGTCCACTCCATCGCCTGCGCGTAGCGCTGCCTGGCGTTCACCGGCGGGGGCCCTCCCGTCGCTCTCCCGGCGCGTCGCGGCCGCCGGGCTACTTGGTGTCCTCGATGCGCTTCAACAGCGCCGCGTACTTGCTGCCGTACTTGTCGCGGATCGGCTTCGTGGCGGCGTAGAAGGCGGCCTTGTCGGCCTCGACGAACTGCACGCCGGCGGCCTTGAGCTTGGCGGTGGCGTCGCCGACGTAGGCGTCCCAGAGCTGGCGCTGCTCCATCTGCGCCTCGCGCGAGAGCTTGCGCACCAGCGCCTGGTCCTCGGCCGACAGCGTGTCCCAGGTGCGGCGCGAGAAGACGAAGATCTCGGGAATGATGAGGTGCCCGGTGAGGCTGTACACCTTGCTCACCGTGTAGTGGTTCTGCGCCAGCAGCGTCGGCGGGTTGTTCTCGGCCCCGTCGACGACACCGGTCTGCAGCGCGCCGAACAGCTCGTTGAAGCCCATCGCGACGCCGTTGCCGCCCATCGCGTTCATCGTCTCGACGAAGATGGGGTTGCCCATCATGCGGATCTTCATGCCCTTGAGGTCCGCGGGCCGGGTCACCGGC
>JAEUPF010000031.1 GCA_016790425.1 Rubrivivax sp.
CGCACTGAAGAACACGCTGCGCCAGGCGCCTGACGTCATCCTGATGGGCGAGATCCGCGACCGCGAGACCATGGACCATGCGGTCGCCTTCGCCGAGACCGGCCACCTGTGCCTGGCCACGCTGCACGCCAACAGCGCCAATCAGGCGCTGGACCGCATCATCAACTTCTTCCCCGAGGAGCGGCGCCAGCAACTGCTGATGGACCTCTCGCTCAACCTGAAGGGCCTGATCAGCCAGCGCCTTCTGCCGCGTGAGAGCGGCCGTGGCCGCATCGCGGCGGTCGAGATCATGCTCAACACGCCGCTCGTCAGCGACCTCATCTTCAAGGGCGAGGTGGCCGAGATCAAGGAGCTGATGAAGCGCAGCCGCGAGCACGGCATGCAGACCTTCGACCAGAGCCTGTTCACGCTGTACGAGGAGCACGCCATCAGCTACGACGACGCGCTGCGCAACGCCGACAGCGTCAACGACCTGCGCTTGCAGATCAAGCTGCAAAGCCAGCGCGCACGCAAGCTCGACCTCGCCGAGGGCACCGAGCACATGCGCGTGGTCTGAGGCCGGCAGCGTGCGTTCATTGCCGCGAGGTCGCTGAATGCCCGCCGGCACCACCGCGCGCGAGTACGGCACGGTCATCTCGCGCCGCCTGGCCTTCGTCGGCCTCGGGGTGATGGGCTACCCGATGGCCGGGCACCTGGCGCGCGCCGGCCACCGCGTCACCGTCTACAACCGCACGGCCGCCAGGGCCCAGGCCTGGGCGGCCGAGTTCGGCGGCCGCAGCGCCCCGACGCCGCGCGAGGCGGCCGAAGGCGCCGATGTCGTCTTCACCTGCGTCGGCAACGACGACGACGTGCGCTCGGTGGTGCTCGGCACCGACCTCGGCAACGGCGTGCGCACCGACGACGGCGCTTTCGCCGGCATGGGCGAAGGCGCGGTGCTCGTCGACCACACCACCGCCTCGGCGGCGCTGGCGCGCGAACTGCACGGGCTGGCGCGCCAGCGCGGCTTGCACTTCGTCGACGCGCCGGTCTCGGGCGGCCAGGCCGGCGCCGTGAACGGGGCGCTGACGGTGATGTGCGGCGGCGACGCCGAGCCGTTCGAGCAGATGAAGCCGATGGCGATGAATTTCGCGCGCGCGGTCACGCGGGTGGGCGAAAGCGGCGCCGGGCAGCTGGCGAAGATGGTCAACCAGGTCGCCATCGCCGGCCTCGTGCAGGGGCTGGCCGAGGCGCTCGCGTTCGGCCGGCGCGCCGGGCTCGACATGGCGCTCGTGCTCCAGGTCATCGGCAAGGGCGCGGCGCAGAGCTGGCAGATGGACAACCGCGGCACGACGATGCTCGAAGGCCGGTTCGACTTCGGCTTTGCGGTCGACTGGATGCGCAAGGACCTCGGCCTCGTGCTCGACGAGGCGCGCCGCAACGGCGCGCAGTTGCCGGTGACGGCGCTCGTCGACCAGTTCTACGCCGAGCTGCAGCAGACCGGCGGCAGCCGGCACGACACCTCGAGCCTGATCCGGCGCCTGAAGTAGCGGCGCCGGGCAGCGCTGCCGGTGCGCCGGCGCCGCGCCGCGCGTCGCTACTTCTTCGCGCCGCTCATCGCCGCGAGTTCTTCCTCGCTGATGATGTCCAGCACGCGCACCACCTTCACGACGCCGGAGACGGCGCGCGCGATCTCGACGGCGCGCGTCGCCTCGCGCTCGGTGACGCGGCCCATGAGGTAGACCACCCCGCGCTCGGCGACGACGCGGTAGGCGTTGGCAGCCACGTCCTTGGCGTCGACGAACTGCGCCTTCACCTTGGCGCCGAGCAGCGAATCGCTGGAGCGCTGCGACATCGTGAGGTTGGGTGCCACGACGAGTTCGTTGACCACGGCGCGGATGTTCTCGACGCTGGTGACGGCCTTCTCGACCGCAGCCCGTTCGGTCTCGCCGGGCACCTCGCCGGTGATGAGCACGGTGCGGTTGTAGCTCGTGACGTTGATGCGCCCGAGCGTGGCCAGGTCCTTGGCGCGCGACTCGGCCTTGGTCTCGATGGTCTTGTCCTCCAGCTGCATGCCGGTGGTGCGTCGGTCGGTGACGACGACGCCGGTGCCGATGAACGCGCCGCCCAGCAGCAGCGGCGCGCAGCCGGACAAGAGTACGGCCGCGGCCGCCAGCGACGTGGCGGCCAGCAGCGCACGCGGACGCGCCCGCACGCGGCAGGCCGGCCTCGACTGGGGCAGGGGGGTATGGATGCGGTTCACGCTTCGAGGTCTCCCATGAGCTGGAAATCGATGGCGTCGCACAGGCAGTGCAGCACCAGCATCTGCACCTCGGCGACGCGGGCGCCGCGCTCGTGCGGCACGGCCACCAGGACGTCGCTCTCGGTGAGGAGCTCGCGCAGCTCCGGCGCGCCGCGGCCGGCCAGCAGCACGAGCGTCATGTCCTTGCCGCGGGCGGCGTTGATCACCGGGGCGCTCTCGCCTTCGCCGTTGTCCAGCAGCAGCAGCACGTCGCCCGGCAGGCCGAGGGCGCGCACCTGCTCCACCGCCTGCGTGCCCAGCGCCACGGCCGGCAGCGGCAGCCGCTCGCGCTCGTAGCGGCCCAGCAGCAGGCGCTGGAAATGAAGGGCCAGCGCCGAGCCCAGACCCGCCGCGAACACCAGCACCTTGCCGCCGCCGGTGATGGCCCCCAGCAGCGCCTGCGCCGCGTCGGCCACGGGCCGCGCAAGCGTTTCGGCCGACTGGTATTTCAGGTCGGCGCTCTCGAAGAACTGCTGCTGGATGCGCTGCTCGAGCATGGGCCGGGCATCATATGACAGGGGGTGCGCGGCCCCGGTTTCTCCGAGGTAACACGGCGGTCGTTCGCGGCAGCGCGAATGCGCAGCGAACGCTCGCTGCGCGGCCGACGCTTCAGGCGGCGTCGAACGCGCCCTTGAACCATTCGACGCTCTCGCCTTCGATCGCCAGCACGTCGAAGCGGCACGGTGGCGGCGACGCCAGGCGCATGAGGAAATGCTGCGCGGCGAAGACGATGCGGCGCTGCTTGGCCGGGCCGACGCTGGCCGCCGCGCCGCCGTGCCGCGCATCGGCGCGGGCACGCACTTCGACGAAGACCAGCGTGCCGTCGGGTTCGCGCAGGATCAGGTCGACCTCGCCGCCGCGCGCCGAGCGCCCGCGGGCCACCCGATAATTGCACGCCACCGGCTCCAGGCCGCGCGAGCGCAGCCAGCGCAGCGCGTGCGCCTCGGCGGCATCGCCGGCCGTCTTCTTCGGGGCCGGCGTTGCAGCAGCGCGCGGCGCCGCCCGCGGCGAGGAAGGCCCTTTGCGCTCGAGCACCACCGTCGACCCCTCCTTGCTGCTGCGCGCCGCGGCCGCGGCGGCGGGCCACCAGCGCTTCGAGCCCGGTGCACTCTACGTCGTCGCCACGCCGATCGGCAACCTGGCCGACATCACGCTGCGCGCGCTGCATGTGCTGGCGCGCGTCGACGCCGTGGCCTGCGAGGACACGCGCGTGGGCGGCGCGCTGCTGGCGCACTTCGGCCTGGCCGGCAAGCCGCTCGTTGCGCTGCACGCGCACAACGAGCACGGCGCCAGCGCCGCGGTGCTCGATCGCCTGGCGCGCGGGGAGTCGGTGGCCTTCATCAGCGACGCCGGCACGCCGGCCGTCTCCGACCCCGGCGCCGTGCTCGTCGCCGCGGCGGTCGCGGCCGGGCATCGCGTGGTGCCGCTGCCCGGGGCGAGCAGTGCGCTGGCGGCGCTCAGCGCTGCCGGCGAAACGTCGGCCGCCGGCTTCCGCTTCGCCGGCTTCCTGCCGGCCAAGGGCGCCGAGCGGCGCTCGCGGTTGCGCTCGCTGCTGGCCGACGAGACGCCGCTGGTGCTGTTCGAAGCGCCGCATCGCATCGAAGCGCTCGTGGACGAGCTGGCGGCCGAGGCGCCCGGGCGCCGCGTGACGCTGGCGCGCGAGCTCACCAAGCAGTTCGAATCGATCGTGACCGCGGCCGCGGCCGACATGCCGGCGTGGCTGGCCGGCGACGCCCATCGCAAGCGCGGCGAGTTCGTGCTGGTGCTGCATGCGCGGCCACCCGGCGGCAGCGGCGCCGCCAGCAGCGAGGGCGAGCTGACCGCCGCCGCCAAGCATGCCCTCGCCGTGCTGCAGCGCGAGTTGCCGTTGAAGCAGGCGGTCGCGCTCGCCGCCGAGATCAGCAGCGCGCCGCGCAAAGCGCTCTACGCGTGGGCGCTGGCCAATCGGCGCGAGTGATCTCGGCGCCGAGCGCGGCCGTTCTCGTTCGCTGCGCTTGCCGCCTCACCGGGCCGCCGCCGGCGCACTGGCGGCGCGAGGGCGCCGCTGCGCGTCGTGCTTCTGGCCGGCGATGTTGGCGCTGGCGCGGTTCTGCATCCGCGTGATGTGGGCGCGCTCGCCGGCGGTGACCTTGCCGTCGGCGCGCGCGCGGTCTTCGACGCGGTCGATGCGGCCCTGCTGCGCTTCGAGCCGGCGTGTCTCGCGGCGGGTCAGCTGGCCCGAGGCGACGCCCTGGTCGATGCGCCGCTCCTGGTTGGCTTGCCGCTGGTCGATGCGCGGCGTGGCGGCGGCGGACCCGGCAGCGGCCGGGGCAGGGCTCTGCGCCTGCGCCGCCAGCGAGGCGAGCGAGGCGACGGCGGCGAGGGTCAACGTGGCGGCGAAGCGATGCATGGCGATGATGGACATGGTCTTTCTCTCCAGGGTTGAAAGGCTCAGGCTCCGTGCAGGTCGCGCATGAAATGTGCGCTTTGCACATATTAGAACGCCTCAAGGCTCCGTCACGCCGACGTGGGTGACGCGCCCGTCGGTAAAGAAGCGCGAAACCTCCGCTGCCCGCAGGAGCCTCGGCCGCTGCCTGCCGCTGCCTGCCCTGGCCTGCCGCTGCCTGCCTGCCTGCCGCTACCGGCCGGCCCGGCGCCGGCGCCCCACGCCGGCCGTGCGGAACGGGGCCGCTCCCTAGAATGCCGCGCCCCCTCACCGAAACGCTGCGCCCAGCCATGATCAGCCGCGAACCCACCCTCGAACGCCTGGCCATCGCCGAGCAGCTGATGCTGGCGCCGTTCGGCCTGGACGAAGCCGTGCTCGCTCGGGCGCTGGCCACCATCGGCGAACACCGCGTCGACGACGCCGACCTGTACTTCCAGACCACGCGCCACGAGGGCTGGAGCCTCGAGGAAGGCATCGTCAAGAGCGGCAGCTTCAGCATCGACCAGGGCGTGGGCGTGCGCGCCGTGGCCGGCGAGAAGACGGCGTTCGCCTACAGCGACGACCTCGGCGTCGAGTCGCTCTTGGACGCCGCGCGCACCGTTCGCACCATCGCCGCCGCGGGGCAGAGCCGGCGCGTGAAGGTGGGTCGCGCGGCGCGCAAGGTCGCCACGAGCCGCGCGCTCTATTCACCCACCGACCCGATCGCCACGCTGGACAGCGCGCAGAAGGTGGCGCTGCTCGAGAAGGTCGAGAAGCTCGCGCGGGCCAAGGACCCGCGCATCGTGCAGGTGATGGCCGGGGTCGCCGCCGAATACGACGTGGTGCTCGTGGCGCGCGCCGACGGCACGCGCGCCGCCGACGTGCGGCCGCTCGTGCGCCTCTCGGTCACCGTCATCGCCGAGCAGGATGGCCGCCGCGAGATGGGGTCCGGCGGTGGCGGCGGCCGCTTCGGCCTCGGCTACTTCCAGGACGCGATGGTGCAGCGCTACGTGGACGAGGCCGTGCACGCCGCGCTCACCAACCTCGAGAGCCGGCCGGCGCCCGCGGGCGACATGACCGTGGTGCTGGGCCCGGGCTGGCCCGGCGTGCTGTTGCACGAGGCCGTGGGCCACGGCCTCGAAGGCGACTTCAACCGCAAGGGCAGCAGCGCCTTCAGCGGCCGCGTCGGCCAGCGCGTCGCCGCCAAGGGCGTCACCGTGCTCGACGACGGCACCATCGCCGACCGCCGCGGCTCGCTCAACGTCGACGACGAAGGCCACGCCACTCAGCGCACCGTGCTCATCGAGGACGGCATCCTCAAGGGCTACATCCAGGACAGCCTCAACGCGCGACTGATGGGCGTCAAGCCCACCGGCAACGGCCGCCGCGAGAGCTACGCGCACGTGCCGATGCCGCGCATGACCAACACCTACATGCTCGGCGGCGACAAGGCGCCCGACGAGATCGTCGCCAGCATCAAGCGCGGCCTCTACGCCACCAACTTCGGTGGCGGCCAGGTCGACATCACGAGCGGGGAGTTCGTCTTCAGCGCCAGCGAGGCCTATTGGGTGGAGAACGGCAAGGTCCAGTACCCGGTGAAGGGCGCCACCCTCATCGGCAACGGCCCCGACGCGCTGACGCGCGTGTCGATGATCGGCAATGACATGAAGCTCGATTCCGGCGTGGGCGTCTGCGGCAAGGAAGGCCAGAGCGTGCCGGTGGGCGTGGGCCAGCCGACGCTGCGCATCGACCGGCTCACCGTCGGCGGCACCGCTTGACCCCAGCGGTCACGTTCGCGGACATCGAAGCCGCTGCGGCGCGGCTGCGCGGGCAGGTGCTCGACACGCCCTGCGTCGAGAGCCTGACCCTCGGGCAGATCGTCGGCGCGCGCACCTTCCTCAAGTTCGAGAACCTGCAGTTCACGGCCTCGTTCAAGGAGCGCGGCGCTCTGAACAAGCTGGCCTCGCTCGTCGAGAGCGGCCAGCCGATCAAGGGCGTCATCGCCGCCTCGGCCGGCAACCATGCGCAGGGCGTGGCGCACCACGCGCGGCGGCTCGGCCTGCGCGCGGTGATCGTCATGCCGCAGCACACGCCCACCGTGAAGGTGGAGCGCACGCGCGGCTTCGGCGCCGAGGTCGTGCTGCACGGCGACACCTTCGACGACGCGCGCGAACGCGCGCTCGCGCTGGCCGACGAGCAAGGCCTGACCTTCGTGCACCCGTTCGACGACCCGCTCGTGATCGCCGGCCAGGGCACGATCGGCCTGGAGATGCTGCGCGCGCAGCCCGACCTCGACACGCTGGTGATCGCGGTCGGCGGCGGCGGCCTCATCAGCGGCATCGCCACCGCTGTGCGCCATCTCAAGCCCTCGGTGCGCATCG
>JAEUPF010000037.1 GCA_016790425.1 Rubrivivax sp.
GCGCTGGACAAGAAGCTGCGCGAGGAGATGCAGCTGGAGATCCGCCGCCTGCACCGCGAGCTGGGCGTGACGATGGTCTACGTCACGCACGACCAGGGCGAGGCGATGACGCTGTCGGACCGCGTGGCCGTGTTCAACCACGGCCGCATCGAGCAGCTCGGCGCGCCGGCGGAGCTGTACGACCGCCCGAGCGGCGCCTTCGTCGCCGGCTTCGTCGGCGACAACAACCGCGTCGTCGGGCAGGTGGCGCGGCGCGAGAACGGCACCGGCCTCGTGCACCTCCGCGTGGCCGGGCGCGACGGCACCGTGGCCGGGCGCTGCAGCGCCGCGCTCACGGCGCAGCTGGACGGCGCGGCAGCCGCCTGCGCCGCCGTGAGCCTCAACATCCGGCCCGAACGCGTGCGCGTGCTGGGCGGCGCCGGCGACGGCGAGGCGGGCCGCGGCGCCGTTGCGCTCAACCGCTGGCCGGCCAGGGTGGTCGATGTCATCCACCAGGGCGACCACTGGCGGCTGATCGCGCAGATCGCCGGCGCGGACCACAATGCCGCGCCGTGGGTCGTCAAGCTGCCCGCCGGCAGCGCGCAGGCGGGCCTGGCGCCCGGCACGGCGGTGACGCTCGGCTTCGCGGCCGAGGAGGCCTGGGTGTTCTGACGAGCCGACGGCAACGAGACAACGTCTTTCGACAAGCGGCCCGCGCAACGCGGCGCCGCAAACCAAAGAGGAGAGCGACCGATGAACGAGACGACGAGAAGCGACTGCCGCGCCGGCCGGGCTGCGGCATGGACCCGCGCCTGCGTGGCCACCGCAGCAGTGCTGGGCGCGGCGACGATGGCGACGGCGCAGACGCGCGACCTGAGCGTCGTGTCGTGGGGCGGCGCGTACCAGGAGGGCCAGAAGGAGGTCTACTTCAAGCCCTTCATCGCCAGCGGCACCAAGCTCACCGACGAAGCGTGGGACGGCGGCCTCGGGGTGCTGCGCACGAAGATCAAGGGCGGCGCCAACACCTGGGACGTGGTGCAGGTGGAGGCCGACGAGCTGGAAGTGGGTTGCGACGAAGGCCTGTACGAGAAGCTCGACGTGGCCAAGATCGGCGGTGCCGGCCGCTACCTGCCGGGCACGGTGCACGGCTGCGGCGTCGGCGCGATCATCTACAACCTCGTGCTCGCCTACGACGGCGACAAGATGAAGAGCGCCCCGGCCGGCTGGGCCGACTTCTTCGACAGCAAGAAGGTGCCTGGCAAGCGCGCCATCCGCAACGGCGCCAAGTGGAATCTCGAGATCGCGCTCATCGCCGACGGCGTGCCGAAGGCCGACGTCTACAAGGTGCTGCGCACGCCGGCCGGCGTCGACCGCGCCTTCAAGAAGCTCGACGCCATCAAGCCCGACCTCGTGTTCTGGAAGAGCGGCGCGCAGCCGCCGCAGATGCTGGCTGCCGGCGACGTGGTGATGACCACCGCCTACAACGGCCGCATCACCGCCGCCAACGAGAAGGACAAGAAGAACTTCAAGATGGTGTGGAAGGACACGCCGTACACGATGGACAGCTGGGTCATCATGAAAGGCAGCCCGAACAAGGCCAATGCCGAGAAGCTGATCGAGTTCATGGGCCGGCCGGAGAACCAGGCCCGGCTGCCCAAGTACATCCGCTACGGCGTCACGAGCAAGGAAGCGGCAGCCAAGGTCGACCCGGCGCTGATGGGCGAGCTGCCCACCAACCCGGCCAACCTCGGCCAGGCCTTTGCCGAGGACGTGCGCTTCTGGATCGACAACATCGACAAGCTCACCGAACGCTGGAACAAGTGGGCGGCGGCGAAGTAGCGCGCTGCGTGCGGCGCTCTCGCGCCGGATGAGGGCAGGGCCGGGGCAGCGAGGGAGGAGAGGGCCGGCGGGTGAGGAAGCCGTTCCTGCTGACGCTGCCGCTGGCGGCGTTCCTGCTCGCCTGCTTCGCGTTGCCGCTGGCGTGGATGTTCTCGCTGGCGGTGCGCGAGGCCGAGGTGCCGCGCGCGCTGCCGCGAACGATCGCGGCGCTGCAGGGCTGGAGCGCCGAGCGGCCGCTGCCGCCGGCCGCATTCGCGGCGCTGGCGGCCGATATCGTGCAAGCGCGCGCGCAAGGCACGCTGGCCGACGCGGCGCGCCGCCTGAACTACGCCACCAACGGCGTGCGCAGCTCGCTGATGCGCGCGGCGCGCCAGGCCGAGGGCGCGGGCGCGCCGTCGCGCGCGGACCCGGGCGCGGACACCGGGAGCCCGGTGTTCGACGCTGCCTTCTTCGCCGCCATCGACCCGACGCTGGCCAGCCCGGCCTTCTTCGCCGCCGTGCAGCAGGCCGCGGGGCCCGTGTCGGCGTTCTACCTGCTGGCCGCGGTGGACCTCGAGCGCGACGCGCACGGCGGCATCGTCGCCGCGCCGGCCGAGGAACGCATCTACCTCGAGGTGCTCGGGCGCACGCTGGCCATCAGCGCCGCGGTGACGCTGGCGTGCCTGCTGCTGGGCTTTCCCGTGGCGGTGCTGCTGACGCAGGTACAAGGGCGCGCCGCGGCCTGGCTGATGGCCCTGGTGATGCTGCCGTTCTGGACCTCGCTGCTCGTGCGCACGGCGGCCTGGGTGGTGCTGCTGCAGCGCGAAGGGCTCGTCAACTCGCTGCTGCTGAAGCTCGGTCTGGCGGCGGCGCCGCTCGAACTCATCTACAACCGCACCGGCGTGCTGGTGGCGATGACGCACGTGCTGCTGCCGTTCATGATCCTGCCGGTCTACGCGGTGCTCAGGGACATCCCGCCGAACTACCTGAGGGCCGCGGCAAGCCTGGGGGCACCGCCGCCGGCCGCCTTCTTCCGCGTCTACCTGCCGCTGGCCGCGCCCGGCGTGGCCGGTGGCGCGCTGATGGTGTTCATCCTCGCGCTCGGCTACTACATCACGCCGGCATTGGTGGGCGGCGGCAGCGACCAGATGCTCTCGGCCTTCGTCGCGCGCTACACGGTGGAGACCGGCAACTGGGGGCTGGCCGCGGCGCTGGGCCTCGTGCTGCTGGTGACGACCTTCGTGCTGTACGCGCTGGCTCAGCGGCTGTCGGGCGGGCGGGCGCTGCGCGTGGGCTGAAGGCGGGTGCACGGATGGCGCCGCGCGTGAGCGACAAGCCGACCGCACGATGAACCGCGCCGGCGCTTCTGCCCTTCCGGCGCGCATGGCGCGCCTGGCGCTGCGCTTGTACGTCGCGCTCGTGCTGCTGTTCCTGCTGCTGCCCATCCTCGCCATCGTGCCGTTGTCGTTCTCCAGCGGCAGCCTGCTCGTGTATCCGCTGCCGGGCTGGTCGCTGCGCTGGTACGGCGAGGTCCTGACGAGCGCGGCGTGGATGCGGGCCCTGGCCAACTCGCTCTTCGTCGGTGCGCTGGCCACGGTGTTCGCGGTGCTGCTGGGCACGCTCGCGTCGCTGGGGCTGGCGCGCCAGCGCGGTCCCTGGGCGGCGGCGCTGAAGATGCTGGCGCTGTCGCCGATGATCGTGCCGGTGATCCTGGTGGCCGTGGCGAGCTACTTCTTCCTCGCGCCGCTCGATCTGGCCGGCAGCTACAGCGGTCTCGTGCTGGTGCACACGGTGATCGCGGTGCCGTTCGTCGTCATCCCGGTGCTGACGGCGCTGGAGCTGCAGGACCCGCACCTGGCGCGCGCCGCGGCCTCGTGCGGCGCCACGCCGGCGGCAGCTTTCTGGCGCGTGACGCTGCCGGGCATCCGGCCGGCGATGGCCTCGGGGGCTCTGTTCGCGTTCGCCGCTTCGTTCGACGACGTGGTGATTGCGCTGTTCATCGCCGGCGCGCGCCAGCGCACGCTGCCGCAGGAGATGTTCTCGGGCCTGCGCGACAGCATCACGCCGGCGATGCTGGCGGTGGCGACGTTGATGATCGTCATCTCCACCGCGCTGTACCTCGCGGTGGCGCGGGTGCAACGGCGCAGCCGCGCGGCGCTGGTCTCGGCGCATGCCACGTTCCCCGGGTAGGGACACACGGACAGCCGCGCGGCGGCAGGTTCTTGGCCCGGATGCGGCCAAGCAAGGCACGTTGTGACCTTTTCGTGAACCGCGGCCAGGCTGCGGCTGTGAACCCCAAGGGCGATGCCCCTCGGGTTGACACAGGCGGGGAGGATATCTGTATATTCATACAGTATCGGTCCCCGTCTCCTTTTTCCCCGTGTCTTTCCCTGCCGAGCCGCTGCACCCCGGCCTCTGGCGCGCCAGCCAGGTGGGCCGCCCGCACGCGGCGGTCTTCGCCAGCGGCTTTGCCGAACTCGACAGGGTGCTGCCCGGGGGCGGCTGGCCGGCCGGCGTGCTGACCGAGTTGCTGCTGCCGCACCCCGGCGTGGGTGAGTTGCGGTTGCTGGCGCCGGTGCTGGCAGCGCTGCAGCGGCAGCAGCAGGAACGCTGCCTGATGTGGTTCGACCCGCCGGCCGCGCCTTGCGCCTGGGCGCTGCGTTCGCTGGGGCTTTCGGCGCGGCAACTGGTGCTGGTGCGCGCGGGCCTGGCGCAGAACGCGCAGCGCGTGCAACACGTGCTGTGGGCGCTGGAGCATGCGCTCAAGAGCGGCCATGTCGGCGCCGTCCTCGCGTGGCTGCCGCTGCGGCTGCCTGCCGACGGCTTGCGCCGCCTGCAACTGGCCGCGCAGGCGCACGAAGGGCCGGCCTTCCTGCTGCGCGGCGACGAAGCGGCGCGCCACGCGAGCCCGGCGCCGCTGCGCCTGCGCCTGGCCGCCGCCGCGCCCGACCAATTGCAGGTGCAGGTGCTCAAGCGCCGCGGCCCGCCGCTCGCGCAGCCGCTGCTGCTGCAGCTGCCGCCGGTGCTGGCCGCGCGTGCTGCGGCGCGGGCGCGCGCCGGCAGCGTGGTGCCGGCGGCGCTGCCGCCGTTGCGGCCGCTGCCGCGGCCATTGCCGCAGACGGCATGAGACCCGTGAGCGCCGCGGTTCGCTGCTGTTTCGCCCATGCTGTGGCTGGCCCTTCATCTGCCGCTGCTTTCGCTGGAAGCGTTCAGCGCCACGCTGCCCGCAACAGCGGCCGCGGCCGCGACGGCATTCCCGGCGGCCGCCGCTGCGGGGGTTCCGGTGGCTCCAGTGGTTCCAGTGGCTCCGTCAGGCCCATCTTCCCCATCAGCCCCATCAGCCCCCGTCGCTCTTGTGGCCGAGCACCGCATCACCGCCGCCGATGCCGCTGCCGCGGCGCTGGGCGTGCAGGTGGGCATGAAGCGCGCCACGGCGCTGGCGCTGGCGCCGCAGCTCCTGCTCGGTGAAGCCGCCGCGGCGCGCGACGCGGCAGCGCTGCGCGCCGTGGCCCACGCCGCATTGGCGTTCACGCCCGCCGTCACGCTGCAAGACGGCCAGGCGACGGTGCTGATGGAGGTGAGCGCGAGCCTGCGCCTCTTCGGCGGCCTGGCGGCGCTGCACGAACGGCTGCGCGTGGCGCTGCGGCCGCTGGCGCACCGCGTGTCGATCGCCGCCGCACCCACCGCGCTGGGGGCAGCGGTGCTGGCGCGCTGGCGGGTGGTGGAGAAGGCGGCGGGTGCCGCGGGTGCGTCTGGCGCGCCGGGTGCATCCGGTGCGCCCTTCGACCCCGTGCTCGGCCCGCACGGGCGCGACCTCGGCGAACTCACACGCCTGCTCGAACGTGCCCCGGTGTGGCTGCTCGGCCCTTCGCAGCCGCACTGGGAAGCGTTGCAGGGCATGGGACTGAAGACGCTGGCCGACCTGCGCGCGCTGCCGCGTGCGGGGCTGGCGCGGCGCTTCGGCACGGCGCTGCTCGAAGACCTCGACCGCGCGCTCGGGCTGGCCCCCGACCCGCGGCGCTGGATCGAACTGCCGGCGCGCTTCGAGTCGCGGCTCGAACTGCACCAGCGCGCCGACAGCGCCGAGCAGGTGCTGCATGCCGCCGCCGTGCTGCTGGCGCGGCTGGTGGCGTGGGCGCAGGCGCGGCACGGGCGCATCGCCGCCTTCACGCTGGCGATGCAGCACGAACCGCGCCACCGGCGCGAGCCGCAGGCATCACGCCGCGGCAACGGCGAAGCCACCGAGCTGCGCGTGGAGCTCGCCGCGCCGGCGCTCGACCCGGCGCATCTGCAGCTGTTGCTGCGCGAACGCCTGGCGCGCGTGACGCTGGCCGCGCCGACGCTCGAACTGCGCCTGCGCTGCCGCGACCTTGTCAGCGCCGCGCCACCCAACGGCGAGCTCTTCCCCACTCGCGGCAGCGAGGCACTCGGCCTGGCGCGCCTGCTCGAACGCCTGCGTGCGCGCCTGGGCGAAGCGCAGGTGCAGTGCCTGGAGGCCGTGGCCGACCACCGGCCCGAGCGCGCGAGCCAGGGTGTGCCGGCGCTGGTTGCCGCGGCCCCTGCTTCCCCTGGCGGGGCGGCGCCGGGTGGGCGGGGCGCGCACAACGAGCATGGCGCAGGGAAGGAACATAACGCGCAAAACGTGCGGGCCCCGGCGGCGGCGGCGCAGCGCCCGGTGTGGCTGCTGCCCGAGCCGCTGCCGCTGCCCGAGCGCCACCACCAGCCGCTGCTCGACGGCCAGCCGCTGCAGCTGTTGAGCGGCCCCGAGCGCATCGAAGCCGGCTGGTGGGACGGTCCGCCGGCCCTGCGCGACTACTTCATCGCGCTGGCCGCCGACGGTTCGCTGGTGTGGATCTGGCGCCGCCGCCTGGCCGCGCTCACCCCCAGCGGCGAAGCCGAAGACGAAGTGCAGTGGATGCTGCAAGGCCGGTTCGCTTGAACAATTGGCCCCAGGAGACCGCGATGAAGCCCGCTCGCCAGCACCGGCGTTCGCCCCCCCGCACGAACGCGCGCATGGCCGCCCGCACGGACGCCCGCACCGAAGTCCGTATGAACAGCGGCCCCGACCTCCGCCCCGACATCCGCCCCGACATCCGCCCCGACATCCGCCCCGACATCCGCCCCGACATCCGCCCGCGCGGCGGACCGCCGCGCCGCGGCACTGCAAGCGACCCGGGCGACCCGCTGGCCGGCCTGCGCAACATCGGCCCGGCGATGCGCGCCGATCTCGCGCTCCTGGGCATCGAGACGCTCGCGCACCTCGCGGCCAGCGAGCCCGACGCGCTCTATGCCGCGTTGCAGGCGAAGACCGGCCGGCGCCAGGACCCTTGCGTGTGGGACGTCTTCGCCGCCGCCATCCACGAGGCGCGCACCGGCGACAAGCGCGACTGGTGGACCTTCACGCCACAGCGCAAGGCGCGGCAGGCGGCGGGCGGGTTCCCCGAGCCTCGGCTGCCGCACCCCAAACCGCGCCGCCGGGCGTGAACGGCTGAAGGGTCAGGCGCCTGCGGCGGCCAGCACCCGTTGAAGGAAGCGCTCGATGTCGCGCAGTTCTTCCAGGCACACCGTGTGTTCCATCGGGTACTCGTGCCACTGGACCGGGTTGCCCAGCGCCGCGACCGCGTCGCGCCCGGCCTGGCCACGCGCCAGGCTGATCATCGCGTCGCGGCTGCCGTGTGCCAGCAGCACCGGCGTGGCGGCGTTGGCCGCGTGCCGCTCGCCGGCGGTCGCCGCCGACAACGGCAGATGCCCGGACATCCCCACCAGCCCGGCCAGCCGCCGCCCATGGCGCAAGCCCGCGCCGAGCGTGATGGCGCAGCCCTGCGAGAAGCCGCCCAGCACGATGCGCTCGGCGGGAACGCCGCGCGCCACTTCGCGTTCGAGCAGGCCATGAACCTGCGCGATCGAGGCGCGCAGGCCCGCCTCGTCTTCCACGCCGCCGCCGAAGGCGAGGATGTCGTACCAGGCGCGCATGCGCGCGCCGCCGTTGGCTGTCACCGGCCGCACCGGTGCGCGCGGGAAGACGAAGCGCACCGGCCCCACGGCGTTCAGGTCGAGCTCGTCGGCGAAGGGCAGGAAGTCGGTGCCGTCGGCGCCCAGCCCGTGCAGGATGAAGACCGTGGCGCGCACGGGGCGGCCGGGGTCGAGTTCGAGGGTTTCGGGCAGGTCCATGCGCCGATGCTAGCGGCCGCACAGTGCCGCTGCCGGTGCGCCCGCGAATGGGCCCCGCGGCGCACCTGCGAATGGGCGGCGCGGCGCGCCTGCCGCAGAATCGCGCACCCGCACGTGCGCAGACCGACGCAGACCGACGCAGAGCGACGATGAGCGACACCCAGACCCCGCCCCCCGTGCCCGACCGCCTGAGCACCGACCCGCGCAGCCCTCACTACGCCCGCGAGGTGATCGAGCGCGACGTGGGCATCCGCTTCAACGGCCGCGAGCGCCACGACGTCTCGGAGTACTGCATCAGCGAAGGCTGGGTGCGCGTGCCCTCGGGCAAGACGGTGGACCGCCGCGGCGAGCCGCTGCTGATCAAGCTGAAGGGCAAGGTGGAGGCGTACTACCGCGCCGCCGCGGCCCCGGCAGCGGCAGCGCCGCCGCCGGCGCCGGGCGGCCCCTCGGCACCGGCCTGACGGACCAGCCATGCCTTTGCGCGTCGACAGCGCCGTGCCGGTGCCCGCGGGTTTCCGCCTGCCACGCCTCAGCCTGCCGCGCGGCGGCATCGACCTTGCGAAGTGGGCGGTCATCGCCTGCGACCAGCACACCGCGGAACCGGCGTACTGGCAGCAGGTGGAGCAGGCCGTGGGCGATGCGCCTTCGACGTTGCGCCTGATCCTGCCCGAGGCGCACCTGGAAGCGAGCGACCTCGATGCGCGCATCGCGCGCATCCAGGCCGCCATGCGGCGCTACTTGTCCAGCGGCCTGTTCGTCGAGCACGAGGGCACCGTGCTGGTGGAGCGCACGGTGGGCGGCGGCACCCGCCGCGGCCTGATGCTCGAACTCGACCTCGAGCACTACGACTTCAGCGCCGCTTCGACGAGCCTCGTGCGCCCCACGGAGAGCACGATCGTCGCGCGGCTGGGCCCGCGCATCGAGGTGCGGCGCGGCGCCGAGCTGGAGCTGCCGCACGTGCTGGTGCTCATCGACGACCCCGAGGGAACGGTGATCGAGCCGGTCGCCGCGGCGCGCGCCGCGCTGGCGCCGCTGTACGAAGCCGAACTGATGCTCGGCGGCGGCCACCTGCGCGGCTGCGCCGTCGATGCGCAGCGCAGCGCGGCGGCGGTCCGTGCGCTGGCCGCGCTGGCCGAGCCCGAGGTGACGGCGCGCCGCTACGGCGTGCCTGCGGGCACGGCGCCGATGCTGTTCGCGGTGGGCGACGGCAACCACTCGCTGGCGGCCGCCAAGACGATCTGGGAACAGACGAAGGCGGCGCTCGGCCCGGACCACCCCAGCCGCTTCGCCCTCGTCGAAGTGGAGAACATCCACGACCCTGCGCTGCACTTCGCGCCCATCCACCGCCTGCTCGTCGGCGTGCGCGGCGACGTGCGCGCAGCCCTCGCGCAGGCCTGCGGGCGAGGCTTCGCTTGCCACGACGTCGCCGACGCCCGGGCCATGCGCGCGCAGGTGCAGGCGCTGCAGGCCGAGGCCGATGCGGCGGCGCGCGCCACCGGCGCCGTGTGGGGCGCGCAGGCGGCCGGGCTCGTCGAGCCGGGCGGCCGCTGCGCGGTGATCCGCATCGCCGAGCCCTCGGCATCGCTCGCCGTGGGCACGCTGCAGCCGGTCATCGACCGGTTCGTCGCGCAAGGTCTGGCCGGCGGCGTCGACTACGTCCATGGCGACGCGACGCTGGAGCGCCTGGCGCAGCAAAGCGGCTGCGCCGGGCTGCACTTCGGTGCCGTGGCCAAGAGCGAACTGCTGCGCCGCGTGCTGCACGAAGGCCCGCTGCCGCGCAAGACCTTCTCGATGGGCGAGGCGCACGAGAAGCGCTACTACGTCGAGGCGCGCCGCATCCGCTAGCGCGCCGACCCCTGGAGCAGACCCTGCCATGGCAACGTCCCCGTTGGTGAACTCCGAACAGCCGCTGCGCGTCGCCATCACCCACGACGGCACCGCGCTGGCCGGCGCGGCGGCGCTGCTCGGCATCACCGTCCGGCGGGCGCTGAACCAGGTGCCGTCGGCGACGCTCGTCTTCGCCGCAGGCGAGCTGCCGGCGGGCGGGCTGCCGCTCGGCGATTCGCCGGCGCTGGAGCCGGGCGCCGAAGTCACCGTCAGCGCCGGCCATGGCGACGATGCGGCGCCGATCTTCTCGGGCATCGTCGTCAAGCAGGGCCTGTCGATCAGCGGCGCCAACGGTGCGCGCCTGCTCGTCGAGTGCCGCGACAAGGCGGTGCGCATGACCGTGGGCCGGCGCAGCGCCTGCCACGAAGAGTGCAGCGACGGCGACATCCTCGCGCAGCTGCTGGCCGCGCACGGCCTGCGCGCCGACGTGGCCGGAGCCACGCTGCATAACGCCCAGCTGGTGCGCCACCCCTGCACCGACTGGAACTTCCTGCTCGCGCGCGCCGCGGCCAACCGCTGCGTCGTCATCGTCCGCGACGGCGAGGTGTCGGTGGCCGCGCCGAAGACCGGCGGCGAAGCGGCGCTGGTCGTCAGCGCCGGCGAAGACCTGATCGAGTTTGACGCCGAGCTCGAAGCGCAGCAGCCGTTCGCGCAGGTGCACCCGGTGCAGCCGTCGCCGGGCGGCCGCGCGCGGCTGCGCGGCCGCATGCGCTTGCCGGGTTCGGCCAAGGCCAGGCTCGGCGAGCTGTTCGAATTGCGCGGCGTCGGCGAGCGCTTCGCCGGCTCGGTGCTGGCCACCGGCCTGACCCACCGCATCGAGGACGGTGCCTGGAGCACCGAGGTCGAGTTCGGCACGCCGATCGAATGCGCCACCGAGCGCTGCGACGGCGTCGCGCCGGCGGCGGGAGGGAGGGTGCCGGGCACCGAGGGCCTGCACGCCCGGGCCGTGCACGGGCTCGCGTTCGACGACGCGGATGGCGTCGTCACGGTGTCCACCCCCGGGGGGAACACCGCCGTGCTCAGCGACAAGGAGCACTCGATCGTGCTGACCGATGTGAGCGGCAACCGGGTCCGGCTCGGGCCCGCGGGCATCACGATGCACACCGCGCAGGACATCCGGATCGAGGCGCAAGGCGCGATCACGCTGCGCGCCGGTGGCGGGCTGAAGTTGCAGTCCGACGCCGACGTCAAGGTCGAGGGCCTGAATGTCGCCTGCGAGGCGAAGGTCGGCCTCGCGGCCCGCGGCACGGCATCGGCCGAACTGTCCGCGGCGGGGCAGACGACGATCAAGGGCGCGATGGTGCTGATCAACTGACCGCCGGGGAGCCGACGCGATGCCTCCCGCCGCCCGCCTGACCGACCTGCACGTCTGCCCGAGGGTGACGCCGGGGCTGCCGCCGGTCCCGCATGTCGGCGGCCCGGTCGCCGGCCCGGGCGTGGCCACGGTCCTCATCGGCAAGCTGCCGGCGGCCGTCGTCGGCGACAGCGCCGTCTGCGTCGGACCGCCGGACGCCATCGTCAGCGGCTCGGCCACGGTGCTGATCGGCGGCAAGCCCGCGGCGCGCGTGGGCGACGCCACCGCGCACGGCGGCAGCGTGGTGATGGGCTCGCCGACCGTGCTGATCGGCTGATCGCCAAAGGCTCGGCCAGCGGCGGCGCAGCAAGAACGCTGTGCCGCAGGTGCCGCCGGCGCGCCGGAGGGATCAGTAGTCCAGCCCCATCGCCGCGCGCACGTCCTTCATCGTCTGCTGCGCCACGCTGCGCGCGCGCTCGGTGCCGGCTTCGACGATGCGCTGCACCTTCTGCGGCTCGGCAGTGAGCACGGCGGCGCGCTCGCGCCACGGCTGCTGCTGGCGCACGATGGCGTCGATCACCGGCTGCTTGCACTCGAGGCAGCCGATGCCGGCGGTGGTGCAGCCCTTGACCACCCACGCCTTCGTCGCCGCGTCGCTGTAGGCGCCGTGGAACTGCCACACGGGGCACTTCTCGGGGTCGCCGGGGTCGCTGCGGCGCACGCGCGCCGGGTCGGTGGCCATGCCGCGCACCTTCTTGGCCACCGCGTCGGGCTCGTCGCGCATCAGGATGGCGTTGCCGTAGCTCTTGCTCATCTTCGTGCCATCGAGCCCCGGCAGGCGCAGGACCTCGGTGTGCAGCGCCTGCGGCTCGACGAGCACGCTGCGGCCGCTGCCCTTCAAGTGCCCGAGCAGCAGTTCGCTCTCTTCGGCGCGCCAGCCGCTCACCTGCGCTGCCGCCTTGCGGACGATGCCTTCGCCCTTGGCGCGCGCTTCGTCGCTGCCGGTCTCGCCGAATGCCTTGCGCTGCTTGTCGTAGTAGCGCGCGTCGTCCTTGGCGAGCCTGGCCAGCGCCGCGGCCACCTGCGCCTCGAAGTCCTTGCCGCGGCCGTAGAGGTTGTTGAAGCGGCGCGCCACTTCGCGCGTCAGCTCGACGTGGCTCGCCTGGTCCTCGCCCACCGGCACGTAGGCGGCCTTGTAGATCAGGATGTCGGCGGCCTGCAGCAACGGGTAGCCGAGGAAGCCGTAGGTGGCGAGGTCGCGGTCCTTCAGCTTCTCGATCTGGTCCTTGTAGGTCGGCACGCGCTCCAGCCAGCCGAGCGGCGTGCCCATCGCCAGCAGCGTGAACAGCTCGGCGTGCTCGGGAATGCGGCTCTGGATGAAGATCGTGCTCTTGTCGGGGTCGAGGCCGGCGGCGAGCCAGTCGGTCACCATCTCGTAGACGCTCTGGCCGATGACCTCGCTTTCCTCGTAGTGCGTGGTCAGCGCGTGCCAGTCGGCCACGAAGTAGAAGCACTCGTGCTGGTCCTGCAGCGCTACCCAGTTCTTCAGCGCGCCGAGGTAGTGGCCCAGGTGCATGCTGCCCGTGGGGCGCATGCCGGAGAGAACGCGGGTCTTCATCGCGAAGATTCTAGGCGGCGCCTGCGCGCCGAGCTCAGCGATTCGGCGCCTGCGCGCCGAGCTCAGCGATTCGGCGCCTGCGCGCCGAGTGCATCGGCCAGCGCCTCGAAGAGCACGATCCACTCGCGCGCGGGCACGCCGTAGCTGCGGCCATTGCGCGCGATGACGACCCCGTTGCGCGGCGACACGTAGACGAACTGGCCGTGGTTGCCGCGGGCGCTGAAGTCGTAGCCGCCGTCGGCGCGGCGCTGGCCCCACCAGAAGTGCTTGTAGTAGGCACCGGGGCGCAGCTGCGCCAGCGACACCGCCCGCTCGGGCGAGGTGGCCGCGCGAACGGTCTCGGCGGCGAGCACGCGCGTGCCGTCGGCGGCGACGCCCTGGTCGAGGAAGAGCTGGCCGAAGCGCGCGAAGTCGAGCACGCGCGCGTTGAGGCCGCTTTCCAGCTTCTCGAAGCCGGTGGCCTCGCTGTCCAGGCTCCAGCTGGCGTCGGCGGCCATGCCCGCGGGCTGCCAGAGCTTGTCCTGGAGCCACTTCGCCACCGGCACGCCGGTGGCGCGTTCGAGCACCAGGCCCAGCAGCAGCGGGTGGTAGTTGTTGTAGAGCCAGGCCTCGCCCGGCGGCCGCTCGACGGTGGAGCCCTGCAGCGCCAGCGCGCGCAGGTCGGGCCAGTAGTAGGTCTTGGCACCGTCGGAAGTGAGGAAGGGGTACTCGACGTAGTGCAGGCCGGCGTTCATGTCCAGCAGGTGGCGCAGCGTGATGCGCTCGAAGCGCGCGTCGCGCGCCTTCAGTTCGGGCACGTGGCGGGTCAGCGGCTCGTCGAGGCTGCCGATGCGGCCCTCGGCGACGGCGAGGTCGACGAGCGTGCCCAGCACCGACTTGGCCACCGAGAACGAGGTCGCCGTGTCTTCTCGCCGGTGGCCGTTGAAGTAGCCCTCGTAGATCACCTGCCGGCCCTGCAGCACGACGAAGCCCTGCGTCTCGTTGGCCGCGAGCCAGCGCTCCAGGTCCTTGCCGGGCAGCGCCCGCGCGAACGCCCGCCGCACGCGCGCTTCGTCCGGCGCGAGCGGCAGCTCGCGTGCGCCGGGCGCAGCGTGCACTTCGCGCCGGGGGAAGCGAAACTGGTCGTCGACGTCCGAGTCGCCCAGCGTCACCGAGCGCCACACGTACAGCGACGGATAGACGAGCAAGGCGAGCCCGAGGGCTGCGGCCAGCACCGCAGCCACCGCCAGCGCCGCGAGCGCCGAACGCCGCATCACGCGCCGGAGCCGGGGGCTGGTCATCGCGCTCGCTACACTCGAAACGGTGAAGTCCATTGTCATCCTGATCTCGGGCCGCGGCTCCAACATGGAGGCCATCGTGCGCCGCGCCGCCGAGGAACAGTGGCCCGCGCGCGTGGCCGCCGTCGTCGCCAACCGTGCCGATGCCGCCGGCCTGGCCTTCGCGGCGGCCAACGGCATCGCCACCGTCGTCGTCGAGCACAAGGCGTTCGCCACGCGCGAAGCGTTCGACGCCGCGCTGGCCGAGGCGATCGACCGCTTCGCACCCGACCTCGTGCTGCTGGCCGGCTTCATGCGCGTGCTCGGGCCGGCGTTCGTTCGCCGCTACGAGGGCCGGCTGATGAACATCCACCCCTCGCTGCTGCCGGCGTTCCCGGGGCTGCACACGCACCGGCGCGTGCTCGAAGCGGGCTGCAAGGTCACCGGGGCCACGGTGCTCTTCGTCACCGCCGACCTCGACCATGGACCCATCGTCATCCAGAGCGCAGTGCCGGTGCGCGGCGGCGACGACGAGGCCGCGCTGGCGGCGCGCGTGCTGGCCAGCGAGCACGTGATCTATCCGCTGGCCGTGCGCTGGTTCGTCGAAGGCGAGCTGGAACTGGCCGGCACCCTCGTGCGGCAGCGGCGCGGGGCTTCGCAGCTCCTCGCCTGAGCCGCGCCGGCGCGACCCTCACGAGCGCCCAGGCGCAGCGGGCAGAACCATGCATCCGGGCGCATTGCTGGACCTGGCCACCGAGCTGCTGCGCGCGGTGCTGAAGTTCGACCAGCCCGCCGACGCCGTGGTGTCGGCGTTCTTCCGCAAGCACCGCGCCCTCGGCGCGCGCGAGCGCCACGCGCTGGCCGAGACCACCTTCGAAGTGCTGCGGCGGCGGCTGCTGTGGCAGCACCTGGCGCAAAGCGGCGGCGGCGCGCTCGAGCGGCGCCTGGCGCTGCTCGCCTGGCAAGGCGGCACCGGCTTCTTGCGCAGTGCGCTGGGGCCGAACGAGGCGCAGTGGCTCGACGACGTGTCGCGCATCGACCGCGCCGCGCTGCCCGAGAAGCTGCGCCACAACCTGCCCGACTGGCTGGCCTCGGCGCTGCGCCACCAGCTCGGCGAGGAAGCGTTCTGGCCCCTGGCCGAGGCGCTGCAGCAACCGGCGCCGCTGGACCTGCGCGTCAACGCGCTGAAGGCCAAGCGCGAAGAGGCGCGCGCCGCGCTGGCCGAGGCCGGCATCGTGAGCGCGCCGACGCCGTATTCGCCGTGGGGCCTGCGGGTCGTCGGCAAGCCGGCGTTGAACAAGGCGGCGCCGTTCACCGCCGGCCTCGTGGAAGTGCAGGACGAGGGCAGCCAGCTGCTGGCGCTGCTGACCGACGCCAGGCGCGGCGAGATGGTGGTCGACTTCTGCGCCGGCGCCGGCGGCAAGACGCTGGCGCTGGGGGCGATGATGCGCAGCACAGGGCGCCTGTATGCCTTCGACGTCTCCGGCCACCGCCTCGACGCGCTGAAGCCGCGCCTGGCCAAGAGCGGCTTGTCGAACGTGCACCCGGTGCAGATCGCGCACGAACGCGACGAGCGCATCAAGCGCCTGGGCGGCAAGATCGACCGCGTGCTCGTCGACGCGCCGTGCTCGGGCCTGGGCACGCTCAGGCGCAACCCCGACCTGAAGTGGCGCCAGTCGCCCCAGGCGGTCGAGGAGATGCAGGCCAAGCAGCGGCGCATCCTCGCCGCCGCGGCGCGGCTGCTCAAGCCCGGTGGCCGCCTGGTCTACGCCACCTGCAGCCTGCTGGCGGCGGAGAACGAAGACGTGGTGGCCGGCTTCGCGGAGGAGGCTGCCGCCGGCTTCGAGCCCCTGCCGGTGAGCGACCTGCTCGATCGAGCGCAGGTGGCGCACGCCGCCGCCTTGACCAGCGGCCCCTGGCTGCGCCTGTGGCCGCATCGGCATGGCACCGACGGCTTCTTCGCCGCCGTGTGGCAGCGCCGCTGAGGCCGCTGCCGTGCACGGTGCGGTCCCCCGCGGCCGGGCGGTCTTCGCCGCCCTCCGAAAGCCGCTGCCGGGAAGCGCCCCGCCCCTAAAATCGCACCCGTTTCCACCCACCGAGACCGGCACCGACGCGGCCGGCCCGCCCGATGAATCAAGAGCTGTCGCTCGTCCCTGACCGGCTCGTCGATTGGCTCGCCACCGGCGCGCTCGATGCGTCGTGGTGGCAGATCGTGCTGTTCACGCTCGCCACGACGCATGTGACGATCGCCGCGGTGACGATCTTCCTGCACCGTGCGCAGGCGCACCGCGCGCTCGAACTGCACCCGCTGCCCGCTCACTTCTTCCGTTTGTGGCTGTGGCTGTTCACCGGCATGGTCACCCGGGAATGGGTGGCCATCCACCGCAAGCACCACGCCAGGTGCGAGACCGCCGACGACCCGCACAGCCCGGTGACGCGCGGCCTCGGCACCGTGCTGCTGCGCGGCAGCGAGCTGTACCGCGCCGAGGCGAAGGTCGAGGCGACGATCGCCAAGTACGGCCACCATACGCCCGACGACTGGCTCGAGCGGCATGTCTACAGCCGCCTCGTGTGGCAGGGCGTGGGTCTCGTGCTGCTGCTCGATCTGGCGCTGTTCGGTGCCATCGGCGCGACGGTGTGGGCGGTGCAGATGGCGTGGATCCCGGTCACCGCGGCCGGCGTCATCAACGGCCTCGGCCATGCCTGGGGCTACCGCAACTTCGAAGCGCCCGATGCCTCGACCAACATCTCGCCGTGGGGCATCGTCATCGGCGGCGAGGAACTGCACAACAACCACCATACGTACCCGACCTCGGCCAAGCTGTCGGTCAAGCGCTACGAGTTCGACATCGGCTGGGCCTACATCCGCGGCCTGCAGATGCTGGGCCTGGCCACCGTGCGCAAGACACCGCCGCGGCTGGCGCTGGGCGTGGTGCGCCCGGTGGCCGACACGCAGACGCTAGAGGCGCTGATCGCCAACCGCTACGAGGTGATGGCCCGCTACGCGGCCGAGCTGAAGCGGGCCGTCGCCACCGAGATGCGCAGCTTCCAGGCGCAAGGCGTGCCGAACCCGGCCCGCTGGGCCAGCCTGCGCGCGGCGCGGCAGTGGCTGCACCGCGACGACGACAAGATCCCGCAGAGCATGAAGGCGCAGCTGGCGCAGGCGCTGCGCGCGAGCCCGAGGCTGGCCAAGCTGGTGGCGATGCGCGAGGAGCTGCGCTCGCTGTGGACGCGCACCAACGTCTCGGCCGAGCAGCTCGTCGCCGAGCTGCAGGCCTGGTGCCGCCGCGCCGAGGAAAGCGGCATCGCGGCGTTGCAGGAGTTCTCGCTGCGGTTGCGAGCGGCGCACGCCTGAGGCGTGCACCCAAGCCCGATTGCCCACGACGAAGGCCCGCCAATGGCGGGCCTTTTTTCTCGTTCGAGCTTCCCGGTCGCGGCGGGGGCGCTGCGCGCCCCCGGCGGCGGGCGCCGCGCGCCCCAGGCGGCGGGCTCCTAGGCCTTCTTGGCCCAGGCCGAGCACCAGCCCTTGGACGCCACCTTCTTGGTGCCGAACAGCGGGCAGCCGCCGGCTGCGTCGGCCGGCTTGCCCTGGTAGAGCGCGCAGTTGGCGCAGGCCTGGCCGGCGGCGTACTGCTTGTACTTGGCCTTGTCGGCCTTTGCGGCGTCGGCCACATAGCCCAGGGCCGTGGCTTGCGCGTCCTTCTCGCTGACCATGTCGGCCTGCGCCCGGACGGCACCGGCAGCCAGCAGGGCGGCACCGGCGGCGGGCACGATGCGGATGAAGTGGCGGCGTGAAGTCATGCGGGAGCTCTCCTGGGCCCGTGAGGGTGAACTGAGGGTGACGTGAGGGTGACGTGAGGGTAGGGGGAAGCAGGGCGCGGCGATGATAGCCGCGGCGTTGCCGAGGTGCGTTGCCCCACAATGCCCCGCCAGGGGCAGGCTTGTGTCTTGCCCGGCCTCGGCTGGCCGCAGCCCGCGGGCACCGCCGGCCACGTCACCCGCCAACCCCTTGAGCCTCACCCTTCGCGTCGTGTTGTCGATCGCCGGCCTGTGGCTGGTGGTGGCTGGTGCCGCGCTCGGCCTCAACCTGCGCTGGTTGCTGGCGCTGGCGGGCATCGTCACGCTGCTGGGCCTGTGGACCACGCTGCGCTGGCGGCGCGCACTGAGCGCCTCGGTGGCGCAGGCGCAGGCGCTGGAGCGGCTGCAGCTCATCGAAGCGCCCGCACCGCGCTGGCCCGAGCTGCGCGAGCTGACGAGCGCGCTGAACGCCGTCGTCCGGCGCGTGCGCGAGCAGCTCGCCGGCCAGGCCGAGCAGGTGGCGCAGCTGCAGCGCCAGGCGCAGACCGATGCCGTCACCGGGCTGCCGCTGCGCGCGTTCTTCGTCTCGCGCCTGGCCGACCTCCTGGCCGATGCGCGCCTGCCGGCCGCTTCGCTGCTGTTGGTGCGGGTGCCCGACCTCGGTGTGCTCAACGAGCGGCACGGCCGCGAAGAGGCCGACCGCCTGCTGCATGCCGTGGCCGACGTGCTGCTCACCTATGTCGAGCGCATTCCCGGCGCCGCCGCCGGGCGCCTGGCGGGGCAGGACTTCGCGCTGGCGCTGCCCGCGGCCGGCGCGGCGCTGGAGACGGCCAGCGCCATCCAGGCCGCGATGGCCGCGGCGCCGGCGGCACGCTTGCAGGGTGCGCGCATCGTCGTCGCCGGTTGCGACGGCCTGCGCGGCCTGGCCGCCAGTGCCGCGCTGGCGGCGGCCGACGCGGCGCTGGCGCGCGCCGAGGCCAGCGGCGAATGCATCGTCGAGGACCTGCCCGAACTGGGCGCCACCGGTGCGCGCGCCTGGCGCGACCTGCTCGCCGCGGCGCTGGACGAATCGCGCGTCCGCCTGGGCGCCTTCCCGGTGGTCGACGCGCAAGGCAGGCTCATCCACCTGGAGTGCCCGCTGCGGGTGCAGTTGCAGCCCGAAGGCGAGTACCTCGTCGCGCGGCGCTGGCTGGCGATGGCCGCGCGCAGCCGCCTGATGCCGATGGTCGACCTCTCGGCGGTGAACCTGGCGCTGGCGGCCATCGCCGCCGACGGGCAGCCGCGCTGCGTGCACGTGGCGCCGCGCTCGCTGGTGAGCCAGGGCTTCGAGCGCGCGCTTCTCGCTCGCCTGAAGGCGGCCGGGGCGGCGGCTTCGCGCCTGTCGATGGAGTGGAACGACCTGCCCGACGGCGGCATGAGCGCCGCGCTGCGCGAGGCGGTGCCGGCCTGGCGCAAGCTGGGCGTGCGCGTGGGGGTCGAGCACGCCGGCTCGTCGCCGCGCATGCTGCCCACGCTGAAGGAGATCGGCATCGACTATGTCAAGGTCGACGCCCGCCACCTGCTCGGCGTGGCCGACGACGAGGCGGCGCGCAGCTACGTCGAGAGCCTCGTCGCCCTGATCCACGGCCTGGGGCTGCAGGCGCTCGCCGAAGGCGTGAGCGAGCCGCGCCAGCTCGAGCTGCTGTGGAGGCTCGGCTTCGACGGCGCTACCGGCAGCGCGGTGGGCGTGGACGCGCACGTTGCGCTGCTCGCCGGGCCGGCCTTCGTCGAATCGGAGCCCGGCGGCGCCTGAGCGGGTTCAGCGGGCCGCCGTGAGGGCGTGCCGGCGCCGCCGTGCAGCGGCGCGCCGCGACCTCAGCCGATGTGCCCTTCGTGGAAGCCGAACGAGCCCTTCGCGCGGTCGGCGAAGAAGTGCTCCAGCGTCTGGCGCACGGTGCGGAACGCGATCTGCTCCCACGGCACCTCGTCCTCGCGGAACAGGCGCGCCTCGATCGTCTCGGGGCCGGGCGCGAACTGCGTGTCCAGCAGCCGTGCACGCCAGAACAGGTGGATCTGCCCGGCGCGCACGACGTCGAGCAGGGTGTACAGGCCCTGGAGTTCGATGCGGGCGCCGGCTTCCTCCTCGGTCTCGCGCACGGCGCCATCGCGGGCGCGTTCGCCGTGCTCGAGGAAGCCCGCCGGCAGCGTCCACATGCCGTAGCGCGGCTCGATGTTGCGCCGGCACAGCAGCACCTGCTCGCCCCACACCGGCACCGTGCCGACGACGTTGATCGGGTTCTCGTAGTGCACCTGGCCGCAACTGGCGCAGATGGCGCGCTCGCGGTTGTCGTCGGCCGGCACGCGGTAGCTCGCGGCGCCGCCGCACGAGGGGCAATGCTGGATGCGGCGCGGCACGTACATCGCGGCCAGTGTAATCAGCTGCCTGCCTGCGCCTTCGGGCGCCCCCAGTGCCTCTTCGGGCAAGGAGGCCGCGAAGGCGCGGCGGCGTTCGCCCAACGCTTAGCATCGCGCCTGTCCCGGTCCTTGTCCCGGTCCACTTCTCAGGCTGCCTCGCCACGGGTCGTTCACGATGAACTACGTCTTCCCGCCGCCCGCTCCCGCTGCCGTGCCCGTCCGCGGCGGCGGCCTGTTCCCGGTGCACCGCATCTACTGCGTCGGCCGCAACTACGCCGAGCACGCGCAGGAGATGGGCTTCTCCGGCCGCGAGCCGCCGTTCTTCTTCATGAAGCCGGCCGACGCCATCGTGCCGGTGGCCGAAGGCGAGACCGTCGCCATCGACTACCCGCCGCTGACGGCCAACTTCCACCACGAGATCGAGCTCGTCGTGGCGCTGGGCACCGGCGGGCGCGACATCCCGGCGGCGAAGGCGGCCGAGCACATCTGGGGCTACGGCACGGGCTTGGACATGACGCGGCGCGACCTGCAAGGCGAGATGAAGAAGCAGGGCCGGCCGTGGTCGATCGGCAAGGGCTTCGACCAGTCGGCGCCGGTCTCCGCGCTGGTGCCCAAGGCGCGCACCGGCGAGCTGCTCGAGGGCGCGATCACGCTGGCCGTGAACGGGCAGCAGCGGCAAAAGGGCGACCTCCGCGAGCTGATCTGGAGCGTCAACGAGACGATCGAGCAGCTCAGCCGCGCCTGGCTGCTGCAGCCCGGTGACCTCATCTTCACCGGCACGCCGGCGGGCGTCGGCGCGGTGGTGCGCGGCGACGTGATGGAAGGCGCCATCGCCGGCCTGCCCACGCTGCGCGTGGCGGTGCGCTGAGGCGGCGCACCCAGCCCGGCCGCAACCGCTCGGAGCCCAAGCGATGGAGCTGTACAACTACTTCCGCTCTTCGGCGTCGTACCGCGTGCGCATCGCGCTGGCGCTGAAGGACCTGGCCTACGACTACAAGGCCGTGCACCTGCCGAAGGACGAGCAGTTCAACGAGAGCTACGCGGCGGTGTCGGCCTCGCGCCTGGTGCCGTTGCTGCGCGACGGCACGAACACGCTGACGCAGAGCCTGGCGATCATCGAGTACCTCGAGGAAACGCACCCGAAGCCGCCGCTGCTGCCGGCCGACGCCGCCGGCCGCGCCCGCGTGCGCGCCCTGGCGCTGGACATCGCCTGCGAGATCCACCCGCTGAACAACCTGCGCGTGCTGCGCTACCTGGTGCACGACCTGAAGGTGAGCGAGGCGGACAAGAACCGCTGGTACAAGCATTGGGTCGAGACGGGCCTGGAGACGGTGGAGCGGCAACTCGCTGCGGCGCCGGCCACCTACTGCCACGGCGACACGCCGACGCTGGCCGATTGCTGCCTGGTGCCGCAGATCTTCAACGCCAAGCGCTTCGAGTGCCGGCTCGACCACGTGCCGCACGTGATGCGCGTGTTCGACGCCTGCATGAAGCTGCCGGCGTTCGAGCGCACTCGCCCGCAAGCCTGCCCGGATGCCGAGTGAGGCCCGGGCCGGGCGCTGCCCGCAAAGCCACTGACGCGCGGGCCTCGAGGCGCCCGTGAACATCGTTGCATCAGCGGCACCGGCGGACGCTGCCGCGCTGTCCGAGGCCGACGTCATCCGCCCCGCCTGGGCTGCACCGCCCGGGGTGGGGGCGCTGATGACCACCCGTGCCGGCGGCGTCAGCACGGGTCCCTGGGCGAGCCTGAACCTTGGCCGCGCCGTCGGCGATTTGCCTGCCGCCGTGCAGGCCAACCGCCATCGCTTCGCTGCCAGCCTCGGGTGGCCCCAGCGGGCGCGCCCGGGCGGCGGCGCGGCCGAAGGCGCGCCCGCACGGCCGGTGTGGCTGCACCAGGTGCACGGCGCCTCGGTGATCGAACTCGACGCCAACACCCCGGACCATCCCGCCGAGCCCGCCGACGCCGCCTGGACGCGGACCGCCGGCATCGCCTGCGTCGTCGGCGCGGCCGACTGCCTGCCGGTGCTCTTCGCCGTGCGCGACGGCCGCGCCGTCGCCGCGGCGCATGCCGGCTGGCGCGGCCTGGCCGCGGGCGTGCTCGAAGCAGTGGTGCGCTCGCTCGGCCGCGGCGCTGGTGCGCGGCCGGCCGACCTCATCGCCTGGCTGGGGCCGTGCATCGGGCCGCGCCGCTTCGAGGTGGGTGCCGACGTGCTGGCGGCGTTCGGCGTGGCGCCTAACGAAGCGAACCACGAGCACTTCCGCTACGCGCCCCGCCCCGACGGTGCGCCGCGCTGGCTGGCCGACCTGCAAGGTCTGGCGCGCCGGCGGCTCGCCGCGCTCGGCGTGGCCGACGTCACCGCCGACGATCGCTGCACGGTCGAGGAGGCGCGGACGTTCTTCTCCTTCCGGCGCGCCGCCGGCCTTGAACCCAGTGGGCGCATGGCTGCTGCGGTGTGGATGCAGGCGCGCCGCTGACAATGCGCAGCGTCATCAGCAGCGTCATCAGCAGCGTCATCAGCGGGTAAGGCGCAGCGCCTACAACGCCGGCCGGCGAAAGGCCGGCTCGCACGCCGGAGGACAGGAACCATGAACGCGAAGACCCGGCCGGCTGCCGCCGCCAAGGCCGCCACTTCCGGCCGTGCCGGCAGCACGCGAGCCGCGAAAGCCGCAGACAAGCCCGCCGCCGCCCGGAAGCCCGCCGCGAAGCCCGCCGCGAAGCCCGCCGCGAAGGCAGCCGCGAAGGCAGCTGAAAACCCCGCCGGCGAGCGCACCGCCGAAGAGGCCGGCACCGGCGCCGAGGCGGGCGCCGAGGGCAACGGCTTCGGCGCCGCGATGGGCGGCCTGTGGCAATCGATGGCCGGCCTGTCGCTGCCGGTGCAGCGCATGGCGGCGCTCGAAGTCGACTACCTGAAGAATGCCGCCGCGCTGTGGAACCAGTCCCTGACGGCGCTGTGCCCGCAAGGTCAGGACGGTGACGGCGGCCACGGCGGCACGGAAGGCCGCGCCGCGCCGCCGCCGGACCGCCGCTTCGCCGGCGAGGAGTGGCTGAAGAACCCGGCGGCCGCGTTCAACGCGCAGCTGTACCTGCTCAACGCGCGCACGCTGATGCAGATGGCCGAAAGCGTCGAGGGCGACGCCAAGACGCGCGCGCGGCTGCGCTTCGCGGTGCAGCAGTGGATCGACGCGGCCAGCCCCAGCAACTACCTCGCCACCAATCCCGAGGCGCTGGCCAAGGCCATCGCCACGCAGGGCGGCAGCATCGCCACCGGCATGCAGCACCTGCTGGAAGACCTGCGCAAGGGCCATGTCTCGCAGACCGATGAAAGCGTCTTCGAGGTCGGCCGCAACGTCGCCACCACCGAGGGCGCGGTGGTGTTCGAGAACGAGTTCTTCCAGCTCGTCGAGTACAAGCCGCTGACGGCCACGGTTCACGAGCGGCCGATGCTGTTCGTGCCGCCTTGCATCAACAAGTACTACATCCTCGATCTGCAGCCGGAGAACTCGGTCGTGCGCTACACGGTCGGCGAGGGGCATCGCCTGTTCGTCGTGAGCTGGCGCAACCCCGACGAGTCGATGGCGGCGAAGACCTGGGACGACTACATCGAGCACGGCGCCATCACCGCCATCCGCACGGTGCAGGCCATCACCGGCTCGCAGTCGATCAACACGCTCGGCTTCTGCGTCGGCGGCACCATCCTCGCCACGGCGCTGGCGGTGCTGGCGGCGCGCAAGGCGCAGCCGGCGCATTCGGTGACGCTGCTGACGACGCTGCTGGATTTCGCCGACACCGGCATCCTCGACATCTTCGTCGACGAAGCCAGCGTGCAGATGCGCGAGATGACGATCGGCGAGCACGCGCCCAAGGGGCCCGGGCTGCTCAAGGGCAAGGAACTCGCCACCACCTTCAGCTTCCTGCGCCCCAACGACCTGGTGTGGAACTACGTCGTCGGCAACTACCTGAAGGGCGAGACGCCGCCGCCGTTCGACCTGCTGTACTGGAACGGCGACAGCACCAACCTGCCCGGGCCGATGTACTGCTGGTACCTGCGCCACACGTACCTGCAGAACGAGCTGAAGATCCCCGGCCGCCTGACGGTGTGCGGCGAGAAGGTCGACCTCGGCCGCATCGCCGCGCCGGTGTTCGTCTACGGCTCGCGCGAGGACCACATCGTGCCGTGGGAGGCGGCGTACCGGTCGGTGCCGCTGTTCGACAAGGGGCCGGCCGGGTCGGTCACCTTCGTGCTCGGCGCCAGCGGCCATATCGCCGGCGTCATCAATCCGCCGGCCAAGGGCAAGCGCAGCCACTGGGTGCACGAGGGCGCGCGCGAGCGGCTCCCGGCCACGGCGCGCGAGTGGCTGGCCGGCGCCACCGAGAGGCCCGGCAGCTGGTGGCCCGTGTGGGCCGGCTGGCTGCAGGCCAAGGGCGGCAAGAAGGTGCCCGCGCCCAGGGGCTACGGCAACGGCAGGTCGTACAAGGTCATCGAGGCCGCGCCCGGGCGCTACGTCAAGGCGAAGGCCTGATCAGACCGCACCCGGCGGCGCAGCCGGGCAGTGTTTCCACGGGGCTGCCGAGCCTTTCACGGCCCCTTCACGCGTCGGATACTCCGACCCACACCGACACAACCACATTCAAGGAGCGAAGAGCCATGGCACAAGCAAGAGTCGCGTACGTCACGGGGGGCATGGGCGGCATCGGCACGGCGATCTGCCAGCGGCTGCACAAGGAAGGCTTCAAGGTCATCGCCGGCTGCGGCCCGAGCCGCGACCACGCCAAGTGGATCGGCGAGCAGAAGGCGCTCGGCTACACGTTCTACGCCTCGGTGGGCAACGTCGCCGACTGGGAGAGCACCGTCGCCGCCTTCGCCAAGGCCACCGCCGAGCACGGCGCGATCGACGTGCTCGTCAACAACGCCGGCATCACGCGCGACCGCATGTTCCTCAAGATGACGCGCGAGGACTGGGACGCGGTGATCGACACCAACCTCAACAGCATGTTCAACGTCACCAAGCAGGTGGTGCCGGGCATGGTGGAGAAGGGCTTCGGCCGCATCATCCAGATCAGCAGCGTCAACGGCGAGAAGGGCCAGGCGGGGCAGACCAACTACAGCGCCGCCAAGGCCGGCATGCACGGCTTCACGATGGCGCTGGCGCAGGAGCTGGCCAGCAAGGGCGTCACGGTGAACACCGTCAGCCCGGGCTACATCGGCACCGACATGGTTCGCGCCATCAAGCCCGAGGTGCTGGAGAAGATCGTCGCCACGATCCCGGTCAAGCGCCTGGGCACGCCCGACGAGATCGGCTCGATCGTCGCCTGGCTCGCCGGCGAAGACTCGGGCTTCACCACCGGCGCCGACTTCAGCTGCAACGGCGGCCTGCACATGGGTTGAGCCGGCGGCCGCGCGGGGCCCCAGGCGGGGCTACTGCGTCGTCGGCCGCGGCGCCGCGTCGGGCGCGGCGGGTGCGGATTTCGTCAGCGCCGCGATCACCGGCGGCAGCGCGTCGAGGGTGCGTTCGAGTGCGCGCTCGTCGACGCGGGTGTCCACCGGGCCCTGGCCGTCGCCGCGCAGCGACTGCTCCAGCACCATCGCGTGCTCGACCACTGCCAGCGCGCCGATGCTCGAAGCGATGGTCTTCAGGTCGTGCGCCAGCCGGAAGGCGCGTTCGCGGCTGCCTTCGCCGCGGGCGCGCGCGAAGCTCCTCGACCACTCGGTCATGAACACCGCGGCGTGCTCGGCCAGGCGGTCGTACAGCGCCGCGTCGCCGCCCAGGCGCTGCACGGCGTTCGTGCGGTCGAGCACCGTCTCGCCGCTGCTGCCGTGCGGTGAGCGCGGCGGCGGCGCCGCGCTCAGCGGCGCGGCGAGCTGCTGGATCGCCTCGATGAGCTGGGCGCGCGAGTAGGGCTTGGCCATGTGACGGTCGCAGCCGGCCTCGCGGCTGGCCAACACGTCGCTGGCGAAGGCGTTGGCGGTCAGCGCCACCACCGGCGTGCGGGGGCGGCCGCTGTCGGCTTCCAGCGCGCGCAGCTGGCGCGTCACCGTCAGGCCATCCATGCCCGGCATCTGCACGTCGATGAAGGCGATGTCGTAGCGCCGCTCGCGCAGCATCGCCAGCGCCGCCGGCCCGTTGGAGGCGAACTCCAGCGCCAGCGGCTGCCCTTCGAGCATCGAGCGGAAGAGGAAGGCGTTGATCTCGTTGTCCTCGGCCAGCAGCAGCGACAACGGCGCGCCCTGCGACGCGAGGTTCATCGCCCCGGGTGCCGGCGGCGCCGTCGAGCCCTGCCACAGCGCCGCCACCGACGCCGCGTTGTCGGCCGGCGCGGCGGGCGCGGCGGCGGCGGCGCCTTCGCCGCCCGTGCCGTCGCCGGCCGGCAGTGCCGCCGCGGGCAACGGCAGCCGCAGCGTGAAGGTGCTGCCCGTGCCAGGCGTGCTTTGCACCTGCACCGAGCCGCCCATCAGCTGCGCGATGCTGCGCGTGATCGACAAGCCGAGCCCGGTGCCGCCATACAGGCGCGTGACGCTGCCGTCGGCCTGCGCGAACGGCTCGAAGATCGCCGCCAGCTTGCTCGGCGCGATGCCGATGCCGGTATCGACGACGTCGAAGCGCAGCATGCCGGGAAGCTGCGGGTCCGCGCGCGCGGCCAGCCGCACTTCGCCGCGGGCGGTGAACTTCAGCGCGTTGCCCACCAGGTTGATCAGCGCCTGCTCCAGGCGCAGGCGGTCGCCCAGCACCGCCGCCGGCAACGTGTCGGCCAGCTCGAGCACGAGGTTGAGGCCCTTGTCCTCGGCGCGCACGCGCAAGAGCGCGATGATCCGCGCCAGCGACTCGCGCAGGTCGAACGGCGCCGGGTGCAGATCCAGCCGGCCGGCTTCGATGCGCGACAGGTCCAGCAGGTCGTTGATCAGCGAGTGCAGCGCCTGCCCCGATTCACGGAACACCTGCACCTGCAGGCGCTGCCGGGGGCTGAGGTCGCTTTGCGAGAGCAGCTCGGCCACGCCGAGCAGCGCGTTCAGCGGCGTGCGGATCTCGTGGCTGACGTTGGCGAGGAAGGCGTCCTTGGCGCGCGCCGCCTCGGCGCTCACCGCCAGCTCGTGTGCCAGCCGCTGCCGCGCCGCGGCCTGGCCGCGGTGGTGCATCGAGAGCGCTGCCGTCCACACGGTCAGCAGCGTCGCCAGCGGCGGCACCCAGTCGCTCGGCTGCCGCCACTGCCACAGGGCCGACAGCGCCACCACGATCATCGCCAGCAGCGCCCCTGCGGCGAGCAGCGTGTCGCGCGCCGGTGCCGGGCGGCCGCGCCACACGATGACCCCGCCGGGCAGCAGCGCCACCAGCAGCAGCAGCCCGTCCAGCGCCGGAGCAGGCGGGCAGGCCCAGCTGCCCTGGTTGAAGGCGGCGTAGGCCTGCGCCAGCGCCATCGTGCCCGAGGCCTGGCCTTGCGGCGTCATCACCGCGTCGGCCAGCAGCGCGCTGCTGCCGATGAAGACGACGCGCCCGCGCACCGCCTCGCCGAGATCAGCGGCCTCGCGCCGACCGAGCGCCACCTCGGCCACCTCGGCGAAGCGGCGCTGCGCCGGCCAGGCGCCGGCGGCAGGCATCGCCAGGCGGTACCGGCCCTGCGCGTCCAGCGGTGGCGGGGCGGCGCCGGGACCGGCAACCGCCTGCTGCACGGCCCACGGCATGACCGGCAGGCGTTGCAGGGTGTCGTGGTGCCACAGCGGCAGCGTGCGCAGCACGCCGTCCTCGTCCAGCGGCGTGGTGATGACGCCCAGCAGCGGCGCGCGCCCGGGCGGCCACACGCTGGCCGCGGGCACGGCGATGGTCGGCCAGGCGTGCCCGACGGCGGCGCTGGAACCCGCGGCCAGCTGGCCGGCGGCGCCGGCGGCGCTCGGCGCAGCCGCCGCGGCGCTGTGCGGCGGCAACGCCCCGTCGCTGGCATGGCGCATGCCGGCAGCGGCCAGCAGCACGGGCGCGCCCGGGCGCGCCTGGGCGCGGGCCAGCGCTGCGTCGCCGGGGCCGCTGTCGGCCAGCAGCAGGTCGATGGCCACGGCGCGCGCGCCCAGCTCGCGCAATTGCTCGATGACGAGCGCGTAGACGTCGCGCTTGAAAGGCCAAGAGCCGAAGTGCGGCTTCAGCGCCGCCAGCGATGCGTCGTCGATGTCGACGACGAGCACGTCGGGGCTGGCGCTGCGCGGCGCCAGCAGGCGCAGTTGCGTGTCCAGCGCGCCGCGCGCCAGCGACGCCGGCAGCGGCGTCAACGCCGTCAGCGCCGCGACGACCAGCGCCGCGGCGACGATCGACCAGGGCCGCCGGCGCGCCCCGGCCCTCAGAACAGCAGCAACAACGGAAGCAGCCACAGCCACCACAGCGAGCGACCCGGCACCTCGACCTGCTGGGCGCCGCCGAAGGCGCCGGCGCGGCCGTCGGCGCCGATCGTGCGCACGCGCACGTAGTGCAGGCCGGCTTCGGGCTTGGCCAGCAGCGCCTCGGTCCTGGGCGTGCGTTCGTCGAGCACGATCTGCGTGAACGCCTCGTCGCGCGCGATCTGCACCTGGTAGGTGGCGCCGGGCAACGGCGCCGCGGCCCAGGTCACGGCGAGGCCCTCGTCGCCGGCCTTCGACGACTGGCTGCCCGGCGCCGACGGCGGCGGCGGCGGTGGCGGCACCGCCACGCGCTCGACCACGCGCGGGTCGCCCCAGGGGCCCTGGTCGCCGTCGGCGCGCACGGCGGCCACGCGCCAGTGGTGCTGGCCCAGCGGCAGCGCCACGCGCAGCTCGGTCTCGGCGAGGTCGTCGCGGGCGATGCTCGGCGCGGCGAAGTCGGCGCTGGGCGCCACCTGCAACCGGTAGCGTGCGGCCTGCGGGTTGCGCGCCCAGGCGAGCGTCACCTGCTCGTCGGTGGTCTTCTCGCCGGCCCGCGGGCGCAGCAGGAACGGCGGCTCGGGCCGCGCCTTCAGTGTGAAGGCGCGCCGCGCCGCATGGCCTTCGATGCCGTCGGCATCGGCGGCGCGCACGCGCAGTTCGTAGCGGCCGTCGGGCAGGTCGTCGGCCCAGGCGGCCAGCGGCTGCTCGAACAAGCCTTCGAGCAGCAGCCGCGGCACTTCCGCGGTGTCGTAGACCTGTGCCCGATAGCGCGCGGCGCCGCTGCTGGTGGGCAGCTTGACGCTCAGCGGCATGCGCTCGATGCGCTCGGGCAGCGCGGCGAGGTCGGGTGCGGCCAGGAGCGTGCGCGGCGGCGCCACGCCGGCAGCGGTGGCCACGGTGCCGAAGCCGGCCTCGAGCGCCTGCGACCCCGCCGCGACGCGGCCCTGCGTCACTTCGGCCAGCGTGCGTTCACCGTCGACGCGGCTGCGGAACTCGGTGCCGCGCACGCCCAGGTTCACCACCGGCGTGCGCAACTCGAAGCGCGGCGCCGGCCGCGGCGCCACGGCTGGCGGCACCTGCGACTCGGCGGGGCCGGCCTGCAGGCGCAGCCGCGTCTCGACGCTGCCGCTGGCGCCCAGGCGCACGTGGCGGTCCAGCACGAGGCGGCCCTGCGGACCGAGCTGCGTGCGCGAGCCGTCGGCGAAGCGCAGCGTCACCGACGACTGCGCGCCGGTGCTCACGGTGTCGCCAGCCAGCAGCAGCGCCGCGGCGGTCAGCGCCTGGCGAGCGTTGCCGGCGCGCTCGAACCACACTTCGCCGTGCGCGTGCAGCACCTCGGCGCTGGCGGCCTCCTCGCGCAGCAGGGCCACCGGAATGCGCAGCGCGCTGCCCGGCCGCAGGCGCGTCGGGTCGGCGATGCGGTTCAGCCGCTGCAAAGCGCGCCAGTCGGCCTCGGGCCGCAGCAGCCGCTCGTGCAGGCCGATCAGCGTGTCGCCGCGCTCGACGCGGTAGCTCCACTCTTCCTGCGCCGGCGCCGACGCAGCCGGCGCTGCTGGCTTCGGCTGTGCCGCCGCGACGCCGGCGGCCAGCAACAGCGACACCGCCCATGCACCCCGCCGCGCGCAGCGGCCGCTCCCTTGCTCCGTCAAGGCGAAGCCCTCCTCACTCGACGCCCCCGCGGCCCGCCGGTCTTTGCCGGCAAGGCCAGCCGCGTGGCGCGCAGTCCCACTATGCCATGCGCAGGGACTTGCCGTCGCCGCGCACCGGGCGCGCCGCGCGCTACTCGACGCCGCCGATGAAGAACTTGATGATTCCCTTGGCGACGAAGCCGATGAGACCCACGCCCAGGGCCAGGAAGAGCACGAAGGTGCCGAAGCGGCCGGCCTTCGATTCGCGCGCGAGCTGCACGATGATGAACACCATGTACAGCATGAAGGCGCTGACCCCGAAGGTCATGCCGAACCAGGCGATCTGTTCCTCGGTGTAGCCGAACATCACCGCCGCCCTGCGCCGGCGCCGCGGCGGTGTCCTTCGCTGTCGGCGACCACGATGTCGCGGTAGGCGTGCCAGCTCGCATGCGCGAGCCAGGGCACGACGACGGTGAGCCCGAGCAGCAGCGTCACCATGCCGGCGAAGGTGATGGCCAGCAGGATGCCGGCCCAGAAGGCCAACGGCGCCGGCGAAGCGAGCACGGCGCGCCAGCTGGTCAGCACCGCCTGCCACACGCCGATGCGCGGGTTGTCGACGAGCAGCGGGATCGCCACCACGCTGCTGGCGAACATCGGCGCGGCCAGCAGCGCGCCGATGGCCAGCCAGGCCTCGAACAGCCACGAGTGCTGGTGCAGCACCACCTGGTGCAGGAAGTCCAGCGGCCGGTGCACCGGTGCGGCGGCGAAGCCGGTGACCATCGACGCCGAGGTCAGCACCCAGCCCGTGCCGGCCAGCGCCAGCAGCAAGCCGAAGGCGACGAGGCGGCGGTCGAGGCTGAGCCACAAGCGCCACACGTCGGCCAGTGCCGGCTGCTGGCCACGCTCCAGCCCCCGGCTGACGGCGTACAAGCCGCTGGCGACGACGGGGGCCACGAGGAGGAAACCACTGAAGGCGCCGGCCAGCATCCAGAAGTGCTGGTACGCGAAACCCACCAGCGCCAGCCCGAACAGCGTCGAGGCGAGGCCGTGCACGAGGCCGGGCACCGGGCAGCGCAGCAGATCCTCCAGACCACGCTTGAGCCAGTCCAGCGGCTGGGCCAGGCCCACTTCACGCACGGCAGGGCCTTCGGGACGCACGGGAGCCGCGTCTGGCGAGGAGGTGTGCATCGGATGTGCCGTCCTCAGGTGTTGTGGCGGGGCGGGGTGCGCGCTCGCGGGGAAAAAGGGCAAAGCGGCAGACTCTACGGCCGCCCGCAACGTCGCCGATTGATGGCGATCAGGAGCGGCGGGGCAGCGGTCCCGTCACCGCAGCGGCCGTCGCCGCCTCGGCGTGCAGCGCACGCGCTGCTGCGGCCAGCGTGGGCGCATCGCCGTCGGCCAGTGCGAGCCGTTCGGCGGCGGCGAAGCCGGCGTAGTTACGCGCCATCGAGCGCTCGTAGGTGGGGTCGTAGTGCTCGCGCAGGAGCTCCCGCACGACCTCGGCGTGCTGCCCGGCGCGCGCCATCGCCTGCCAGCGCCCCACCGTGGCGCCGCCGCGCAGTTCACGCAGCGCCGCCAGGCGGTCGCAGAAGGCTTCGCTGTCGGCGACGAAATGCCCGTAGTCCTCGAGCAGCAGTGCCACCCGCGCCGGCGGCGGCATCTCCACGGCCACGCAAGGCGAGTCACGCAGCCGCTGCAGCAGCGCCTCGGGCACGCGCAGGCGGCCGATCGTGCGGCTCTCGCTTTCGGCCCACACTGGCAGCGCCGGGTCGAAGGTGCGCAGCCGCGACCACAGCGCCGTCTCGAACGCCTTCTGCGTGGGCTGCGGATGCCCGGGCAGCGGCCCGAGCACGCTGCCGCGGTGGCAGGCCAGCGCTTCGAGGTCGAGCACCTGCGCGCCGACGGCGGCCAGCGCGCCGAGCAGGCGGCTCTTGCCGGTGCCGGTGCGCCCGCACAGCACGCGCAACGACAGCGCGCGCGCCAGCGGCTCGATCTCGCGCAGCACGGCGCGCCGGAACTCGCGGTAGCCGCCATCGAGCACGCTGACGCGAAAGCCGATCGCGTCGAGCACCGTGGCCAGCGCCCCCGAGCGCTGGCCGCCGCGCCAGCAGTAGACCAGCGGCGACCAGGTGCGCGGCAGCGCTGCCGCCTCGCGCTCGAGATGGCGGGCGATGTTGCGCGCCACCCGCACCGCGCCGCGCTTGCGCGCCTCGAACGGCGACACCTGCGCGTAGACGGTGCCGATCTCGGCGCGCTCGGCGTCGGTGAGCGAGGGCCAGTTCAGCGCGCCGGGCAGCCGGTCTTCGGCGAACTCGCCTTCGCTGCGGGCGTCGATCACGGCGTCGAACGACGCCAGGCGCGCGATGGCGGCGTCGGCATCGAGGCGCTGCACGGCCATCGCTGTCGCGCTTCCGGCTCAGGCCGGCGTCGCCACCGCGTCGAGGATCTCGCGCTCGATGCGAAGCTGCGCCTTGGGCTGCTGCAGCATCGGCCCGTCGACGAGGAAGGTGTCCTCGACGCGCTCGCCCAGCGTGGTGACCTTGGCCAGTTGCAGGTTGATGCGATTGGCGGCGAGCACGCGCGCCACCGCGTACAAGAGGCCGCTGCGGTCGCTGGCCGAGACGGTGAGCAGCCAGCGCTGCGCGCGTTCGTCCGGCGCCAGCGAGACGCGCGGGATGACGGGGAAACTGCGCACGCGGCGCGAGACGCGGCCGCGGCGCGGCTCGGGCAGCGGCCCGGTGGCGGCGAGCGCTGCCGCGGCCTGGTTCTCGACCAGCGAGATGAGGCTGCGGTAGTCGATGTCGCCTTCCTCCTCGGCCAGCGTGCTGGCGACCTGGAAGGTGTCCAGCGCGAAGCCGGCGCGCGTGGTGTGGATCTTCGCGTCCTGGATGCTGAAGCCGGCGTTGTCGAAGTAGCCGCAGATGCGCGCGAAGAGGTCGGCCTGGTCGGGCGAGTAGACGAGCACCTGCAGCCCTTCGCCCACGGACGAGGGCCGCGCGCGCACGACCGGCACGGCGGTCTGCACGTGCCGCCACAGCGAACGCGCGTGCCATGCGATCTCGGCGGCGTCGTGGCGCGCGAAGTAGCTCACCTCCAGCGTCTTCCACAGCGGCTCTTCCGTGCCCGGCAGCGCCGAGTGCAGCGCCAGGATCTGCCGCGCCTCGGCCTTGCGCGACTCGATCTCGGCTTCGGCGTGCGGCTGCGCGCCGCCCAGCGCGCGCAGCGTCAGGCGGTACAGGTCCTCCAGCAGCTTGCCCTTCCAGGCGTTCCACACCCGCGGGCTGGTGCCGCGGATGTCGGCCACGGTCAGCAGGTACAGCGCATCGAGCCGGCGCGGCGTGCCGACGACCCGGGCGAAGTCGCGGATGACCTCGGGATCGGCGAGGTCCTCCTTCTGCGCGATCCAGCTCATGCGCAGGTGCTGGCGCACGAGGAACTCGATCAGCTGTGCGTCCTCGCCGCTGATGCCGTGCGCGCGGTTGAAGCGGCGCACCTCTGCGGCGCCGAGATCGGAGTGGTCGCCGCCGCGGCCCTTGGCGACGTCGTGGAAGATGGCTGCGAGGTACAGGATCCACGGCTTGTCCCATTGCGCCGCCAGCTGGCTCAGGAACGGGTACTCGTGCGCGTGCTCGGGGATGAAGAAGCGGCGCACGTTGCGCACCACCATCAGGATGTGCTGGTCCACCGTGTAGACGTGGAACAGGTCGTGCTGCATGCGCCCGACGATGCGCCGGAACACCCACAGGTAGCGCCCGAGAACCGAGGTCTGGTTCATCAGCCGAAGCGCATGCGTCTGCCCGCGCGGCTGGCGCAGGATCTGCATGAACAGGCGGTGGTTGACCGGGTCGCGGCGGAAGCCCGCGTCCATCATCTGGCGCGCGTTGTACAGCGCGCGCAGCGTGCGCGCCGAAAGGCCCTGCAGGCCCGGGTTCTGCGCGAAGACGAGGAAGGTCTCGAGGATGGCGTGCGGGTCGCGCAGGTAGATGTCGTCGTGCGCCACCTCGAGCGCGCCGCCGCGGTCGAAGAAGCGGATCGTCAGCGGCCGCATCGGCGCCTTCTCGGAGCCGAAGATGCGCTCCTCGATGTTGAGCATCAGGATCTGGTTGAGCTGCGTCACCGCCTTGGCCGCCCAGTAGTAGCGGTGCATCAGCACTTCGGAGCTGCGCTGGCCCTTGGTCGGCGCGAGGCCGAAGCTCTCGGCGAGCGCCGTCTGCAGATCGAACACGAGGCGGTCCTCGCGGCGGCCGGCGAGGGCGTGCAGGCGCGCGCGCACGAGCCGGATCGTGCCTTCGTGCTTGACGAGCTGGCTGCACTCGAACGGCGTGATGAGGCCCTTGGCGGCAAGCTCGGCCCAGGTGCGGCCGAGGCCGGCGGCGCGCGCCACCCAGATCACCACCTGCAGATCGCGCAGGCCGCCGGGGCTCTCCTTGCAGTTGGGCTCCAGCGAGTACGGCGTGCTCTCGTACTTCACGTGCCGCTGCCGCATCTCCAGCGTCTTGGCAGTGAAGAAGGCGCGCGCGTCCATCGCCTGGCCGAGTGCCGTGCGCAGCTCGGCGAAACGGCGCTTGTCGCCGTGGACCCAGCGCGCCTCCAGCAAGGAGGTCTGCACCGTCACGTCGCGCGCCGCTTCGGCCAGGCACTCCTCGACGCTGCGCACCGCGGAGCCGCACTCGATGCCGATGTCCCAGCAGGCGGTGATGAAGGCTGCCACCGCATCGCGGCCCTCGGCGCTGGCCGCCGCTGCCGCGGCCGCGGATCCGGGCGTGCCGGGCGTGCCGGGCGTGCCGGGCGTGCCGCCGGCCGCCGGCAGCAGCACCAGCAGGTCGACGTCCGACTGCGGGAACAACTCGCCGCGGCCGAAGCCGCCCACTGCCACCAGCGCCGCGCCCGCCGCGAGGGCGGAAAGCCGCTGCTGCTCCCACAGCGCGACGAGGGCTTCGTCGACGTGGCGCGACAGCGCACGCAGCAGCTGGGTCACCGCGGCGGCGCTCGGCCGCTGCGTGCGCGCGAAGCGCTCGATGAGGTCGGCCTTGCCTTGCCTGAAGCGCTGGCGCAGTTCGGGCAGCGCCGGCAGCGCCGGTGTCGGCGTTGCCGACGAGGGAACCGGCGGAGCTGCAGGCCCCGCGCCTGCCGCCGAAGGAGCCGTGGCGGTGCGGCCCGGCGCGGGCAGGGCCGCGCCGCCGCTCACGTCGCGGCGCCGGCCAGCGCCGCGCGCGCCGGCGTACCGTAGCCCAGCGGCGCGAACTCCGGCGGCGGCGGGCTGCCGGCGGAGACGGTGAGCACTTCGTAGCCGCTGTCGGTGACGAGCACCGTGTGCTCCCACTGCGCCGACAGCGAGCGGTCCTGCGTGACGATGGTCCAGCCGTCGTAGGGGCGGTTGCCGCGCCGGTCTTCCTTGATGCCGCGCTTGCCGGCGTTGATCATCGGCTCGATCGTGAAGATCATCCCCGGCACCAGCTCTTCCAGCGTGCCGGGGCGGCCGTAGTGCAGCACCTGCGGTTCCTCGTGGAAACGGGCGCCCACGCCGTGGCCGCAGAACTCGCGCACCACCGAGTAGCCGGCCGCTTCGGCGAAGGTCTGGATCGCGTTGCCGATGTCGCCCAGGCGCGCGCCGGGCCTGACCTTGACGATGCCCTTCCACATCGCCTCGAAGGTGATGCGGCACAGCCGGCGCGCGGCGATGGTGCCGTCGCCGACGATGTACATGCGGCTGTTGTCGCCGTGCCAGCCGTCCTTGATGACGGTGACGTCGATGTTGACGACGTCGCCGTTCTTCAGCGGCCGCTCGTCGGGGATGCCGTGGCAGACGACATCGTTGACCGACGAGCACAGCGAGGCCGGATAAGCGGGGTAGCCCGGCGGCGCGTAGCCCAGCGTGGCCGGCACCGCGCCTTGCACCTTCGTGATGTGCTCGTGCGCGATGCGGTCCAGCTCGAGCGTGCTGACACCGGCGCGCACGTGCGCCGCCAGCAGGTCGAGCACCTCGCTGGCCAAGCGGCCGGCCACGCGCATGCCTTCGATGTCGGCGCCGGTCTTGAGCGGGATGGGCATGGGATTCATTATGCCCACGCACCTAGAATCCCTGCCTCTCGTACCCCACAGGACTGCATGCCTTCCTCGCCGCCCTTTCTCAAGCATTTCGAGGGCGGCAACGCGCTCAGCCCGTTCCGGGCCGAAGCGCTGCTGAAGCGGCTGCAAGGCGCCTCGCCGCGCATCGCCGCGGTGGCGGCGCGGCACGTGCACTGGGCCGCGTTCGACGGCGCGCCCGACCGGGCCACGCTCGACAAGCTCGAAGGGTTGCTCGCCTACGGCGACCCGGCCCCGGCCGCGGGCACCGGCGAAGGCCAGCTCGTCGTCGTGATGCCGCGCCTGGGCACCGTTTCGCCGTGGGCGAGCAAGGCCAGCGACATCGCGCGCAACTGCGGCGTGAGCACGGCTGCCGCACCGCTGCACCGGCTGGAGCGCGTCACCGAATTCCGGCTGGCGCTGCAAGGCGGCCTGTTCCGCCCGCCCAAGCCGCTGGACGCGGCCGAGCGCGAAGCCGTGGCTGCGCTGCTGCACGACCGCATGACCGAGAGCGTGGCCTTCGAGCGCGAGGCAGCGCAGCGCCTCTTCGAGCCGCAGCCGGCACCGCCGCTGGCGCATGTGGATGTTCTCGGCCGCGGCCGCGCGGCGCTGGTGGCGGCCAACGCCGAGTTCGGCCTCGCGCTTTCGGACGACGAGATCGACTACCTCGTCGCCTCGTTCACGCGTCTCGAACGCAACCCGAGCGACGTCGAGCTGATGATGTTCGCGCAGGCCAACAGCGAACACTGCCGGCACAAGATCTTCAACGCCGACTTCACGATCGACGGCGAACGCCAGCCGCTGTCGATGTTCGCGATGATCCGCGCCAGCGAGCGGGCCTCGCCGCAGCACACGGTGGTGGCCTACAACGACAACGCCGCCGTGATGGAAGGCGGCCCGGTGCAGCGCTGGGGGCCCGAAGGCTTCACCAACGCGCCGCGCTACGGCGCGCGCAGCGAAGTGGCGCACGTGCTGATGAAGGTGGAGACACACAACCACCCCACCGCCATCTCGCCCTTCCCGGGCGCGGCCACCGGTGCCGGCGGCGAGATTCGCGACGAAGGTGCCACCGGCCGCGGCGCGCGGCCGAAGGCGGGTCTCACTGGCTTCTCGGTCAGCCGCCTGTACCTGCCGCGTGACGACGGGCAGGTCGAGCCGTGGGAGCAGGCGCTCGAAGGGCCGCAGGAGGCCGGCGCAGCTTCGGCCCGGCCGGCGCATATCGCCAGCGCGCTGCAGATCATGACCGAGGGGCCGCTAGGCGGCGCCGCGTTCAACAACGAGTTCGGCCGCCCGAACCTCGGCGGCTACTTCCGCGTCTTCGAGCAGCGCGTGGCCGGCGTGATGCGCGGCTACCACAAGCCGATCATGATCGCCGGCGGTGTCGGCAGCATCGAGGCGACGCAGGTGGCCAAGCGCCGCTTCGCGCCCGGCACGCTGCTGGTGCAGCTCGGCGGCCCGGGCATGCGCATCGGCATGGGCGGCGGTGCCGCCAGCTCGATGGCCGCCGGCAGCAACACCGCGGCGCTGGACTTCGACAGCGTGCAGCGCGGCAACCCGGAGATCCAGCGCCGCGCGCAGGAGGTCATCAACCACTGCGCCGCGCTCGGCGAGCGCAACCCGATCCTGGCCATCCACGATGTCGGCGCCGGCGGGTTGTCCAACGCGTTCCCCGAGCTCGTCGACGGTGCCGGGCTCGGCGCGCAGTTCGACCTCGCCAAGGTGCCGCTGGAGGAGAGCGGCCTCGCGCCGCGCGAGATCTGGTGCAACGAGAGCCAGGAGCGCTACGTGCTCGCGCTCGACCCCGACCTGCTGCCGCTGTTCGAGCAGATGTGTGCGCGCGAGCGCTGCCCGTTCGCGGTGGTGGGCACGGCGCGCGCCGAGGCGCAGCTCGTCGTGCGCGCCGGCGGTGCGGCCGGGCCGGACGACGGCGAGCGCGTCATCGACATGCCGATGGAAGTGCTGCTGGGCAAGCCGCCGAAGATGCACCGCGACGTGGCGCGCATGCAGCGCAGCGAGCCGGCGCTCGACCTCACCGGCGTCAGGCTCGACACCGTCGCACGCGACGTGCTGCGCCACCCGACGGTGGCGAGCAAGCGCTTCCTGGTGACGATCGGCGACCGCACCGTCGGCGGCCTGTCGCACCGCGACCCGATGGTCGGCCCGTGGCAGGTGCCGGTGGCCGATTGCGCCGTGACGCTGGCCGACCACGCGGGCTTTCGCGGCGAGGCGATGGCGATGGGTGAGCGCACGCCGCTGGCCGCCCTCGATGCGCCGGCGTCGGGCCGCATGGCCGTGGGCGAGGCGATCACCAACCTGCTGGCGGCGCCGATCGAGCTCTCGCGCGTCAAGCTCAGCGCCAACTGGATGGCCGCCTGCGGCGAGCCCGGCGAGGACGCGGCGCTGTACGACACGGTGAAGGCGGTCGGGCTCGAACTGGCGCCGGCGTTGGGCATCGGCATCCCGGTGGGCAAGGACTCGCTGTCGATGCGCACGCGCTGGACCGATGCCGCGGGCAGCGAGCGGCAGGTGACGGCGCCGGTGTCGCTGATCGTCAGCGCCTTCGCCACGCTCGACGACGTGCGCGGCACGCTGACGCCGCAGCTGCAGCCCGGTGACACGACGCTCATCCTGGTCGACCTCGGCGCCGGGCGCATGCGCATGGCCGGCTCGATGCTGGCGCAGGTGCTCGGCCGCTTCGGCAGCAGCGAGGCGGACGGGGTGCCCGACCTCGGCGATCCGCGCTCGCTCAAGGCACTGGTGGCCGCGGTGAACGAACTGCGCGCGCAGGGGCGGCTGCTCGCGTACCACGACCGCAGCGACGGCGGCCTCTTCGCCTGCGTCTGCGAGATGGCCTTTGCCGGCCGCCTCGGCGTCAGCCTCAACGTCGACATCCTCGTCACCGAAGGCGACGGCATTGCCGACAGCCGCGCCGAGTTCGGCGACAGCAAGAACTGGGCGGCGCAGGTCAGCGAGCGGCGCAACGAGCTGACGCTGAGGGCGCTGTTCAACGAGGAACTGGGCGTCGTGCTGCAGGTGCGCAGCGCCGAGCGCGACGCCGTCATCGCCACGCTGCGCCGGCACGGCCTGGCGCGGCATGCGCATGTGATCGGCAAGCCGCAAGGCGACGCAGCGGGCGGCGAGCGCCGCACGGTGGAGCGCACGGTCGAGGTCTGGCGCGACGCGAAGTGCGTCTTCTCGGCGCCGCTGGCCGAGCTGCACCGGCAGTGGGACGAGGTGAGCTGGCGCATCGCACGCCAGCGCGACAACCCGGCCACGGCAGACGCCGAGCACGAGGCCGCCGGCGCGGCCGACGACCCGGGGCTGCATCTGCACCTGACGTTCGACCCCGCGGCAGCACTGGCGGCGCCCGCGCTGCTGAAGACGCGGCCGGCGATGGCGATCCTGCGCGAGCAAGGCGTGAACTCGCACGTCGAGATGAGCTACGCGATGGCGCAAGCCGGCTTCGACACCTTCGACGTGACGATGAGCGATCTGCAGGCCGGGCGCGCGCGGCTGGCGCAGTTCCAGGCCCTCGTCGCCTGCGGCGGCTTCAGCTACGGCGACACGCTCGGTGCGGGCGAGGGCTGGGCGCGCTCGGTGCTCTTCAACCCGGCGCTGGCCGACGCCTTTGCCGCGTTCTTCGCGCGCCCCGACGTGCTGGCGCTGGGCGTGTGCAACGGCTGCCAGATGTTCGCCGCACTGGCGCCGCTGATCCCGGGCGCCTCGGCATGGCCGAAGTTCACCCGCAACAAGAGCGAGCAGTTCGAGGCGCGGCTGTCGCTGGTGGAAGTGCCCGCCAGCCCGAGCGCGTTCTTCACCGGCATGGGCGGCAGCCGCATCCCGATCGCCGTGGCGCACGGCGAGGGCCACGCCGATTTCTCGCAGCGCGGTGACGCCGCGGCGGTGATCGCGGCGCTGCGTTTCGTCGACCACCACGGCCGGCCGACCGAGCGCTACCCGTTCAACCCCAACGGCAGCGCCGGCGGCCTGACCGGCGTCACCACCGCCGACGGCCGCTTCACGGCGCTGATGCCGCACCCCGAGCGCGTCTTCCGCAACGTGCAGATGAGCTGGTGCGGCGGTGGCGACATCGCGCTGGCGAGCCCGTGGCTGCGCATGTTCGTCAACGCGCGCCAGTGGTTGAAGTAGCCGAGACGACACCGCGTGCCGCGATGAACGAGCCCACGACCCTCACGGTGCGCCGCCTGCAGGTCGACCTCGACACGCCGGTCGGGCGCCACTGGTGCGGCGGCGATGCGTTCCGCACGGCGCTGTTCAACGCGCTGTCGATGAGTTTCCCGGCCGGCGAGCAGATCTTCATCGACGCGGTGAGGAAGGGCGTCGCGGCGTTGCCCGAGGCGCAGCGCGAAGCGTTCGCCGCGCAAGTGCAGGGCTTCATCGGCCAGGAGGCGACGCACCGGCGCATCCACGAGCGCTTCAACGCCCACCTCGCGGCGCAGGGGTTCGTCAACCACTGGCACGGCCGCATCCTCGCGCGCCGGCAGCGCCTGCTCGAACCGGTGGCCGAGCCGCGCGCCTGGGTCGGCGTGACGGCCGCCACCGAACATTGGACGGCGATCTTCGCGCAGCATCTGCTGGCCAACCCGTGGCTGCTCGAAGGCGCCGAGCCTCGCCTGGCGGCGCTGTGGCAATGGCACTCGGCCGAGGAGCTGGAGCACCGCAGCACTGCGTTCGATCTCTATCGCGCGCTCGGCGGCAACGAGCCGTGGCGCCGGCGCCTGTTCCGCATCGTCAGCTTCAACTTCGTCGCCGACGCGGCGCGGCAGACGGTGAACAACCTCTGGCACGACGGCACGCTGTTCCAGCCGTCCACCTGGGCGAGCGCCTGGCGCACGCTGTTCGGCCGCGCCGGGCTGGTGCGGCGCGGCTTCGGGCCGTGGCGCGCCTACCTGCGCGCCGACTTCCACCCGTTGCAGGGCGACGGCAGCGCCGGCACGCGCTGGCTCGGCGAGAACGCGGCGCTGGCGCCGCCTGTGCGCGGCTGAGGCCGCGGCGCACGGCGCTGACGCCGCGGCTGCCGCCGCGGCGCGGGCGGCAAAGCGGTCTGCGCCTCGCCGCCGTGGGCATGGGCGCTCAGTGCGCCCGCGTCATCTGCTCGATGCCGGCGATGGCCCAGCCGGCGCTGGCGTTGCCCCGCGGCCGCACGAGGTGCCACACCTCGTCGAACTTCTCGGGCGTGGCACCCGCGGCCTCGACCACTTCGCCGCGGTAGCGCACGCTGACGACTTGCCGCTCGCCTTCCTCGGCCACGTCGACCACCTTCGCCTCGACGCTCTTCACCTCGGTGGCCTGCGTCGCCGAGCCGCGTTCGAGCAGGTCCACCTTCAGCTCGGCGAACATCTCCGGCGTCGTGAACTGGCGCAGGTCGTCGAGGTTGGCGCTGTCGTTGGCTGCCTGCATGCGGATGAAGATGGCCTTGGCAATGCGCTCGAAGCTCTCGCTGTCGAACGCGGCGGGAACGAAGGCGGCGGGCAGCGCGGCTGCACCCGCGGCCGGTTCGGTCGTCGCCGGCGTCACGGTCGGCGACGTCGGCGCAGCCGCAGCCGGCCAGGCCACCCGCGCCGCCGCGGCGCCGCTGCCTTGACCGCTGCCCTGACCGCTGCCGGGCAGGCCGGCGCGCGCGAACGCCGGCTCTTGGCGAAGCTGCGCCGGGCTGCCGCCGCCGGCCATGCGCCGGCGCAGGAACGCAAACAGCGCCAGGCCTGCGACGACCAGGAGTGCGATCAGCATGAAGTTGGCCAGCGCTTCGCCGAAGCCGAAGTGGCTGGCCAGGGCCGCCAGCCCGAGCCCCGCGGCGAGGCCGGCGAGCGGGCCCATCCACGACGAGCGCGCCGGTGCCGCGGCGGGCGTTGCGCCCGGTGCCGCCGCGGGCGCGGCCGCCTGCTGGCCCGGCGTGCCCGGCTGCTGCGCCGGCGTTGCGGGCGTGCTTTGCGGTGCCGTGCGCTCGGGCATGCTGCGCTGCGTGCCGGTGGACTTGCCGCCGCCCAGGCGCTTGGCATCGGCGTCGATGGGCGCCATTGCCACGGCTGAAGCCAGAAGCAGCGCGAAGGCACCAGCGATCGACCAGGAGGTCTTCATGTCGTTTCGGTCTCCGTTGCAGGGATCAGGGAGCGCCTCTGGGCGCGAGGCACGAAGTGTGCGCCAAACAGCGACACCGCAGGCACCGCAGCGAAAGGCCCCACGGCGCGGCCGTTCATGCGCCGGCCCAGGCGCCGCCCTGGACTGCCGCCGGTGTTCGCACACCCTGGCGCTCCTTCAGGCGCCGATCAGCCGCCCGAAGAACTCGTGCACGACGACGCTCACCTGCATGTAGCCGGCGCGCGTGGGGAAGAAGTCGATGACGCGCGGCCGGAACCACGGGTTGATGCCCATCGGCGCGGCGACGATCTGCATGTTCGGCGCGCTCAGCGCCGCGGCCTTGCGGAAGTTGTCCAGCGCGCGCGGCATGTGGAAGCCGTGCGTGACGACGACGACGCGCTCGATGCCGTCGCGGTGCAGGATCGGCAGCGCGCGCAGCGCGTTCTCGCGCGTGTCGCGCGATTCGGTCTCGGTCCAGCGAAGCGTGCGGCCGAAATCGCGCTCGGCGACGCGGGCGGCGATCTCCGCTTCGCTCTGGCCGGGCGGCGAGCCGTGCCCGCGGCCGCCGGCGAACATCACCGGCAGCTCGGTCTGGCGCGACAGCCATGTGGCGTAGCGCAGCCGCTCCAGGCTGAGGAAGCCCAGGTCCGACACTCCGTACTCGGGCGCCAGTTCGCGGTAGCCGCCGCCCAGCACGACGATGGCGGTGCGCGGTGCCTTCTTCAGGTCCGCCACCTCGTTGGTCGTGAGCGAGCGCGTGGGCGGCAGCAGCCAATGGGTGAGGGCGTTGCCGGCGGCCGTGGTGCACATCGCCCAGATGCCCAGGCAGCCCAGCAGCACCACCAGCCAGGCGCGCGCGCGGTAGCGCGAGAACAGGCGCGCGCCGACGAGCACGAGGGCGATGAACGGCACCGGCGGCAGCAGCAGTGCGGTCAGCACCGGACGCCAGGCATCCAGACCCAGCCACAGGAGGAAGTCGTTCATGCCGTTGCCGGTTGCGCGAGGGGTGAAGAGCGGGTGCCGATAATGCCCGCCGAGTGTAAGGACAGGCCGCGTGGCGCCGACAGTGGGTCTTGCCCGTTGCCGCGGGTGGCCGCAGCCCCCGCGCGAGCGCCACCGCGGTCGCAACGGCTGCCTGAACGCATGCCTGCCACCCGCCTGCCGAGGAGAGCCCGCCGATGAGTTCGTCGCCCGTGCCGTCGCAGCCCGAGCCCGCCCGCACCGAGGCCATCACGCTGGCCGGCGGCTGCTTCTGGTGCCTGGAAGCGGTGTACGAAATGGTCGACGGCGTGCTGGCCGTCGAGAGCGGCTACAGCAACGGACACGCGCACAACCCGAGCTACGAGCAGGTCTGCGGCGGCGGCACCGGCCACGCCGAGGTGGTGCAGGTGCGCTTCGACCCGGCGCGCATCACGCTGGCCGAGATCCTGGAGATCTTCTTCCACATCCACGACCCGACGACGCTCGACCGCCAAGGCAACGACGTCGGCTCGCAGTACCGCAGCGGCATCTACTGGCACGAGGCGGCGCAGGAGGCGGTGGTGCGCGAGGTGCTCGCGCAGGCGCAGGCGGCGCACAAGGGGCGCGTCGTCACCGAGGTGGCGCCGCGCGCGAACTACACGCGCGCCGAGGCGTACCACCAGCACTACTTCGCCAACAACCCGCAGCAGGGCTACTGCGCCTTCGTCGTGGCGCCCAAGGTGGAGAAGTTCCGCCGCACCTTCCAGGCACGGGTGAGGAAGTAGCCGCGGCAGCGCAGGCCCGCGGCCGTTCGACGCCGCGGCGAGCGCCGCAGGGCCGGACGGCTCGCGCGCTACACGGTGGCGAACATCGTGCTCGGCTGCGGCTCGGCGAACACCGCTTCGATGGCGCGGCGCAGCCGCTGGCGAAGCTGCCGGCGCTCGGGGGCGCTGCCGGCGAGCTGGCTGAACAGCGGTGCGCGCAGCAGCCACAGGTCCACCGGCTCTTCTGCGGCGCGCACCTGCTGGCGCAGCCATTGCGCCTGCGCGCCGTCCAGCGCCGCGGCTGCGTCGGTGAAGGTGAGCTTGAGCGAAACGAAGGCGCGCCGGGCGGCGATCGCAGCGAGGCGGTCGCCGGGCATGCCGGCGGTGTAGTCGCGCGGGGCGGCGGTGAGGGTGGACATCTACAGGCCTCCGAGGCTGCCGAATTGCGAACGCCGGGCGCTGCGCACGGGGAAGTGGCGGTTCAGGCGCAGCAGCCGCTGCTGGGCTTCGCCTTGAGCATGTTCGATGCCGACGACGTTGAACACCTCGGCGCGCAGGTGCCACAGGTCGCGCAGCGAATGCGCATGCACGATGCGGTGCCGCAACGCGTGCGCGGCGGCTCCGGGGACATCGGCGACGGCGAGCAGGAAGTCCTCGCGCACGGCCGGCAGGCGGTTGCGCGGCGGCGCCGCTTCCTGCGGTGCCGGCGCCAGCAGCCAGAACATGAGGCGCTGCCAGGCTGAATCCGGTGCGTGGCGCAACGAAGGCGGCGCGGTTTCCAGTGCGCGCGAGTCGCGGCCGCGCTGGGGCGCGTTGCCGCGGCGAGGAGCAAGGGTCAGCGTGGGCATGGACGTGATATCGGACACGGACGCCGCAACTTCAGTATCCATGCCGACATGGTCGGGCCGGGCGCGTCTGGCCGAAGCGGCGATGAAGGGCCGTTCGCGCCGCTTATTCGGCTGCGCAGCGGCCAAGGCGCCCCGAGCGGCGCAGTTGGATGCGGTGGCTCCCGGTCCAGCGGCCGGGCCGCTCCACTACATCAGCATCGTGTTGCGGATGAGGCCCACCGCCAGCCCTTCGAGCGCGAAGCTCTGCGTGCCCGGCGGCACGACGAGCGTCTCGAACTCCGGGTTCTCCGGGATCAGTTCGATGCCGTGCTTGGTGCGCCGGAAGCGCTTGACGGTGACCTCGTCGTCGAGCCGGGCGACCACGATCTGGCCGTTCTTCGCCTCGCTCGCCTTCTGCACCGCGAGCAGGTCGCCGTCGAGAATGCCGGCGTCGCGCATGCTCATGCCGCGCACCTTCAGCAGGTAGTCGGGACGGCGCTGGAACATCGACGCCTCGACGAGGAAGGTCTGGTCGATGTGCTCCTGGGCGAGGATGGGGCTGCCGGCGGCGACGCGGCCCACCAGCGGCAGCGTGAGCTGGGCCAGGCTGGGCAGCGGCAGCGCGTACTGCTTGCCGTACTGCGACAGGCGCGCCGCGTTCAATGCGCGCAGCGTGTCGGACTTCAAGCGGATGCCGCGCGAAGTGCCCGGCGCCAGTTCGATGACGCCCTTGCGGGCCAGTGCCTGCAAGTGCTCTTCGGCGGCGTTGGCCGAACGGAAGCCCAGTTCGGCGGCGATCTCGGCCCGCGTGGGCGGTGCGCCAGTGCGCTCGATGGCGCTTTGCACCAGGTCGAGAATCTGCTGCTGCCGGGCGGTGAGCTTCGGGCTTTCGTCCATGCTTGCGGGCCTTTCGCGCCTTTTGCCTTCTCGTGTCTTCTCGCGCCTTTGAGCCTTCTCGCCCCTTCCCGCTCCTTGTTCCGGCTGTGGGCCGGGGCCGTGGAGCTGCGCGAAGACGGGCTGGCTATTCATCCAGTGACTGTATTTTCATCCAGAAAGCCTCCGATGCCAAGCAGTGAGAGCCAGCCAGGTGCCGCCGCAGGCACCGTCGTCGTCATCGGCACCGGCGGCACCATCGCCGGCGTGGCTGCGCGCGCCGACGATCACGTCGGCTACCGCTCGGGCGAACTTGGCGCCGAGGCACTGGTGTCCGCGGTACCGCCGCTGGCCGGGCGGCGCGTTGAAGCCGAGACGCTGGCGCGCCTGGACAGCTGCGACATGGACCACGCCACGTGGCTCGCGCTGCGCGAGCGCCTCGCGCAAGTGCTGGCACGGAGCGACGTCGCCGGTGCCGTCGTCACGCACGGCACCGACACGCTCGAGGAGACGGCGTACTTCCTGCACCGCACGTTGGCGGCGCAGGCCAAGCCGGTGGTGATGACCGCGGCGATGCGGCCTGCAACGGCGCTGTCGGCCGACGGGCCGCAGAACCTGCTGGACGCGGTGACCCTGGCCGGCTGGCCCGGCGCGCGCGGCGTCCTGGTGGCTTGCGGCGGCCGCGTGTTCCGCGGCGCCGACCTGCGCAAGGTGCACGGCTGGCGCGTCGATGCCTTCGATGCCGGCGACGCCGGCGCCATGGGCGTGATGGCCGACGGACAGCTGCAGCGCCACCGCCCGTGGCCCGAGGCACCGCTGCACGCCGCGGCGGCGGCGCTGGCTGCGGTGGCGCAATGGCCGTCGGTGGACATCGTCACCAGCCACGCCGGCGCGCGCGGCGAGGTCATCGACGCGCTCGTGCGCGCCGGCGCTCGCGGCATCGTCATCGCCGGCACCGGCAACGGCAGCGTGCATCGCTTGCTCGTCGAAGCGGCGCGACGCGCCGAGACGGCCGGCGTCGTGGTCAGGCGCGCCTCGCGCTGCCAGCTCGGCGGCGTCGTCGGCCAGCGGCCCGACGCGCTGCCTTCGGCCGGCGCGCTGACAGCGCCGCAGGCGCGCATCGAGCTGATGCTCGACCTGATGGTGGACGGGATGGTTGACACGGGCAGCAGCAGGCGCGATGCGTCGCTCGAGCCGAAGACGGGTGCCTGCTGACGCCGCGCGGCCTTTCAAGGCGCTTCACGCAGCTTTACCGCCGGCCAACATGGCGCAGTCACCGGCGCCGCTGCGAGGCTCGTTTGAGGGAGCAGGCGGGCTGCGCAACGCGGGCCGCCAGCGAACCTGGAAGGAGTTTGCAAGCATGAGTCATCGTCGCCCGTTGATCGCTGCGCTGGCGCTCGCCGCCGCTGGCTTCGGCACGGCCGCCAGCGCACACGCGCGCCCCGAGGTGCAATGGTCCGTCACCATCGGAACGCCTGGCGTCGGTGTTGCCGTGCCGATGCCGATGCCGGTTCCCGCGCCGGTGGTCGTGGTGCCGGCACAGCGCGCGCAGCCGATGCCGCCGCCGGCGCGCTCGTGGGGCTACCGCGAGCCGACGCGCTGGGACGTCGACGGCGACGGCATCCCCAACCGCTACGACCGCGTCTACAACCCGCGCTGGGATGTCGACGGCGACGGCATTCCCAACTGGCGCGACCGCCACCCCGGAACGCCCGAGCGCGGCTATGGGGGCCCGGCGCGCGGCGGCTACGGCCCGGGGTACGGCCAGGGTCCCGGCCCCGGTCATGGCCATGGCCATGGCTATGGCCACGGCCGCTGAGCGCAGCAACGTTCAGCCCGCGTCGGGCGCGCTGGCTTCGAGCTGCTCTTGCAGTTCGAGCCAGCGCTCTTCGAGCATCGCCGTTTCGGCGGCGATGTGATTGAGCCGGCGGCCGTGCTCGGCGATGTCCGCCGGGGCCAGGCCACCGGCCGCCAGCGCCGCTTCGGCGTCGGCGCGTTCCGCCGCGAGCGCCTCCAGGCGCTTGTCGATCTGCGCCAGCTCGATGCGCAGCGGCCGCGTCGCCTCGGCCCGCCGGGCGCGCGCCTGGGCCTTGGCCTTGCGGTCATCGCGCGCTGACTGCGGCGCGGCGGCGGCGCCGGCCGCGTTCTTCGTCGCGGGCGCAGCGTTGGTGCCTTTGGCCGTCTTCGCTCCCGCGGCCGCTGCAGGCGCCGGGCGCCCGGGTCGCGCCGGCACCTCGGAGCCGCGTACCGCAGCCCGGCTCGCCTCGAGCAGCCAGCGCTGGTAGTCGTCGAGGTCGCCGTCGAATGGCTCGACGCCGCCCTGTCCGTCGGGGTGTCTCCTCACGAGCCAGAACTCGTCGCACACCTCGCGCAGCAAGGCGCGGTCGTGGCTCACCAGCAGCACGGTGCCTTCGAATTCGTTGAGCGCGATCGACAGCGCCTCGCGCGTGGTCAGGTCGAGGTGGTTGGTCGGCTCGTCGAGCAGCAGCAGGTTGGGGCGCTGCCAGACGAGCGTGGCCAGCACCAGGCGCGCGCGCTCGCCGCCCGAGAGCGTGCCCACGGCGCGCTGCACCATTTCGCCGTCGAATCGGAACTGGCCGAGGAAGTTGCGCAGCGCCTGCTCGCGCGTGTCCTCGGCGGCGGGCACTGCCTCGCGCGCCTGGCGCGCCAGGCGCGTCAACAGCTGCAGCGGCGTGTCGTCGGCGTGCAGCAGGTCCATCTCCTGCTGCGCAAAGTAGCCGATCGCCAGCCCCTTGCCTTCGGTCACCGTGCCGGCCAGCGGCGGCAAGGCGCGGGCGATGGTCTTCACGAGCGTCGACTTGCCCTGGCCGTTGGCGCCGAGAATGCCGATGCGCTGACCGGCGAGCACGGTGCGCTCGACGCCGCGCACGACGGCGGTCGCTCCGTACCCGCAGGTCACGTCCTTCAGCACGAGCATCGGGTTGGGCAGGCTGGCCGGCTCGCGGAACTCGAACTGGAAGTCGCTCGCGGTGAGCACCGGCGCCAGCCGCTCCATGCGCGCCAGCGCCTTGACGCGGCTCTGTGCCTGCTTCGCCTTGGTCGCCTTGGCCTTGAAGCGGTCGATGAAGTGCTGCAGATGGGCGATGCGCTCCTGCTGTCGCGCGTAGGCACTGGCCGCCTGCGAAAGGCGCTCGGCGCGCATCGACTCGAACGCGGTGTAGTTGCCGCCGTAGCGTGTCACCTGGCCCCGCTCGATGTGCAGCGTGACGCGCGTCACCGCGTCGAGGAACTCGCGGTCGTGGCTGATGACCAGGAGCGTGCCCGCGAAGCGCCCGAGCCAGCTCTCCAGCCACACCAGCGCGTCGAGGTCGAGGTGGTTCGTCGGCTCGTCCAGCAGCAAGAGATCGGCCGGGCACATCAGCGCGCGCGCCAGCTGCAGCCGCATGCGCCAGCCGCCGGAGAAGCTGTTCACCGGCGCGGTCAGTTCGCTCGCCTTGAACCCCAGGCCGAGCAGCAGGGCCTGGGCGCGGGCGCGGGCGTCGAAGGCACCGGCTTCGTCGAGCGCGGCGTGCGCTTCGGCGATCGCGTGGCCGTCGTCGGCTGCCTCGGCGGCGGCGAGCTGCGCTTGTGCCTGCACGAGTGGCGCGTCGCCTTGCAGCACGAAGTCGGTGGCGGCGTCGGCGCTGTCGGGCATCTCCTGCGCCACTTCGCCGATGCGCCAGCGCGGCGGGAAGTCGATGTCGCCCTGGTCGGCGTGCAGGCGGCCGGCCAGCAGCGCGAACAGGCTCGACTTGCCGGCGCCGTTGTGGCCCACGAGGCCGGCCTTCTCGCCCGGGTTGAGCGTGAAGCCAGCGCCTTGCAGCACGACGTTGGCGCCGCGGCGCAGCGTGAGCGCGCGCACGGTGATCATCGCGGCGCCCTCGGCGAGGCCTTCGTGCCGCGGACCGGGTCGGCACTGCGCCCGGCCAGCTGCTCGCGCGTTAGCCACAGCACCGCGTCGTCGCCGGCGCTGGTGCTCACCCACAGCGGCGACAGCGCGGCAAACGCGGCCTCGAAGTGGCGCCGTTCATGGCCGATCTCCAGCAGCAGCGCACCGTGCGGCTTCAGGTGCACCGCGACGCCGGCGACCAGCGTGCGCACGAAATCCATGCCGTCGTCGCCCCCGGCCAGCGCCAGCGCCGGCTCGGCGCGGTACTCGGCCGGCAGCGCCGCCATCGAGCGGGCGTTGACGTACGGCGGGTTGCACAGGACGAGGTCGAAGCGGTCTTCGGCCGTGAGGGCCGCGAGGCCGTCGCCGCGGCGCAGCGTGACGCGCCCGGCGAGGCCGTGGCGGGCGACGTTCTCGGCGGCCAGCGCCAGCGCCGGTGCGCTGAGGTCGGTGGCCAGCACGCGCACGCGCGGCCAGGCGAGCGCCGCCAGCACGGCGAGGCTGCCGCCGCCGGTGCACAGGTCGAGCACGTCGGCCGGTTCGTCGCCGAGCAGCGCATCGAGCACGCCCTCGACCAGCGGCTCGGCGAGCAGCGAGCGCGGCACGATCGCCCGCTCGTCGGCATGGAACGGCACGCCCTGCAGCCACGCTTCGCCCGTCAGGTAGGCGGTGGGCCGGCGGCTGGCGATGCGCTCGCCGACGAGCGCCTCGACGCGCCCGCACTCCTCGTCGCTCACCGGCCGCCCGGCCTCGTCGGCAAGCGCATCGAGCGGCAGCGCCAGCCGCCACAGCACCAGCCACGCCGCCTCGTCGAAGGCGTTGGTCGTGCCGTGGCCGCAGGCCACCGCGGCGGACTCGAGCCGCGCGGCTGTCCGCTCAACGAGTTCGACGAGGGTCACGGCGCGAGCAGCGTGGCGAGCGTGCGCCGGTAGATGTTGGCCAGCGGCTCGATGCTGGCCACCTCCACCCACTCGTCGGCCTGGTGGATGCTGGCGTTGACGACGCCGAACTCGACCACCTGCGGGCACAGGCGGGCGACGAAGCGGCCATCGGACGTGCCGCCGGTCGTCGAGAGTTCCGGCACGAGGCCGCCGCATTCGGCGCCGATGGCGTCGGCCAGGGCCCGGCTGAGCGATCCGGGCGGCGTGAGGAATGGCTCGCCGCCCAGCGTCCAGGCGATCTCGTGCTCGACGCGGTGCTTCGCGAGGATGGCCTGCACGCGCTGCTGCAGGCGCTCGGGCGTCGATTCGGTGCTGTAGCGGAAGTTGAACTCGCACACGAGCGAGCCCGGAATCACGTTCAGCGCCCCGGTGCCGGCCGCCAGGTTGCTCACCTGCCAGGTGGTGGGCGGGAAGAACGCGTTGCCTTCGTCCCAGCGCGTCGCCGCGAGCTCGGCCAGCGCCGGCGCGAACTCGTGCACCGGGTTGCGCGCCAGCTGCGGGTAGGCGACGTGCCCTTGCACGCCCTTGACGACGAGGCGGCCCGACAGCGTGCCGCGGCGGCCGTTCTTGATCGTGTCGCCCAGGCGCTGCACCGAGGTTGGCTCGCCGACGATGCAGGCATCGAGCCGTTCGCCGCGCGCCGCGAACACCTCGACGACGTGGCGCACCCCGTGCAGCGACGGCCCTTCCTCGTCACTGGTGAACAGCAGCGCCACGCGGCCGGCGTGGCCGGGCAGCGCCAGCACGAACTGCTCGGCGGCCACCGTCATCGCTGCCACGGCGGTCTTCATGTCGGCGGCACCGCGGCCGAACAGGCGCCCGTCGCGGTGCGTCGGGACGAAGGGGTCGCTGTGCCACGCCTCACGCGGGCCGGGCGGCACCACATCGACGTGGCCGAGCAGCACCACGGTGGGCCCCGGGCGGCTGCCGGCGTGCACGGCCCAGAGGTTGGCGACCTGGCCTTGCGCACGTCCCTGGGCGTCGTTCCCCGCCCCCGCATCGAGCCGCTCGCAGGCGAAGCCGGCCGCCACGAGCCGCGCGCCGAGCAAAGCCAGCGTGCCGCCGTCGGCCGGCGTCACCGAAGGGCAAGCGATCAGTTGTTCGGCGAGCCTGAGCGCCGCGTTGCCCCCCGCCTTCGTCATGGACCTTCGCTTGCTGCCGCCGCGCACTGCGCCCGGCGAAGCTATGGGCGGCCCGGCGTGAGGCCGGCGAAGATCGACTGGCCGGGCTTGCGCGCCGGCGCGGGTTCCTCGCCGCGCACGTCGATGAACAGCTCGGTGAAGCTGGCCGCCTCGGGCTCGTCCTTCTTCGACGGCGTGACGCGCGAGATCGGCGCCTGCTCGTTCTGCAGCCGCCACAGGAGGTTGGTCGGGCTGTCGGCGTAGGCCATGCCTTCGTCGCGCGAGACGATGCCGTCGTTGATGAGGCGCGCGATGTCCTGCTCGAACGTCTGCGAGCCCTCGGCGAGCGACTTCTCCATCGCCTCCTTGACGCCGGACAGGTCGCCCTTCTCGATCAGCTCGGAGATGAGCTTGGTGTTCAGCAGCACCTCGACCGCCGGCACGCGCCCGCCGGCGTTGCTGCGCAACAGGCGCTGCGAGACCACCGAGCGCAGGCCGCTGGCGAGGTCCGACAGCAGCGTCGGCCGCGCCTCGGGCGAGTAGAACGACAGGATCCGCCCCATCGCGTGGTAGCTGTTGTTGGCGTGCAGCGTCGCCAGCACCAGGTGCCCCGACAGCGCGTACGACAGCGCCGAGCTCATCGTCTCGCGGTCGCGGATCTCGCCGATCATGATGCAGTCGGGCGCCTGGCGCAGCGCGTTCTTCAGCGCGATCTGCAGGCTTTGCGTGTCGCGGCCGACCTCGCGCTGGTTGACGATGCTCTTCTTGTTGCTGAACAGGAACTCGATCGGGTCTTCGATCGTCAGGATGTGGCCGGGCAGCTGCTGGTTGCGCCACTCGATCATCGAGGCCAGCGTCGTGCTCTTGCCGGTACCGGTGGCGCCCACCATCAGGATCAGGCCGCGCTTCTCGACCACGAGCTGGGCCAGCAGCTCGGGCAGGCCGAGGGTCTCCAGCGTCGGAATCTGGAACGGGATGCAGCGCACCACCGCGGCGATCGAGCCGCGCTGCTTGAACGCCGAGAGGCGGAAGCTGCCCACGCGCTGCATCGAGATGCCCACGTTGAGCTCGCCGGTGTCGTCGAGCTCCTCCAGCTGCTGCGGCGTCAGCATCTCGGCCAGCAGCTGGCGCGTCTGGTGCTGCGCCAGGAGCTGGTCGGACAACTGCAGGATCTGGCCGTGGATCTTGATCAGGATCGGCGTGTTCGCCGCCATGTAGACGTCGGAGGCGCTCTTCTCCGCCATCAGGCGAAGCACGCGCTCGAGGTTGTTCGACATGGCGGTGGGCCTCCCGTTCGTGCGCTTCGTGCAGGGCGTGCGCTGCTGTGCGGCCGGCTGCGGCTCAGTCGCGCAGCAGCTCGTTGATCGACACCTTCTGGCGCGTCGCCGCGGTGACGCGCTTGACGATCACGGCACAGTACAGGCTGTGCGAGCCGTCGGCCGCCGGCAGCGAGCCGGCGACGACGACGCTGCCGGCGGGCACGCGGCCGTAGCTGACCTCGCCGGTCATGCGGTTGTAGATCTTCGTGCTCTGGCCGATGAACACGCCCATGCTGATGACCGAGTTCTCCTCGACGATGACGCCCTCGACCACTTCGCTGCGGGCGCCGACGAAGCAGTTGTCCTCGATGATGGTCGGGTTGGCCTGCAGCGGCTCGAGCACGCCGCCGATGCCGACGCCGCCCGACAGGTGCACGTTGCTGCCGATCTGCGCGCACGAGCCGACCGTGGCCCAGGTGTCGACCATCGTGCCTTCGCCGACCCAGGCGCCGATGTTGACGTAGCTGGGCATCAGGATCGCGCCCTTGGCGATGTAGCTGCCGCGCCGCGCCACGGCCGGCGGCACCACGCGCACGCCGGCTTCGCGCAGCATCGCTTCGTCCATGTGCGCGAACTTGGTGGGCACCTTGTCGTAGAAGCCGAGGTCGCCGGCGCGCATGACGCGGTTGTCGGTGAGGCGGAAGCTCAGCAGCACCGCCTTCTTCAGCCACTGGTTGACGACCCAGTCGCCGACGCCGCGCCGCTCGGCCACGCGCAGGCGGCCGGCGTTGAGTTCACCGATCACGCGATCGACCTGCTCGCGCACCTGGGGCGCGTTGGCAGCGCTGATCTGGGCCCGGCTCTCCCAGGCGTTCTCGATGGCGGCTTGCAGCGCGGCGGTGTCGGTCATGCTGGGGCGGTGGTTCGGGCGGTGGGAGGTGTCAGGCCTGGGCCTGGAGCTCGCGGCAATGGGCGACGATGCGGCGCGCGGCCTCGAGGCACTCCTGCGGCGTGGCCACCAGCGCCATGCGCACGCGGCCGGCGCCGGGGTTGGGCTGCCCGTCGGCCGCGCGCGCCAGCAGGCGGCCCGGCAGCACCGACACATTGTATTGAGCGAGCAGTGCGCGGGCCCATTGAACCTCGTCGGCGCCCTGGCCGCCGCGTGCCGGGCCGATGCGCGCCCAGAGGTAGAAGCCGGCGTCGGGGAGCTGCACGTCGAGCACCTGCGCCAGCAGCGGCGTCACCTCGGCGAACTTGGCCCGGTACAGCTCGCGGTTGGCCGCCACGTGCGCCTCATCGCCCCAGGCGGCGATGCTGGCGCGCTGCACGATGCCGCTCATCGCGCTGCCGTGGTAGGTGCGGTACAGGAGGAACGGCGCGATCCAGCGCGCATCGCCGGCGACGAAGCCCGAGCGCAACCCCGGCACGTTGCTGCGCTTGGACAACGACGTGAAGGCCACCAGGTTGCGGAAGTCGCTGCGGCCGAGCGCGCGGGCCGCTTCGAGCGAACCCAGGGGCGGCTCTTCGCGGAAGTAGATCTCCGAGTAGCACTCGTCGCTGGCGATGACGAAGCCGTGCCGGTCCGACAGCTCGAAGAGCAGCTTCCACTCTGCCAGCGGCATCACCGCGCCGGTGGGGTTGCCCGGCGAGCAGACGTAGACGAGCTGCGTGCGCGCCCACACCTCGCCCGGGACGCTCGCCCAGTCGACAGCGAAGTTGCGCGCCGGGTCGCTCGACACGTAGTGCGGCTGCGCTGCGGCCAGCAGCGCCGAACCTTCGTAGATCTGGTAGAAGGGGTTGGGCATCACCACGGTGGCGCCCGGCTTCGAGTCGTCGATGGCGACCTGCGCGAACGCAAACAGCGCCTCGCGCGTGCCGTTCACCGGCAGCACCTGCGTGGCGGGGTCGAGCGTCACGCCGTAGCGGCGCTGCACCCAGGCGGCGGCGGCTTCGCGCAGCGCCGGCTCGCCGGCGGTGGCCGGGTAGCTCGACAACGCCGGCAGCGCGCGCACGAGCGCTTCTTCGATGAACGCCGGGGTCTTGTGGCGCGGCTCGCCGATGCCCAGGCTGATGGGCGCCAGGTGCGAAGCGGGAACGATGTCGGCCGTCAGTTCGCGCCAGCGCTCGAAGGGGTAGGGGTGCAGGCGCTTCAGGCGCGGATTGGTCATGGCGCCGATTATCCTTGGGCGCCTTCGATGAGACGCCGACGCCCGATGCCTTTGCTGTGGTCGCTGCCGCTCGCCGCGGCCGCGCTGGCCGCGGTCGTGCTGGCACTGCTGTGGTTCGCGCAGGAGCGGCTCATCTTCCTGCCGCAGAGGCTGCCGCCGGATCACCGCTTCGCCTTCGGCGCCGACGTGCACGAGACGTGGGTCGAGCGCGAGGCGGGTGTGCGGCTGCACGCGCTGCACCTGCGCCTGCCCGCGCCCGAAGGCGTCGTCTTCTACCTGCACGGCAACGCCGGCAACCTGGAGGGCTGGTTCTCGAACGCCGAGTTCTGGCGCCGCGCGAACCTCGACCTCTTCATGGTCGACTACCGCGGCTACGGCAAGAGCGGCGGCAGCGTGGGCAGCGAGGCGCAGCTGCTGGAGGACGTGCGCGCGGCCTGGCGGGCGCTGCAGCCCGACGGTCCGCGCTACGCGGGCGGCAAGCGCATCGTGTTCGGGCGCTCGCTGGGCAGCGCCCTGGCCGCGCAGCTGGCGCTCGAGGTCAAGCCCGACCTCGTGGTGCTGGTCTCGCCCTATGAGAGCCTCGAGGCGCTGGCCGCCGAGCATTACGCCTGGGTGCCGCGGGCGCTGCTGCGCTACCCGTTGCGCACCGACGCGGCGGTCGCGCGGCTGGCAAGCCCGCTCGTGCTCGTGCACGGCGATCGCGACGAGGTCATCGGCATCCACCACAGCGAGCGCCTGCTGGCCGGCGCCGCCCCGGCGGCGCGGGCGCGCCTGGTGCGCGTGCGCGGCGCCGGCCACAACGACCTGCAGCTGTTCCCCGAGTACCTGCAAGGGCTGCGCGAGGCCTTCGCCACGGCGGTGCGCTAGCGCTCGGCGCGCGCGCCGCGGTGCGGCCCGCCGGTCACGCACATTGCGGCCTGCCGCTCATGCAAATCGCGGCCTGCCGCTCACGCACATTGCGGCCTGCCGCTCATGCGAACTCGACGCGGTGCCGGCCGGCCGCCTTCGCGCGGTAGAGCGCGCGGTCGGCGGCCTGCACCAGCGCCTCCGTGCTCAGGCGCGGCTCGCTGCCGGCGAGCGCGCCGCCCAGGCTCAGCGTGACGAAGGGCGCCACCGGCGAATCGCCATGCACCAGGTGTGCGTCGTCCACCGCAGCCAGCAGCCGCATCGCCTGCGTCATCGCGGCGTCGCGCGTCGTGTGCGGCAGCAGCACCGCGAACTCCTCGCCGCCGTAGCGCGCCACGAGGTCGGTGGGGCGGCGGGCGCGCGCCGCCAGCACCTGGGCCACCTGGCGCAGGCAGCGGTCGCCCTGCTGGTGGCCGTGCAGGTCGTTGTAGCGCTTGAAGTGGTCGACGTCGACCAGCAGCAGCGCGAACGGCGTGCCGTGGCGCTCCAGCCGCGACACCTCCTCGGCTAGCCGGCGCTCGAAGTGGCGACGGTTGGCGATGCCGGTCAGTTCGTCCGTTTCCGACAACTGCTCCAGCCGCGCCCGCGCCTCGTCGAGCTGCGCGTTCAGCTCCACCAGGCGCTGCTCGCGCCGTACGAGCTCGGTGACTTCGGCGCGCACGCCGGCGATGCCGCCGTCGCGGGTGCGGCGCTCGTCGATGCGCAGCCAGCGGTTGCCCGGCAACTGCTGCAGGTGCGGCGAGGCCGGGTTGCGGTGCCGCTGCAGGCGCTCGGCCAGCCATTCGGCCTCGCGCCCGGCAGCCTGGGGGTACTGGCCGCGCGCCAGGCCGTAGCGCAGGATGTCCTCGAAGCGCGCGCCGGGGTTCAGCGCCGGCGCCGAGGTGGCATAGGTCTCGCGGTAGCGCGTGTTGCACACCACCAGCCGGTCGTCGGCGTCGTAAAGCGCGAAGGCGTCGGGAAGGGCTTCGATGGCATCGTCGAGCCGCTCGCGCGCCAGCCGGGCGTCGGCCAGCGCACGTTCTGCGAGTTCGGCCTTGGCGACCTGCTCGGTGATGTCGACGCTGAACGCGAGCAGGCTGCCGTCGGGCAGCGGCGTTTCGACGATGCGGCGCCAGCGGCCATCGGCGGTGCGGCGCACGAGCGGGCCCGTCGGCTGGGCGTGCTCGCGCAGCCGCTCGCGGACCCACTCCTCCTCGCGGCCCGCGGCCTCCGGGATCACGCCGCGCGCGACGGCACGGCGCAGGATGTCCTCGAAGCGGCGCCCCGGCTGTAGTTCATCGGCCAGCGCCGAGTACAGGCGCCGGAAGTCCGCGTTGCACAGCACCAGCCGGTCGTCGGCATCGTAAAGAACGATGCCGCAGGCGAGGTGGTCGAGCAGCCGTTGCCAGGCCTGGGCGTCCATCGGCGAAGGATGTGCGGGAGAAGGCGGCGGCTACAGCGCGCCGCGGCACCCGGGGGCGCCGCAGCGGCAGGCGAGCTTGCCGTCGTGGTGCGTCTCGCCGTAGTCGACGGTGATCTCCTCGCCGGGCGCAATGGCTTGCCGCGCGTAGAACTCGACGCGGCCGTTGCGGATGACGAGGCGCGCGTTCGGCCGGCAGCTGTGGTTCGTGAAGCGCATCGGGTCGGTGCTCTTGCTGAAGTCGATGGCGCGCCGGGCCGACAGCTCGACGATCATGATGCGCTCGCTGCGCGTGGCGCGGATGCGCGCCTCCACGACGCTGATGCTCTCGCCGCGGATCTCGCCGATCTTCAGCCGCGGCGGGATCGGCTCGGCGGCAAAGGCGCCGTGGCCGTCGATGCGGCTGGCCTTCACCGCCACCGCGAATTTCTGGTAGCCAGGGCGCTCGACGCGCGGCAGCGGCACCTCGGCCGAGCGCATTCCGGTCTCAGGCCGCCGGCGGTGCTGCCGCCAGGCCTGCCAGCTCCACGCGCGGCTGCGGCTTCCAGCCCTTCTGGCGCTGCTCGGCAGTGACGAAGGTGCGGATGCCGCCGCGCACGTACCAGTCGGCGTGGATGCGAACGAAGCGCGGCGCGATCGCGCGCACGAGGTCGTCGCAGATGGTGTTGGTCACCTTCTCGTGGAACGCGCCTTCGTTGCGGAAGGCCCAGAAGTACATCTTCAGGCTCTTCAGCTCGACGCAGAGCTTGTCCGGCACGATCTCGATCGTGAAGTGCGCGAAATCGGGCTGGCCCGTCAGCGGGCACAGGCAGGTGAACTCCGGAACGTCGAAGCGGATCGCGTAGTCGCGCTGCGGCGCCGGGTTCGGGAAGACCTGCAGGTCCTTGCTCGGCGCGCTCGGTGGCAGGGCACGCGGCAGGCGTTCGTTGAGCTTTTTTCGGGGCATCGAAAGCGGCTTCGCAGCAGGCGCTTCACGGGGCATGAAGCGGTGCTCGAGGAGGGCGTTTCACGAGGGGCGCGATGCTATCATCCGCCGCCATTGCGCTCTCGAACGGGCGCATTTTTCCTTTCTGATTCAAGCACTTGCGCGCACGCATCGAAGACGCGCTGCGCCGCCTGCCTGCGACACCTTCCGTCCCACGATGCGCCTGGCTTCCATCAAGCTCTCGGGCTTCAAGTCGTTCGCCGAGCCCACCACGTTCCAGTTGCCCGGCCAGCGCGTCGGCGTGGTCGGGCCCAACGGCTGCGGCAAGAGCAACATCATCGACGCGGTGCGCTGGGTGCTCGGCGAGAGCAAGGCGAGCGAGCTGCGCGGCGAGAGCATGCAGGACGTGATCTTCAACGGCTCGGGCAACCGCAAGCCCGCCAGCCGTGCCAGCGTCGAGCTCGCCTTCGACAACACCGCGGCGCGCGCCGGCGGCCCCTGGAACAGCTTCGCCGAGATCGCCGTCAAGCGCGTGCTCACGCGCGACGGCACCTCGAGCTACTTCATCAACAACCAGCCGGTGCGCCGGCGCGACGTGCAGGACGTGTTCCTCGGCACCGGCCTCGGGCCGCGCGCCTACGCGATCATCGGCCAGGGCACGATCAGCCGCATCATCGAGAGCCGCCCCGAGGA
>JAEUPF010000039.1 GCA_016790425.1 Rubrivivax sp.
CCACGGCCGGGCGCGGCGGCCGCGGGCGCGCCGGCCGGGCGGCAGCCGGCGCCGCAGCGCCAGGCGGGCGGGCGCGCAGAACGAAGCGGTCACCCGCGGCGGCAGCGGGCCTCGAAGCAGAAGGGGCAGCAGGGGCGGAAGCGGCAGAAGCGGCAGAAGGCGCAGACAGTTGCGGGCCAAGGGGCGCGGCCGCAGCGCCTGGCGCGCCCTCGGCCCCGGATGCAGAGGCCGAGGCGGCCGGCGTCTGCGCGGCGGCACCCGCCGGTTCGCCCGCCGAGGTCACCGGCGTCGGCGGCGCCACGGCCATCGCCGGTGGCGCGGCCGTGCTCGGCGGCTCGGCGAAGACGACGTAGCGGCGGGCCAGCCGTGGCGGGCAGCCCAGCGACAGCCCGACGTTGACCACCGGCTCGTCGATGACCTGCGACGTGGCCACGCGCAACCGCACCAGGTCGGCGCCGGCCGGCTCGACGATGACGCGAGCCGGCACCCGCCGCTCGCCCGACACCACCTCGGCCGTCACGCACTCCGCGCTGACCGTCTCGCCGGCATCGGTGCGGACCTGGACGACGAAGTCCAGCGTCTGGCCCAGGAGCGTCGTGCTCGAAGCCGAGCCGAAGCCCGCGGCGGACGCTTCGACGGAGACGACAGTCAATGCCGCCGCGAACAAGGGCGACAACGGGCGCGTCAAGGTCGGCATTCGTTCGACTGGAAGGCGGGCGAGAAAAATCGCCGGGGACTCTAGCATGAAGCCCCTGCCCGCCTGCCGGTCGATCGACTGGCCGAGCCCGGTTCGTGGCGCGGGTCACGCGCCCCCTTGCCGCAGCCATGCCGTGGCCGGCCTTCGGCGGCCGGCCGCCGACGACGAGATCGCTGTCGAGCCGACCGCGACGGCGCCGACAATGCGCGCGCACGAGCGCCTGTCGCGTCAGGGACAAAGCATGCCGGACCCGGTTCTTACAATCGAAGAGCGTCAAAACATCGAAGCCGGCTCTTGGTTCAGCAAGCTCTCGTTGCCCCTGCGCCAGGCCATCGTGTCGCGCGCCCATGTGCGCCGCCTGGCCGACGGCGCACCGCTCGCCTCGCGCGGCGCGCCGGCGCAGGAATGGCTGGGCGTGGCGCTCGGCGCGGTGCGCGTGAGCTCGGTGTCGCTGTCGGGCAAGCAGGTGACGCTGACGTACGTCGAGCCGGGCACCTGGTTCGGCGACATCGCCCTCTTCGACGGCCTGCCGCGCACGCACGATGCCAACGTCCACGGCGCCACCACGCTGCTGGCGGTGCGCAAGGCCGACTTCAAGGAGCTGCTGGCGCAGCACGTCGAACTGTACGAGGCGCTGCTCAGGCTCAACTGCCGCCGCCTGCGCTTGATGTTCGACCAGTTCGAGGACCTGAACACGCGGCCCCTGCGCGCCCGCCTGGCGCGCCAGTTGCTGCTGCTGGCCAAGAGCTACGGCGTGGCCGAAGGCGAGCAGGTGCGCATCGGCCTGGCGCTGGCGCAGGAAGACCTGGCGCAGTTGCTGGGCGCCTCGCGGCAGCGCGTCAACCAGGAACTGAAGACCTTCGAGCGCGAAGGCACGCTGCGCGTCGAGCCGACGAAGCTCGTCATCCTCTCGCACGACAGGCTGCTGGCCACGGCCAGCGGCTGAAGCGCGCGCCGGGCACGCCGGCCGCGGTGGCATGACCGCGGTGGCATAAGCTACCGCGCCCTCACCACGACGCTTCAGCGATGGAACAGTTCACCGGCACGCGCGAGATGTCCGCCAGCCACGCCTTCGACGTGGCGGCACTCGAAGCCTGGCTCGCCGGGCACCTCGCCGGCTTCGCCGGGCCGCTCGCGGTGCAGCAGTTCAAGGGCGGCCAGAGCAACCCCACCTACAAGCTGCTGACGCCCGCGCGCCACTACGTGATGCGCAGCAAGCCGGGCCCGGCGGCGAAGCTGCTGCCTTCGGCGCACGCCATCGAACGCGAGTTCCGCGTCATGAAGGCGCTGGCCGGCACCGGCGTGCCGGTGGCACGCATGGACGTGCTGTGCGAGGACGAGTCGGTCATCGGCCGCGCCTTCTTCGTCATGGAATGCGTCGAAGGCCGCGTGATGTGGGAGCAGGCGCTGCCGGGCATGGCGCCGGCCGAGCGCGGCGCCGTCTACGACGAGATGAACCGCGTGATCGCGCGCCTGCACAGCGTCGATGTCGCCGCGGTGGGCCTGGCCGACTACGGCAAGCCGGGCAACTACTTCGAGCGCCAGATCGGCCGCTGGAGCAAGCAGTACCTCGCCTCCGTCACCGAGCCGATCGCCGAGATGGACAGGCTCATCGACTGGCTGCCCGCGCACATGCCCGCCGGTGCGCGCGACGCGAGCCGCGTCTCGGTGGTGCACGGCGACTATCGCCTGGACAACCTCATCTTCCACCCCACCGAGCCGCGCATCGCCGCGGTGCTCGACTGGGAGCTGTCGACGCTGGGCCATCCGCTGGCCGACTTCAGCTACCACTGCATGAGCTGGCACATCCCGCCGGGCACCTTCCGCGGCATCGGCGGCCTCGATCACGCGGCACTGGGCATCCCGCCGGAGCGCGACTACGTGCGACGCTACTGCGACCGCGTCGCCGAGTACACCGGCCGCACGGTCGACATCGATGCGCTGCTGGGCGAGTGGGACTTCTACCTCGCCTACAACCTGTTCCGCCTGGCCTCGATCACGCAGGGCATCGCCAAGCGCGTGGTCGACGGCACCGCCTCCAGCGCGCAGGCACGCGCCACCGGCGCCTCGACACGGGCGCTGGCCGAGATGGCCTGGCGTTTCGCCGGGCGCTTCGCGCCCTGAAGCGCCGCCGCATTCCGCCCCACGACACACACCCCGGAGCACCTTCCATGGACTTCAGCTACTCCAAGCGAACGCAGGAACTGCAAGCGCGCGTCAACGCCTTCATGGCCGAGCATGTCTACCCGGCCGAAAGCGAGTACGAAGCCGAGCAGCAGGCCAACACCGCCGCCGGCAAGCGCTGGCAGCCGCTGCAGACGATCGAGCGGCTCAAGCCGAAGGCGAAGGCCGCCGGCCTGTGGAACCTCTTCCTGCCCGAGAGCGAGCTCGGCGCCGGCCTCACGAACCAGGAGTACGCGCCGCTGTCGGAGATCATGGGCGCGGTGCCGTGGTCGAGCGAAGTGTTCAACTGCTCGGCACCCGACACCGGCAACATGGAAGTCATCGTCCGCTACGGCACCGCCGAGCACAAGAAGCGCTGGCTCGAGCCGCTCCTGGCCGGCGAGATCCGCAGCGCGTTCGCGATGACAGAGCCGGCGGTGGCCAGCTCGGACGCCACCAACATCGAAGCACGCATCGAGCGCCGCGGCGACGAGTACGTCATCAACGGCCGCAAGTGGTGGACCAGCGGCGCCGGCGACCCGCGCTGCAAGGTGCTGATCTTCATGGGCAAGACCGACCCCACGGCGCCGCGCCACTCGCAGCAGTCGATGATCCTGGTGCCGATGGACGCCCCGGGCGTCAAGGTGCTGCGCGCGCTGTCGGTGTTCGGCTACGACGACGCGCCGCACGGCCACATGGAAGTGGACTTCAAGGACGTGCGCGTCCCCGCTTCCAACATCCTGCTCGGCGAAGGGCGCGGCTTCGAGATCGCGCAGGGCCGCCTCGGCCCCGGGCGCATCCACCACTGCATGCGCACCATCGGCCTGGCGGAGCGGGCGTTGAAGCTGATGTGCGAACGCGCCGGCAAGCGCGTGGCCTTCGGCAAGCCCATCGCCCAGCAGACGGTGACGCAGGAGCGCATCGCCGAGGCGCGCTGCATGATCGAGCAGGCACGCCTGCTGACGCTGAAGGCGGCCTGGATGATGGACACCGCCGGCAACAAGAGCGCCAAGGGCGAGATCGCGATGATCAAGGTCGTGGCCCCGAACATGGCCTGCAAGGTCATCGACTGGGCGATGCAGGTGCACGGCGGCGCCGGCGTCAGCCAGGACTTCCCGCTCGCCTCGCACTACGCGCACGTGCGCACGCTGCGCTTCGCCGACGGCCCGGACGAAGTGCACCGCAACGCCATCGCCAAGATCGAACTCGGCCGCCACGGCGCGCTGCCGCCGCGCAACTGAGCTTCGGGCGCGAGCGGGGCTACGACGACTCGCGCTCGCTGCCCGGCAGCGCGCTTTGCTGCCACACGCTCGGCGCGGCGCTGGGCGACAACGACTCGGGGTTGTCGGCGACCACGCGCTTGGCTTCGCGCATCGCGCACTCGAAGAAGCGCAGCCAGCCCTGAAGCTGCCCCACGTGCGCCTCGGCCAGCGGCGTGCGCAGCATCAGCCGGCCGCGGCCGATCATCAGCACCACCGGCACGCCGGGCTCGACGTGCAGCGCGCCCAGCGCCCCCGCCAGCGGCCCCTCCAGCCACTGCGTGAGCCACGCCTTCTGGCTCGACAGCGCCACCCAGCGCTCCTTCAGGGCCCCCAGTTCACTGCCGGCGAGCTTGCTGAACATCACCAGCCAGCGCATCTCGGGCGGCGTCTGATTGTCGATGCGCGTCTGCACGCCTTCGACGTATTGCTCGAAGACGGCCTTCTCCATCTGCTCGGCCAGCGCGCGGTTCATCACCAGCGCCTGCAGATCGGAGCCCAGGCCAAGCTCGCTGCGCAGCCGCAGTTCGTGCCCTTCGATGTAAGGCCGCTGCGACGGACCCCACTCGAGCCGCCACGCGGTGGCGCCCAGGCGCCCGTCGACGACGAAGCCCTCGTCGGGCACGGCGCGGAAGCCGTACTGGTGCGACTGCGCCCACGGCGCCACGCTGTCCCACTCGGGCGAAGCGGCCTTCGGCGAGCCGCCGAGCCAGCGCTTGATGCCCTCGAGCATGGTTTAGAGTCCGTTCGACGCTTCAGGCCCGGCCGCGCCGGAACCCCAGGGGACACACCGAATGATCGAAGTGTATTCGTGGCCCACGCCCAATGGCCACAAGGTGCACATCATGCTCGAGGAATGCGGCCTGCCGTATCGCGTGCATGCGGTGGACATCGGCGCCGGCGACCAGTTCCAGCCCGAGTTCCTGGCCATCAGCCCGAACAACAAGATCCCGGCCATCGTCGACCACGACGGCCCAGAGGGCCAGCCGATGCCGCTGGCCGAGAGCGGCGCCATCCTGCTGTACCTGGCGGCCAAGACCGGCCGCTTCCTGCCCGAGGACATCCGCGGGCGCTACGAGGTGCTGCAGTGGCTGATGTTCCAGATGGGGCACATCGGCCCGATGCTCGGCCAGAACCACCACTTCCGCAGTTATGCCCCCGAGAAGATCCCCTACGCGATCGACCGCTACACCAACGAAGCCCGGCGCCTGTACGGGGTGATGAACCGCCAGCTCGCCAAGAGCAAGTACATCGCCGGCTTCGAGTACGGCATCGCCGACATCGCCATCTACCCGTGGCTGCGCAACTGGAAGAACCAGGGCATCGACTGGGCCGACTACCCGCACCTGAAGGGCTGGTTCGACGAGATCGGCGCCCGCCCCGCGGTGCAGCGCGGCGTGCAGGTGCTGGCCGACCGCAGGAAGCCCATCGTCGACGACGACAAGGCGCGCGAAGTGCTCTTCGGCGCCACGCAGTACCAGCGGCACTGAGGCCCGCCGCCGCCGGCCCTCCAGGCCGGTCACGCCCGACCGGCCCGGTTCACGGCCGCCTGCGTCGGGTCACGGCCGCGCGCCGGGTCACGGCCGACCGGGTGTTGCCCGGCCGCCACCCCTTCCCTCCCGCCTTGAGCGCGCGCAAGGCCGCGCGGCGCCTGCGCGCGACCATCTTCTGGCACCGGCTCCGCCGGGGCCGGGCTCAAAGAAGAGGGACAGCAATGACTGCCAGAAGTTCGATACGTGCCACGCTGACGAGCGTGGCGTGCGCCGTCCTGCTCGCCGCCTGCGGCGGGGGCGGTGGCGACAGCTCCGGGGGCACCGAGGGCACCACCGCCGGTTCGGGCCTGAACACCGGAGAAGACCCGCTGGCCGATGCGCGCGTCGGCCTGTACCTGCGCCAGTTGCCGGCCTGGGCCGACTACAGCCCGAAGAAGGCCAAGGTCGACAAACGCGTGGGCGAACCGGTGGCCAGCGACGAGCGCGTCGAAGGCGTGCCCGTCGTCGTCGGCAGCGGCACCGACGCCCGCATCGTCGGCTACCGCTCGGAGGACTACGCCTGCACGACGACGAAGTTCCGCCTGACCGACACGCCCGAGAAGATCGTCATGCTCAGCCCCGACCGCGAGATCATGTGGCCGGGCGCGATGATCCAGGGCAAGAGCCACCGCGACGGCCTGGGCTCGCTGCTGCCGCTGGTGGTGCACGAACGAGCGCCGATCAAGGTGTCGATCCCGTCGCTGGCGACCACCGGCAACTTCGTGCTGGTGACCGAACCCGACCAGGCCGAGGTCAACAAGGCCATCGGCACGATGATCGGCAGCGCCACCACGAAGAAGCTCGCCACGCCCAGCTCGATCCAGTTCACCGTGCACGACTTCAACTCCGAGGAGTCGTTCGCGCTGAAGGCGGGCATGTCGGGCAAGTACCTCGGCTTCAGCGCCAGCGCCTCGACCTCGGTGTCCACCGGCGCCAACGAGCGCACGGTGATGGTCCACTTCGTCGAGAAGATGTTCGAAGTGGTGGTCGAGCCGCCGCAAAGCCCCGGCGCCTTCTTCACCACCGAGTTCACGCGCGAGAAGCTCGACGAGCAGGTCGCCATGGGCCGCATCGGCCCGGACAACCCGCCGCTGTACGTCTCCAACGTCGTCTACGGGCGCCTGATGACCTTCGCCTTCACGTCCACCGCCTCCACCAGCGAGATCAAGGCGGCGCTGGCCGCGTCCTACTCGGGAATCTTCGACGTCTCCGGGGAGCTGAGCACCGAGCACAAGCGCATCCTCAGCGAAGCCAAGATCGTCATCACCTCGCTGGGCGGCGACGCCGCGGCCACGCTGACGATGATCCGCACGGGCAAATGGAACGAGTACTTCACCAAGGAGCCGGCGCTGACGACGGCCTACCCGCTGTCGTACACGCTGCGCAACCTCGGCGATGGCTCGATCGCGCAAGTGAGCGAGACGACCAGCTACGACATCCGCCAATGTTCGCTCAAGGACACCGCTTTCAGCGGCTTCGTGCTCGACAGCTTCGAGACCCGGTTCGCCGCCGCCACGCCGGACGACCAGAAGTGGACGGCCAGTTCCGGCTCGCCGCTGGAAGTGAGTTGGGGGGCGGCGACCACGCCGCAGAGCATCTTCTACGGCTACCTGCACGCCAAGCACACCAACGAGATCTTCGACAAGCTCTTCAAGTACGACGTGGGCTACATCCAGGCCCCGGCGCACTTCCGCGGCGACAAGTCCGATTTCTACCGCGGCGAGCTCTCGTTCTGGTTCAAGCCCGACGAGGAGGTCACGCTGAAGGCCAGCCCTGCGGGCACGACGCACTGCTGGTGGGTCTTCTGGCCGTTCATCCAGGAATGCGTGACGCTGCCGGCGCCGATCGCCACCCAGCCCCTGCGCTCCACCGACGCCGTGCTCACCTACGACCAGGTGACCACCTTCGACCAGGTGGTGCTGCGCGGCGGCGGCACCTCGGACGTGACCGTGACCACGCTCATGTTCAACCCGAAGGCCACGAAGTTCAACGACAACGGCTGGAGCAAGCAGGCCATCGCGCTGACCAACACGGACACGAACGGCAAGTCGGTCTGCGAAACGGCAGCCACGGTCCCGACCCTGCGCAACTGCTGGACGGTGCACGACCGCCCGGCCACCGAGGAAGAGATCCGCTACGTGCTGACCAACGTGCGCGAACTGCGCATCCGCGCCAGCTACCCGGTGGCCGGCAAGCGCACCATCTGCCGCGAAGGCGTGACGCCGTGCGAACCCGTCGAGTCGGTCAACGAGATCCCGTGGGGTTACATCGGCGGCTACTTCGACGAAGTGCAGCTCGTCAAGAAGAGCGCCGGCCTGTAGCCCAGGCCGCGTGAGACCGCAGCGCGGGGCGCGCCACAATCCGCCCCGCGCTGCCCGTAGCTCAACTGGATAGAGCAGCGGCCTTCTAAGCCGCAGGTCGGGGGTTCGAGTCCCTCCGGGCAGGCCACCCGTCTACGGCGGGTTCACTTCATCGGGCCACCGCGGCCGCAGGCGCCGCTGCCGCACCCCTCGGCTGGCTGCCCGGATGGAACCCGATCAGCGCCAGCATCACGAGGAACCCGATCACATACGCCACGGCGACGAACCAGCCGTGCCGCAACCACTGCCCCACCGAGCGCGCCTGCGGGTACATGTTGGCCAGCGCCACGCCGGCCGACGAGCCGAACCAGATCATCGAGCCGCCGAAGCCCACCGCATAGGCCAGGAAGCCCCAGTCGTAGCCGCCTTGCTTGATGGCCAGCGCCGTCAGCGGGATGTTGTCGAACACCGCCGAGAGGAAGCCGAGCCCGAACGCCGTCTGCCACGAAGCCGCCGGCAGCCGCTCCACCGGCATCATCGAAGCGCACAACACGAGGCTGAGCAGGAAGACCGAGCCCTTGAACGCGCCCGGCACGAGGCTCCAGTTCGGCCGCCGCAGGGCCATCGTCAGCACGATCGCCACCCATACCGCGGCGCCGAGGAACGGGAAGGCGTCGCTGATCGCGTTGAAGCGCGTGTTGATCGTCACGTTGACGGCGATCGCCAGCAGCAGGATGAAGGCGACGATGCCCACGCGCACCCAGTCGATGTGCGCGGCGGCGTCGGCGTCCTTGCGGATCGGGCTGTAGGCGTGCTGCTTCATCGCCGCCGGGATGCCGAACACCAGCAGCGCCACCGCCGCGGCGATGAACGCCTCGAGCACCTCCAGCGGCGAGATGCCGGCGATCCACATCATCGTCGTCGTCGTGTCGCCCACCACGCTGCCGGCGCCGCCGCCGTTGGAGGCGGCGACGATGGCCGCGAGGTAGCCGATGTGTACGCGGCCGGCGAAGACGGTGTGCGCGATGGCGCCGCCGATCATCGCCGCGGCGATGTTGTCGAGGAAGCTGGAGAGCACGAACACCAGCGCCAGCAGCACGAAGCCGCCCTTCCAGTCGTCGGGCAGGAAGCGCGGCAGCACGGCCGGCACCTCGCTCTTCTCGAACAGGTCGGCCAGCAGCGCGAAGCCCAGCAGCAGCAAGAGCAGGTTCGTGAGGATCACCCACTCGTGCGCGAGGTGGGCGCCGAAGCCCGCGAACCCGGCGCCGCTCTTGAACGGCGAGGCCACGATCTTGTACAGCGCGATGACGACCGCCCCGCCGAGCGCGATGCGCAGCGTGTAGTGGTGCAGCAGCGCCACACCGGCCAGCACGCAGGCGAAGAGCACGAACTCCACCGGCACGGCGCCGATCGACGGGCCGCTGAAGGGCGCCTCCGCGGCCGCGGCCTGCGCCGGGGTGAAGGCGGCGGCCAGCGCCAGCAGGCCGGCAGCACGCCGCATGTCTGTGCCTCGCATCGTTGTCGTCTCCTCGCTCCGACGAATTCATTCTAGGAGCAGCGGCCGGCGCGGGCTGGATGCGCATACAGTTGCGGCCGATGCACGAGACGCTGCCGCAGACACTCGACGTAGCCGCCGCCGGGCCCGCGACGCGCGCCGCCGCGGTGCAGCACAGCGCGACGCCCGCGGCCGCGGCGCAGCGCCTGAACGAAGCGCAACGGCGCGCCGTCGACCACGACCCCGAAGCCGGTGCGCTGCTGGTCATCGCCGGCGCCGGCTCGGGCAAGACGGCCACCCTCGCGGCGCGCGCGGCGCGGCACATCGAGCGCGGCGTGTCGCCGGCGCGCCTGTTGCTGCTGACCTTCTCGCGCCGCGCCGCAAGCGAGATGCGGCGGCGCGTCGGCCGCACGCTGCAGCACGCGCTCGGCTGGCCGGCCACGAGTGCGGCGCCGCAGTTGCCGTGGTGCGGCACCTTCCACTCGGTGGCCGCGCGGCTGCTGCGCGAGGCGGCGCCGCGGATCGGGCTGGCCAGCGGCTTCACCGTGCTCGACCGCGGCGACGCCGAAGACCTGCTCGGCCTGGCGCGCCAGGAGTTGGGCCTGGCCGCGCGCCACAAGCGCTTTCCGCTTGCGGGCACCTGCCTGGCGCTGCACTCGCGCGTGGTCAACACCGGCCGGCCGCTGGCCGAGGTGGTCGCGCGCGACTACCCCTGGTGCGCCGGCGAACTGCCGGCGCTCGAGCAGCTCTTCGCCGCCTTCGCTGCCGCCAAGCGTGCGCAGCACTCGCTCGACTACGACGACCTGCTGCTCGCCTGGTGGCACCTGATGCGCGACGCGGCCTGGGCGGCGCGCATCGCTGCGCGCTTCGACGCCGTGCTCGTCGACGAGGCGCAGGACATCAACCACCTGCAGGCCGACATCGTGCAGGCGCTGCGCCCGCGCGGCAACGGTCTCACGCTCGTGGGCGACGACGCGCAGGCGATCTACGGCTTTCGCGGCGCCGAGGTGCGGCACCTGCTCGACTTCCCGGCGCGCTTCGGCGGCGCTGCGGGCGATGCAGGTGAGGCGGGCGATGCGGGCGATGCGGCAGCGCCGCCGCGGCCGGCGCAGGTGCTGCTGCTCGAACGCAACTATCGCTCGACGGCACCGATCCTCGCCGCCTCCAACGCCGTCATCGCGCTGGCCGAACGCCGCTTCGCCAAGGAACTGTGGACCGTGCGCACCGCCGCTGCGCAACGGCAGCCGGCGCTGCGCACCGTCGCCGACGAAGCCGCGCAGGCCGAAGGCGTGGCCACCGCCGTGCTGGCGGCGCGCGAACGCGGCCTCGCGCTGCGCCGGCAGGCGGTGCTCTTTCGCACCGCGCACCACAGCACGGCGCTGGAACTGGAGCTCGCGCGCCGGCGCATCCCGTTCGTCAAGTACGGCGGCCTGCGCTTCGTCGAAGCCGCGCACGTGAAAGACGTGCTGGCGCTCCTGCGCTGGGCCGACAACCCGGCCGCGGCGCTGGCCGCGTGGCGCGTGGCGCGGCTGGTGCCGGGCTTCGGGCCCGCCAGCGCACGCAAGGTGGTCGACACGCTCGCCGCGCCCGAGCGATTCACGCCGCCACCGGCCGCCGCAGCGGCCTGGGGCGAGCTGGCGGCGCTGATGCAGCACCTGCGCAGCGACGCGGCCCGCTGGCCGGAGGACTTCGCGCGGGCGCTGGCCTGGTACCGGCCGCAACTCGAACGCCTGCACGACGACGCCGCCGCGCGCTGGGCCGATCTGCAGCAGCTCGCTGCACTCGTGCCCGCGCACGGCAGCCGGGCCGCCTTCCTCACCGAACTGGCGCTGGACCCGCCGGCGGCCAGCAGCGAAGAAGCCGGCGAGCCGCTCCTCGACGAGGACTACCTGGTCCTCTCGACCATCCACTCCGCCAAGGGCCAGGAGTGGAACGCGGTGCACGTGCTCAACGTCGTCGACGGCTGCATGCCCGCCGACATGGCCACCGGCCGCGCCGACGAGATCGAAGAAGAGCGCCGGCTGCTCTACGTGGCGATGACGCGCGCCCGCGACGAGCTGACGCTGTGGGTGCCGCAGCGCTTCTACGTCACGCAGCAGCGCGCCTTCGGCGACCGCCACCTGTACGCGCTGCGCTCGCGCTTCATCCCCGACGAGGTGCTGCCGCTGTTCGACACCGCGGCAGCCGAGGAAGGCGCGGCGCCGGCCGCCGCCACAGCGCCGCACTCGCCGCACTCGCCGCACTCGCCGCACTCGCCGCACTCGCCGCTGCCCTCGACCTCGCCGGCGCCGCCGACGCAAACGCTGCCGGGCGCGTGTTCGCCCGATGGCGCGCCGGGCCTCGACCTGCTGCAGCAGCTCTTCACCGCGCCGTCCGGCGCGGCAGCATCACCCGCTCAGAACGGCAGCCCGACGTAGTTCTCTGCCAGCGAGCTCATCGCCGCCTCGGAGGAGAAGAGGTACGCGAGGTCGGTGTCCTGCAGCTTGCGGTCGTAGTCGCTGCTGCCGGGGAAGGTGTGCAGCATCATCGTCATCCACCACGAGAAGCGCTGCGCCTTCCACACCCGCGCCAGCGCCTTGGCCGAGTAGCCTTCGAGCCCGCTGGCGTCGCCGCGCTGGTAGTGCGCCAGCAGCGCGTGGTAGAGGTAGTAGATGTCGGAGGCGGCGCTGTTCAGGCCGCGGGCGCCGGTGGGCGGCACGATGTGCGCCGCGTCGCCGGCGAGAAACAGGTTGCCGTAGCGCATCGGCTCGGCGACGAAGCTGCGCAGCGGCGCGATCGACTTCTCGATCGAAGGCCCGGTCTGCAGCCGCGCTCCCACCTCGGCCGGCAGGCGGCGCTTCAGCTCGGCCCAGAAGGCGTCGTCGGACCAGCCTTCCACCGTGTCGCTGAGCGGCACCTGGATGTAGTAGCGGCTCAGCACCTGCGAACGCAGCGAGCACAGCGCGAAGCCGCGCTCGTGGCGGGCGTAGATCAGCTCGGGCGACACCGGCTTGGTGCGCGAGAGCACGCCGAGCCAGCCCGACGGGTACACCTTCTCGTACTCGCGCAGCACGTCCCTCGGGATCGACTTGCGGCTGACGCCGTGGAAGCCGTCGGCGCCGATGACGAAGTCGCAGTCGATGCGCTTCACTTCGTCGCCGGCACGCCAGGTGACGTACGGGGCCGCGCTGGTCAGGTCGTGCGGCTGCACATCCTCGGCGTTGTGGATCACGGCGCCGTTCATGCGCTCGCGCGCGTCGTACAGGTCGCGCGTCAGCTCGGTCTGGCCGTAGACGATGACCGAGCTGCCGCCGCTGTACTTGTGCAGGTCGACGCGGTTGAGCTGGCCGGCGTCGGCGATGAAGAAGCCTTCGTGGATCTCGCCCTCGCGGTCCATGCGCTCGCCGCACTGCGCCTCGCGCATCAGCTTGGCGAAGCCGTGCTCGAGCACGCCGGCGCGGATGCGCGCCAGCACGTACTCGCGGCTGTGCTTCTCGAGCACGACGTTGTCGATGCCCTTCAGGTGCAGCAGCTGCGCCAGCAGCAGCCCCGACGGGCCGCCGCCGATGATGCAGACGCGGGTCTTCATGGTGGTGTCTCCTTGCATGGATTCGACGCGACCCCGTCCGCTTCGGGCGGGGCGCTGCCGGAAGTTACCGGGGGTGCGCCCGGCCGGGAATGCGCCGAAGCGACAGGCACTTGTACGATTCGAACATTCCGATCGATCCGCCAAGGGTGATTCGAGCATGCCCCGCTCCGCGCCGCGCCCGCTGGCGGCCTACAGCCTCTTCGGCGAGTCGGCGCACCTGCCCGACGTGCTGCACTGCGAGACCATCGCTGCCCGTTCGGCGCTGCACGACTGGGAGCTGGCGCCGCACCGGCACGCCCGGCTGCACCAGCTGGTGCTGGTTGCCGCAGGCGGCGGCACGGCGCGGCTGGAAGGGCAGGCGCTGGCGCTGACGCCGATGTCGCTGGTCAACGTGCCGCCCGGGCATGTGCACGGCTTCTCGTTCGCCCCGCACACCGAAGGCTACGTGGCGACACTGGCCGAGGAGCTGTATGCCGAGGTCCTGGCGCGCTCGCCCGACGTGCGCCGGCTGCTCGCCCGCGCCGCCGTGTTGCCCGCCGACGCCCAGGTGGCCGCGGCCCTGCGCGAGATCTGGCGCGAGTTCGGCGGCCGCCAGCCGGCGCGCGCCTTGTTGCTGCGCGGGCTGGTCGCCACGCTGCTGGCCCTGGCCGCGCGCCTGGCTGCCGGCGGCGAGCCGGCCAAGGCCGAACGCCCCGACTCGCGCCTGCTCGGCCGCTTCGAGGCGCTGGTGGAAGCGCGCTTCGCGGGCCCGTGGAAGGTGGCCGACTACGCGCGCGCGCTGGCCGTCACGCCCACGCACCTGAGCCGCGTGGTGCGCGCGGCCACCGGCGCGCCGGCCTCGCGCGTGATCGAGACGCGCCTGATCCGCGAGGCGCGCCGCCATCTCGTCTACACGCAGGCCAGCGTCAGCGCCGTGGCCTACGGCCTCGGTTTCACCGATCCGGCCTACTTCACGCGCGTGTTCAGCCGCGTCGTCGGCATGCCGCCCAGCGAGTTCAGGGCCCGCGCAGCGGCGTGAGCGGCCGCGCCTTGGTCGGCCGCCGCCGCGGCAAGATCATCCAGCTCTGCTCGGTGCAACGCGAACCGGGTGGCCGGACATGTCTCGCGCCACGGCCCGCGCGCTTCGTCAACGGCCCTATCCTCTACGTCGACGGCGGGGTCACCGCCACGCTCTGAAGGTCTGAAGGCAACGAACCCGATGCAAGCCCTGGTCATCCACGCCGCCGGCGACCTGCGCGTCGAGGCGGTCGAAACGCCGCCGCTCGGCGAGCAACAACTCCTCGTGCGCGTGCGCTGCGGCGGCATCTGCGGCTCCGACCTGCACTACTACCAGCACGGCGGCTTCGGCACCGTGCGCGTCAAGGAGCCGATGGTGCTGGGCCACGAGGTGGCCGGCGTCGTCGAGGCGGTGGGTTCGGCGGTGCGCAGCCACGCGCAAGGCGACCGCATCGCCATCAGCCCCAGCCGCCCCTGCGGCGCCTGCCGCTTCTGCCAGCAAGGCCTGCACAACCACTGTCTGGACATGCGCTACTACGGCAGCGCGATGCGCACGCCGCACGTGCAAGGCGCCTTCCGGCAGCAGATCGTCGTGGAACCGGCGCAGGCGCATCGCCTGGCCGATTCGGTGAGCGACGCCGAAGGGGCGCTGGCCGAGCCGCTTTCGGTGGCGCTGCACGCGGTGCGCCGCGCCGGCGACTTGCTCGGCAAGCGAGTCCTCGTCACCGGCTGCGGGCCGATCGGCGCGCTGCTCGTCATCGCCGCGCGCCGCGCCGGCGCCGCGCACATCGTCGCCACCGACGTGGCCGCCGCGCCGCTGCGCGCGGCCGCGCGGGTGGGCACCGACGAGACGGTCAACGTCGCCGAAGACGCGGCGGGCCTGGCCCGCTTCAGCGCCGACAAAGGCAGCTTCGACGTGCTCTTCGAAGCCAGCGGCAACGAGCGCGCGCTGCGCGGCGCCTTCGACGCGCTGCGGCCGCGCGGCGTCATCGTGCAGGTGGGCATCGCCGGCGGCGGCGACATGACGCTGCCGCTGAACACCCTCGTCGCGAAGGAGTTCGACCTGCGCGGCGCCTTCCGATTCCACGAGGAGTTCGCCGTCGCCGTCGAGCTGCTCAACAAGGGCCTCGTCGACGTGAAGCCGCTGATCTCGGCGACGCTGCCCTACCGCGACGCCGCGCGCGCCTTCGCGCTGGCCGCCGACCGCTCGCAGGCGATGAAGGTGGTGCTGGATTTCGAGTAGGGCGCGTAGCCGGCGGCGGCAACTGCGACCGGCCCGCGACGGGCTTGCGACGGGCTTGCGGCTTCGCTGCTTGCGGCATGCGGCCTGCGGCGTGCGCTCGACTCGCGAGCTCCCCGCTCCAGGCCAGGAGGCCTGTGGTCGGGGTGAGACGATTCGAACGTCCGACCCACTGCTCCCAAAGCAGTTGCGCTACCAGGCTGCGCTACACCCCGATGGCGCGGGATTGTAGGTCTGGGCCAGGACGAGGGGCTTCGCAGTGGGCGCGGGCCGGGCGGGCCGCGCGTGCCGCGCCTGCTCAGCCCCCGCGCAGCCGCTTTTCCGCCGCGCTGCGGATGTCGCTCAGGCGCTGCCGCGTCGTGCTGACGTCGGTGTCGAGCTTCAGGTGCAAGAGCGCCGGGCGGCCGGCCTTGTCCACTGCGGCCATCGCGGCATCGAGCGCCGGCTCGAACTGCTCGGTGCGCTCGACCAGCGCGCCGTGCCAGCCGAAGGCGCGCGCCATCGCCGCGAAGTCGGGATTGAAGAGGTCGCTGCCGCTCACGCGCCCGGGATACTCGCGTTCCTGGTGCATGCGGATGGTGCCGTAGGTGCCGTTGTCGACGACGATGCTGAGCAACTTCTTGGCGCCGTAGCCGGTGGCGGTGGCCATCTCCTGGCCCGTCATCAGGCAGTCTCCGTCGCCGGCGATGTTGACGGCCCAGCGCTGCGGCTCGAGCAGCGCTGCCGCCACGGCGCAGGGAAAACCGGCGCCCATCGCGCCCGAGGTCGGCGCGAGCTGCGTGCGGCCGTGGTGCTGCAGGCCGCGGTAGCGCACGTAGCGGTGCAGCCAACCGCTGTAGTTGCCGGCGCCGTTGGTCCACACGGTGTCGGCGGGCAGGCGGCGCGCCAGCGTCTTCATCACCACCGCCAGGTCCAGCGGTGCCACGGCGGGCGCCTCCATGTTCGCCTCGTAATCGGCGTGCGCGGCGGCCGCGTCGGCGCGCCAGGGCCGGTCCGCGGGCGGCTCCAGGCTGGCCAAGGCGAGTGCTGCGCGGTCCATGCTCGCGTGCAGCAGCACGTCGGCGGCGTAGACGCGGCCGAGTTCCTCGGCACCGGCATGCACGTGGATGAGCTTCTGCCGCGGCCGCGGCGGCGCCAGCAGCGTGTAGCCGCCGGTGGTCATCTCGCCCAGGCGCACGCCGAGCGCCAGCACGACGTCGGCTTCGCGGATGCGCGCCGCCAGCTTCGGATTGATGCCGATGCCCACGTCGCCCGCGTACAGCGCGTGTCGGTTGTCGAACGTGTCCTGGAAGCGGAAGGCGTTGCCCACCGGCAGTTCCCACGCCTGGGCGAAGCGCTCGAGGGCCGCGGCCGCTTCGGCCGTCCAGCCGCCGCCGCCGGCGATGACGAACGGGCGCCTCGCCGCGGCCAGCATCTCGCGCGCACGCGCCAGTGCTGCCGGGTCGGGCCAGGTGCTCGCTGTTGCAGCGCGCGGCAGCACCGGTGCGGTGGTGAGCGTGGTCAGCATGTCCTCGGGCAGCGCCAGCACCACCGGCCCCGGCCGCCCCTGCATGGCGACGTGGAAGGCCCGCGCCACGTACTCGGGCAGCCGCTCGGCGCTGTCGATCTCGGCGGCCCACTTGGCCAGGCCCAGCGTGCCGGGGCCGAACATCTGCCGGTAGTCGATCTCCTGGAACGCCTCGCGGTCGCGCTGGTCGCTTGCCACCTGGCCGACGAACAGGATCATCGGCGTGCTGTCCTGGAACGCCGTGTGCACGCCGATGCTGGCGTTGGTGGCGCCGGGTCCGCGCGTGACGATGCAGATGCCGGGCCGGCCGCTGAGCTTGCCCTGCGCTTCGGCCATGAAGGCGGCGCCGCCTTCCTGCCGGCAGGCGATGAAGCGGATCCGCCGGCGGTGCTCGTGAAAGCCGTCGAGCACGGCGAGGAAGCTCTCGCCGGGCACGCCGAAGCAGGTGTCGATGCCCTGCGCGACGAGCGCTTCGACGAGCGCGTGGCCGGCGGGGCGGGCCGGCACGGCGCCGGTGCTGGCGTTGGCGTTGGCGGGATCGGTCATGGTGCGAGAACTGTAGCCGCAGCGATTCATGCCGCCGTGCCGGCGCTCCCGCACCGCGGGAGCGCGGTGCAGAAGCCCGCGCTCAGGGCCCGTCGCGGCAGGTGCCGGCAGCGGCCCGCGTGGACTGCCCGGGCGGCAGCAGCGTCTGCCCCAGGCGCCACAACGCACAGGTGGTCAGCGGCATGCCGTACAGGCGCGGCGAGTCGCCTTCGCCGGGCATCGCGGCGCCGCCCGGCGACCCGGCGGCGAGCACCAGCCAGCCGGCGTATTCGCCGCTCAGCCCCAAGGCCCAGGTCGGCTCGGCTGCCGCCGTGGTCCCGGCAGCGAGCGGCGGCACGTTGGCGTACGGGCTCACCGCCGCCAGCGGCAGCAGCGGTCGCTTGGCCAGCCGCTCCAGCGTTCCCGGCAGCGGGCGCGGGTAGGCCCACACACCCAGCTCGTCGCCGCCTTCGGCCTTCTCACCCGGCGCCGATGGCCGCGGCGCGCGGTACACGGCCAGGCACAGCGCGCCGGCATCGAGCATGCGCATCTGCCACCCGGCCACCGGCGGCAGGCCGCGTGCGAGCGTGTCGCACGGCGTGCCAGCGGCGGCCGGCACGGCCGTGCGGAACTGCGGCTCGCGCAGTTCGGTGCGCACGCGGCGGCTCTGCCACGAGACGATTCGCCAGCCCTCGCCGCCCATGTCGAGCACGCGGCCGGCCGGCGCGCTCCAGGTCCGGGCCACCTGCACCCGGGCCGGCCCGGCCACGCGGCGCAGCCGCTCGATGAGCGCCGGGTCGCCCAGCGTCACCACGGTGGCGCGCTGGGCGCGCTGCGGCTCGCCCTCGGGACCGATGCGCCAGGTCACCTGCTGCAGCAGCACGCCTTCCTTGCCCTCGGCGAAGCCCTGCGCCGCCAGCACCACCAGGTGGCGCAGCGAGCTGTCGAACACGGCGTGCGACTCGTTCTCGGTGTCCAGCAGCAGCATCAGCGGCCCTTGCCGGCACAGGCCCTCGGCGGCGCTCCAGGTGGCGGCGTAGACGGCCACGTGGGCGCCGTCATCGCCGTAGAAGCCGCCTTGCGACGGCGCCGCGACGAACAGCGCGCGCCGCGGCCCCGGCCGCTCGGGCGCATCGCGCGAAGGCGCGGCAACGACGATGCGCCCGCGCGAAGGCGCAGTGATCTGCGGCACGCTGCACTCGCCTTCGAACGACAGCGGCGCCGGCTCGGCGACCACGGCCCCGCTGCCGGCGCCCGCGGCAGCCTCCGGCAGCGGCACGGCGAACAGCGGGCTGGTGCCCAGCACCTCGCGCAGCTTGTCGATCACCACCGGCTCGCTTTGCGACAGCACGCCTTGCAGGAAGTCGCCCTGGCGCCGCACCAGCGCCACTGCGTCCAGCGCCTCGATGAGCCGCGCCGAGGTGCGCCCGCGCGCCGTGCTGTTGCCCGAACGCGCGCCGTCGATCGCCGCCGCGGCGTCGAGCATCTGCGCCAGCGCCGCCGCCGCCTCGGCGCGCGTGGCGTAGGCGCGCTGCACCTGCGCCGCCTCGGTGCTGCCGAAGGCGTCGAGCATCGCCTCGGCGCGGCGCATCGTCGGCGCCTCGATGAGCACCGCGAACATCGTCGGCAGCGCCAGGCCGAGCGTGATGCTGGCCACCGACAGCAGCAGCACGGGCCACATCCAGCGCTTGACGCGGCGCTTGCGCTCGACGCGCTCGCTCTCCTCGATGAAGGCGGCCAGCGCGCCGGCCGCCGGCAGCAGCCGCGCGCCCTCGCGATCGAGCGACAGCAGGTGCAGCCAGTCGTCGAACGGCTGCCTGGCCTCGATGCGCTTGCGCACCGCGCCGGCGCCGACGCGCCTGAGTTCGCCCGAGCCGAGCAGGTCCTCGGCGCTGCGCTCGTGCTCGACCCACGCCGCGCAGCGCCTGAGCACGGCCACGTACTCCTCGTACTGCAGGCTCTCGGCGTCGATGAGCGCCTTGAAGCGGCGCCAGCCGCGGATGAACGACTCGTGCGAGACCTTGATCGTCACGCGGGCCGGGTCTTCCGCATCCCAGAAGAGGTAGTCGACGCTGCCGAGGAAGCCTTCGGCGAGCAGCCGGCGCAACTGCTGCGACCCCTTGTCGCCTTGCGCAAAGCCCAGCAGCGCCGCCGCCGCCTGCGCCTCGATGCGCTGCTGCGAGTAGTGGCCGGTGTTGGGGTCCTTCAGCGCCAGGCGGCGGAGCAGCGTGTCGAGCTTGGCCCGGTGCTGCGCGTCGTGTGCGAGGTAGATGCGCTCGGGCCAGTTGTGCACGCTTTCGCGCAGCGTGTTGACGCTGTCGGCCAGCGCCGAGGCGATGCCCGGCTCGGCGGCGTTGACGGCGCGCGCCAGGTCTGCCTGCGTGATGCGCGCCGGCACCAGCGCGTCCATGTCGTCGTCGCGTTCCAGCGCCGCCTGCCACAGCCGCGCCAGCATGTGCTGCAACAGCGGCAGGTGGTCGGGGTCGTGCGTGATGGCGGTCGTGTCGCGCAGCAGCCGCTCGATCACCGCCGGCTCGAACTGCACCTGCGCGGGCAGCTTCGCGCCCACCGGCGTGCCGGCGTGCTGGCGGGCCATCAGGCGCAGGAAGCGCTGCGCCGGGCCGACCATCGCCTCGCGCAGCTCGCCGGCATCGAGCCGCCGCACGAGGAAGCTGCTCTTGTTGATGGCGTCGGGCAGCTCGAGGAAGGTGGCGCAGTCGTTCAGGTGCTCGCTGCGCATCGTGATGACGACGTAGCAGCGCGGGTGCGGGCGGAAGAAGTGGTCGAGCAGCCGCTCGACGAGCACCGCCACCTCGTCGGGCCCGCCGGCGGCGGCCTTGTTGGTGGGATGGAACACCTCCTCGAACTGGTCGATGACGAAGAGCACCCGCGCGTCGCCCGGGTCGGGACCGGGTGGCACGTCCAGCTCGCGGCCGTAGGCTTCGAGCAGGCGCGCGAAGCCGCCTTCCTGGCGGAAGACCTCGGCCATCTCGGCGTCGCGCCGGGCGTCGGCGGCGGCGCTGCCGCGGCTCTTCAGCAGCTTGCCGAAACGGCGCACCAGGCGCGTCACCGGTGAATGGCGGCGGGCCGCCTGGTCGGCCGGGCTGACGTTGGTGCCGGGCGTGCACACCATCGGCAGCCACAGGTCGCCGGCGCCGGGGATGCCGTAGCTGCGCAACGCCGGCGTGACGCCGGCGTGGATGAGCGAGCTCTTGCCCGAGCCGGAGCCGCCGAGCACCGCGACGAACTGCGTCGCGGCCAGCCGCTCGAGGATCTCGCCCACCTGGCGCTGGCGGCCGAAGAGCAGCGCCGCTTCGAAGTCGAGGAACGGGCGCAGGCCGGGGTACGGCTCGCGCGGCAGGCGCATCACGGTGGCGTCGGCGCGCGCCGGCGCCACCGCGGCGGCCGGGGCTGCCGGCGCGACCGCCGCGCCGCCGGCCTCCGCGTCGCCCGCCTCCGCGGCAGCCGCTGCGTCCGGCGTGGCCAGCGCCGCCTGCGCGTTCGCCCCGGGCTTGGTCACCCGCGCCCCGCCGGTGCCGCCGGCGCCTGCGCTTCGCGTTGCAGCCGGCGTTCGAGCACGCGCTTGAGGAACCCTTCGAGCTCTGCGTCCTCCTCGGTGACCACGTCGATGCGGTCCTGCGCCTGCGCATCGAAGCGCAGCACCTGCCAGCCCCACGCCGGCACCGGCTCGGCCGAGCTCTGCGGCGGCATCAGGTAGGCGACGACACCGGGCGCGGCGTCGCGGCCGGCACTCATCTTGTTCTCCACCTTGTTGATCTGCGCCACCAGCGCGTCGGGCGTCTTCCTGCCCCACAGCAGCACGACGCCGTCGGCGTCGTCCAGGCTGGGGAACTGGTCGATCTGCTCCACCGGCAGGCCGCGCGGGCGCAGTTGCAGCCCGGGCGCGGCCGGTGCGGCCGCGCCGGCCGCGCCGGCCGCCGCGGGCGCCGCGGCGGTGGTCAGGCGCTGCCAGCGGCGGCGCATCTGCTCGCCCAGCGGCTGCCACAGCGTCAACTCGTGGCGATTGCTCTCGATGTAGATGCGCACGTCGCCGGCCGGCGGCGCGGCGCCGCCATTGCGCGCAGCGGTCACGGGCACCGCCGGCCCGGTTCCGGTGCCGAGCGCCGCCAGGCCGAGCGGGGCTGGCGGCGCAGGCGCCGCGGCCGCAGCGACCGCGGCGAGGGAAGCGAGGGAGGCGATCGGTTGCTGCTGCGGCGCCTGCGCCGCCTTCAGCTTGGCGACGAAGTCCTCGCGCAGCCGGTTGAACATCGTCTTGAAGGCGCCGGTCACCAGCTGCGGCGCCATGTAGATGTCGATCGGCTCGTCGCGGTCGAGCTCGGCGAAGAACGGCATCCACAGCTGGCCCGCGGGCACCAGGCGCTGCCAGGTGTCGCCCGCGGTCACCTTCTGCACCGCCGGCTCGGACAGCGCCAGCACGTACAGGCGCTCGCGGCAGCCCTCCTCGCCGAAGCGCTGGCAGAAGTACTCCAGCTCCTGGCGGCACCAGTCGGACTGCACGTAGTTGTCGTGCACGACGACGACGAAGGCGAACGAGCGGTCGATGCGCTCGCGCAGTTCGGGGCCCAGCACGCCGGCCACCGGCCCGTTGTCGCCCGACAGGTGCACCGGCGGCAGCGCGACGCCGCGCATCACCGCCTCGAGCCCGCGCTGCAGTTCCTCGGCGAAGAACGACACCCAGCGGTGGCAGCGCACGTCGTCGGCGTGGGCGTAGCTGATGAACGCGGTGTACTGGCTCTGGGCGAGGCTGTTGATCACGGCGGCCAGATGCTAGGCGGCCGGGGGTCGCGGGACAAGGCGCGTGGCCGCCACGCAACCCCCTATCTCCGCAAGCTCGGGCGAGCCCGCATCCTCCGCCGGAGCGACGCGGCGATACTCCGGCGGCAGTTCGACAGCCGGTACTCCGGCGGCAGTTCGACAGCCGGTGAATTGCGATTGGCATGGCCCCCGCACGCAAGACCCACAAATCCCAGCCGCCCCTGGCGCCCCCGGCGCCCCCGACGCCGACCAAGCGAGCGCGCAAGGGCGCGCGCCCGCCAGCCCCCGAACCGCGCCCGCGCGACGCCGACCGCTCGCAAGGCCACATCCTCGAAGCGGCCACGGCCGAGTTCGCCGCGCACGGGCTGGGCGGCGCGCGCGTCGACCGCATCGCCGAGCGCGCCGGCGTCAACAAGCGGCTCATCTACTACTACTTCGGCAGCAAGGAAGACCTCTTCCTGGCGGTGCTCGAGCGCGCCTACGAAAGCATCCGCGGCGAGGAGCAGCGGCTGAACCTCACCGAAGTCGAGCCGATCGAGGCGATCCGGCGGCTGATCGCCTTCACCTGGAACTACTACCTCGCGCACCCGGAGTTCCTGACGCTGCTCAACAGCGAGAACCTGCACCGGGCGCGGCACCTGAAGCGCAGCACGAAGATCCTGACGCTGCACTCGCCGTTCGTGCAGACGATCGCCGACGTGCTCCAGCGCGGCCACAAGGCCGGCCTGTTCCGCGCCGGCGTCGACCCGGTGCAGCTGTACATCTCGATCGCGGGCCTGGCCTACTTCTACCTCGGCAACAGCCACACGCTGTCGACGATCTTCGCGCGCGACCTGCTGGCGACCAAGGCGCGCGTCGAGCGGCTGAGCCACATGACCGACCTCGTGCTCGGGTACCTGGTGCGCGACTGAGCAGCCGTTCCCGGCGCCGCTGCCCGCCCCCGGGAGTTGCCCGAATGCCACCGCCCGCCGAGGCGCCTACGATTCACCGGACGGTTAACTCGCCATCGCCCACCCCAGGAGGCCCGCATGCGCCATTCCGTTTCGTCCTTCCGCCGTTCGCTGCTCGGCGCTGCGCTCGCCGCCGCCGCGCTCGCTGGTGCCGGTGGCCCGGCACAGGCCCAGGCGACCTGGAAGCCCACCAAGCCGGTGACGATCATCGTGCCGTGGGCGGCCGGGGGTGCCACCGACCAGGTCACGCGCCTGGCCGCCGCCGAGATCGAGGGCGGCCTCGGGCAGAAGATCGTCATCGTCAACCAGCCGGGCGGTGCCGGCTCCATCGGCACCAAGGCGACGATGGACGCCCCCAAGGACGGCTACACCTGGACCGCCGGCGCCGCCAAGCAGCTGGGCACCTACCCCGTGCTCGGCATGATCCAGAGCAAGGTCGACGACTTCCACCTCTTCCTGGCCGTCACCAACGTCTCCATCGTCAGCGTCAACCCGGGCACGCCGTACCAGACCCTGCCGCAGTTGCTCGACGCGATGAAGGCCAACCCGCTGCCGGTGGGCACCGCCGGCAACAGCAGCTCGGGCCACTTCGCGATGGAGGCCATCGCCAAGGCCACCGGCGCCAAGTACCGCCATGTCACCTACGACGGCGGCAACCCGGCGGTGGTGTCCACCGTCGCCGGCGAGACGCAGGTGACGACGCAGCTCGCGCCCGAGCAGGCCGAGATGCTCAAGGGCAAGCGGCTGCGCGCGCTGGCCGTCGTCGGCGACCAGGCGCTGACGATCGAAGGCGTCGGCACGATCCCGCCGATCACCCAGTTCGTGCCCAACTTCCCCAAGGTCACCACCGGCTTCGGCATCTTCATTCCGAAGGGCGTGCCGCCCGAGGTGGTGGCCACGGTCGAGAAGCTGTGGGCCGAGCGCGTGGTCCCCTCCGAGAAGCTGAAGAAGTACGCCGCCGACCGCGGGGCGCTGTTCACGCCGCTGTACGGCAAGGCGGCTTTCGACGCCGTCTGGCCCACCGTGGTCACCGACGCCTACCTGCTGCAGGAAGCGGGCCTGGCGAAGGTGTCGCCGGAGTCGCTGGGCATCAAGCGCTGAGCGGGGGCAGCGGCAGCAGGCCCGGGCATGTCGCGCCGCGGTGAACTGCTGGGTGCGGCCTTCTGGGCCGGGCTCGGCACGGCGATCGCCATCGCCTCGTGGCGCATGGATCGGCTCGGCCACCAGGGCATCTCGCCGTGGTCGGCGCCGGGCCTGACGCCGGGCATCGTCGGTGCGCTGATGGTCGTCTTCGCGCTGGCGCTGGCCTGGCAGGCCCGCGGGCTGCCGAGGCAAGGCGAACCGGCCGACGCTGCCGCCGCCGCGGCCGACGCCCGCGCCACCTGGCGGCGCAGCGCCGGGGCCACGCTGCTGTGCGTGCTCTTCGCCGGCATCTCGCTCGGGCACGGGTTGCCGTTCCAGGTGGAGGCCGCGGCCTTCATCCTCGCCTTCACCGCCGTGTTCCGCTGGCGCCAATGGAAAGCCGAAGGCCGCGTCGCGCGCCGCCTGGCCCAGACGCTGGCGGTCGCCGCCGCCGCGGCGCTGGCCATCGGCTGGCTCTTCGAGTCGGTGTTCCTCGTGCGGCTGCCTTGAAGCAACCCCGCTCGCCGCTTCGCTGCCTGCCTGCGTCACCGCTTCCGGACCCCGCCAGCCGTTCGCGATGGAAGGCCTGAACCACCTCGGCGTGGCGCTGGCGGGCCTGCTGGGCCCGTGGCAGATCGCCTATGCGCTCGTCGCCACGCTGGCCGGCATCGTCATCGGCCTGTTGCCCGGGCTCTCGGCGACGCTGGGCGTCGCGCTGTTCACCACGCTGACGGTGAAGATGCCGCCCACCGACGCCATCCTCGTGCTCGTGTGCGTCTACGTCGGCGCCATCTACGGCGGCAGCCGCACGGCCATCCTGCTGAACATCCCCGGCACCGCGGCCAACGCCGCCGCCTGCCTGGACGGCCACATGCTGGCGCGCCAGGGCCTGGCCGGCCGCGCGATGGGCATCGCCACCACCGGCTCGGTGGCCGGCTCGTTCTTCGGCGTGCTGTGCCTGGCGATGTTCACGCCGCTGCTGGCCGAGACGGCCTTGAAGTTCGGCGCCTTCGAGTTCTTCTGGCTCGGCATGGCCGGCGTGATGATGTCGGGCACGCTGACCGGCAGCCACCCGGTGAAGGGCTGGCTGATGGGGTTGCTCGGCATCTTCACCGCGACCATCGGCCTCGACCCGATCCACGCGCACCCCCGCTTCACCTTCGAGGAGAACGCGTTGTCGGGCGGCATCGGCCTGATCCCGGCGCTGGTGGGCGCGTTCGGCTTCGCCGAAGTGCTCACCGTGATGGGCGAGCGGCAGGCCGGCGCCGTCATCGCCACGGTGGACTCGGTGCTGCCGAAGATCGCCGACCTCTTGCGCTACTGGCGCACGATCATCCGCTCGGGCGTCATCGGCGTGTTCATCGGCATCCTGCCCGGCGTCGGCGAAGACATGGCCGCCTGGTCGAGCTACGCCGCGGCCAAGCGCGCCAGCCGCGAGAAGGAGCAGTTCGGCCGCGGCTCGGTCGACGGCCTCATCGCCGCCGAGACCGGCGACAACGCCGCCATCCCCGGCGCGCTGATCCCGGCGCTGGCGCTGGGCATCCCCGGCTCGGCGCCGGCGGCGGTGCTGATGGCGGCGATGATCATCCACGGCGCGCAGCCCGGGCCGATGCTGATGGTCAACAGCCCGCAGTACGTCTACGACGTCGTCGGCATCACGCTGGTGGCGACGCTGGCGATCCTGCTGTTCGGCCTCATCCTCGTGCGGCCGATCCTGTGGGTGCTGCGCGTGCCGCGCGAGATCATCATGCCCATTGTCTTCGTGCTGTGCGTGCTGGGCTCGTACTCGATCACGCAGCGCCTGTTCGACGTGTGGGTGATGCTCGCCACCGGCGTCGTGTGCTTCCTGCTGCGCCGCCAGGGCTTCCCGGTGGCGCCGTTCGTGCTGGGGCTGGTGCTGGGCGACATCGTCGACAAATCGCTGCGCCGCGGCCTGGTGCTCTCCGACGGCAGCCTGGCGCCGTTCTTCACGCGGCCCATCAGCGCCGTGCTGGCGCTGCTGGTGGCCGCGATGCTGCTGGCGCAGGTGCCGGCAGTGCAGCGCCGGGTGGCGCGGCGGCGCGGCACCGGTGCGTCGGCCGCGGCGCCCGGGCCATGATGCGACAGCCGCCCGTCCGGAAGCAGACATGACCGCACCGCTGCGCGACCGCCTGGCCCTGTGCAACGAAGTGCTTGCGCCGTGGCCGTTCGAGCGGCAGTGCGCGTACGCCGCGGCGTTGGGCTATCGCGGGCTCGAGGTGGCGCCGTTCACGCTGGCCGACGACCCGTGCACGCTGAGCGAAGCCGATGCGCGGCGGCTGGCCGCCATCGCCGCCGGCCACGGCCTGGCCATCAGCGGCCTGCACTGGCTGCTCGTGGCGCCGAAAGGCCTGTCGATCAGCGATCCCGATGCGGCAGTGCGCGGGCGCACGTTCGCCGTGCTCGACCGCCTCGTCGACCTCGCCGCCGCGATGGGCGCGCGCTATCTCGTGCACGGCTCGCCGGCGCAGCGCAACCCGCTGCCGGGACAGACACCTGCCGACGCGCTGGGCCGCGCCACCGAGGCGTGGGTGCATTGCGGCGAACGCGCCGGCGCGCTCGGCCTCGCCTACTGCATCGAGCCGCTGTCGCGCGACGAGACCCGCGTCGTCAACACCGTGGCCGAGGCGGCGGCGATCGTGCGCACCGCCGCCCTGCCCGGGCTGCGCACGATGCTCGACACCTGCTCGGCCGGCGCCACCGAGGCAGAGCCGCTGCCGGCGCTGATCGAGCGCTGGTGGCCCACGGGCCTGCTGGCGCACGTGCAGCTCAACGACCGCAACCGCCGCGCGCCCGGCCAGGGCGACGATCGCTTCGGCCCCCTCCTCGCCGCGCTGCAGCGTCAGGGCTACGCAGGCTGGCTGGCGATGGAGCCGTTCGACTACGTTCCAGACGGGCCGGGGTCTGCGGCGCGGGCGATCGGGTACGTGCTGGGGTTGCTCGAAGGCGCGGCGGCTTGAGCGCGTCTCCAGCGATTCAAGCTATTCTGGGCCAGTTGTTTCGAGGACGGAAGTGGTGAAGCTCTTGGTGCTGACGACCACCGTCAGCCGACTTGAGGACGCGCGCCGCATCGCCGATGCGGCAATCGACCAGCACCTGGCCGCCTGCGTGCACATCGACGCCGTTGCCAGCGTCTACCGCTGGCAGGGCGCCGTGCAACACGACGACGAGCAGCGACTGATGTTCAAGACCACCGCAGCCGCCGCGCCGGCGCTGCGGGCGCTGGTGCGGGCGATGCACCCCTACGACCTGCCGGCGCTGTACACGCTGGAGGTCAAGGACGCCGATGCCGCCTATGCGGCGTGGGTGGCCGCAGAGTGCGGCGGCAGCGGCGGCGGCAGCGGCGCCAGCGGCAGCAGCGACAGCGACAGCGGCTGACACCAGCCGCGCCGCCGCCGCGCGGATCAGCACGCCGCTGCGGCGCGTCTCACGGCGTCGTCGTCGTTGCGATCTGCCGCAGCGCCTCGTCGATCTGCACCTTGCGCTCAGGCCGCACCACGCGCGCCTTCTCGACCCCGTCTTGCAGGAACACGAGCGTGGGCCACAGGCGCACGCCGAACGAGCGGCCGAGCGGCTGCCCGGGGCCGTCGGCGATCTTCATGTGCGCCACGCCGGGCGCGGCGGCCAGCGCCTGCTCGATCAGCGGCTCGGCACGCCGGCAGTGGCCGCAGTTGTGGCTGCCGAACTCGAGCAGCAACGAGCCGGTGCGCGCGTCGATGTCGGCGCGTGCGGGTTCGGTGGTTTCGAAGGTCTTGGACATGGGCCGATTGTCGCCGCCGCACCGCGCCCCGCCCGGGGCGAGGGGCTTCACGGCGGCGCGGCGCGGCGCACACGCGCACGCGCACGCGTATGCCCATGCGCACGCGGGCGCCCTTCAGCGCCCGCCGCGGCGCAGCCTCACGGCTTGATGCGGCTGCTGAACTGGTTGGTGAAGGCGTCGGCCACGGCGAAAGCCTTCTCGGGCTTGTTGCTGGCGAAGGTGATGTCCATCGTCTTTTGCATCAGCTCGGGCTCGATCCAGCCCAGGCCGTGCCTGGCCGAGCGTTCGGTGACGCACAGGTCGAGAATCTGCGGCATCGTCGCCAGCAGCGTGTTGCGGTCCAGGCCCGGCACCGCCTCGACCATCGCGTCGATCGAAGCCGCCGGGTTGGCCTTGGCGTCGCGCCAGCCCTTGTGCGTGGCGCGCAGGAAGCGCTCGATGAGCTTGGGGTTCTTCTTGATCAGCTCGTTGTTGACGAAGTAGGTGTGGCCGTAGATCGGCAGGCCGAAGTCGGCCCACAGGAGGTGGCCCACGTCGCCCTTGCCGAGCACCTTCTCCCAGATGGCGTAGCTGGTGTAGAGGTCGAACGATGCGTCGACCTCGTTGGCAGCGACGATTGCCTGCTTGCCTTCGGGCTTGACGTTGACCAGCGTCACCGCGTCGGGGGCGATGCCGTGCATCGCGGCGAACGCCGGCCACAGCACGCGGTGCGAGTCGGCCGGCGGCACGGCGATCTTCTTGCCGACCAGGTCCTTCGGGCTGCGGATGTTGGCGCTCTTCCTGAAGAAGACGTTGTTGCCGGCCTTGTCGTAGACGACCGCGACCATGCGCAGGTTGGCGCCCTTGCTGATGGCGGTGAGCACGGTGGGCGCGTCGGAGATGCCGACATCGGCCTGGCCCAGGTCGATCTTCTTGGCGCTGTCGGCCGAGCCGCTGCCGCGCAGCACCGTGAGGTCGATGCCTTCCTCCTTGTAGTAGCCCTTCTTCAGTGCCAGGTAGATCGGCGAGTGGTCGGCAAGGTGGAACCAGTTGAGCTGGAGCTGCACCTTGTCGGGCGCCTGCGCCAGCAGCGGGCCGGCGGCCAGCGCCGCGGCACCGGCGGCAGCGGTGGCGAGCAGATGGCGCCGCGTGGATGAGGCGGCGCCGTGGCGGGTGGAATCGTTCATTGCGGTGTCTCCTGCGGGCAGCGTGGTCAATCGGTGCGCTCGTCGCGGTGCGCCCACGGCGCGACGATCCGTTCTGCGAGGACGACCAGGCCGTACAGCGCCAGGCCCAGCGCCGAGATCAGGATCAGCGAAGCGAAGATCGGCGCCGTCTCCATCGTCACGCCGCTGGTGACGATCAGCGAGCCGAGGCCGCGTTCGGAGGCGACGAACTCGCCGACGATGGCGCCGATGACGCTCATCGTCGCGTTCAGCTTCAGGCCGACGAAGATGTACGGCACGGCGTTGGGGAACCGGACCTTGCGCAGCACCTGCCAGCGGCTGGCCTTCAACGTGCGCACGAGGTCGAGCATCTCGGGCTCGGCGGTGGCCAGCCCCACCGCGGTGTTCACCACCATCGGGAAGAAGGCGATCGTCGTGCCGATGAGGATGTTGGGCCAGATGCCGTAGCCCAGCCACACCACGAACAGCGGCGCCAGGGCGATCTTGGGCAGCGTGTTGAACAGCACCAGCACCGGCATCACGGTGCGCAGCAGCAGGTCGTTCCAGACGATCACCACCGCCAGCGCCACACCGAGCACGGCCGAGAGCACGAAGGCGCCGAGCACGGCGTACAGCGTCGCCAGCAGGTTGGCGGTCCACTGGTAGTTCGGGTTCGCCAGCGCCTTCAGCGCCGACCAGGGCGTCGGCAGGATGAACTCCTTGATGCCGAAACCGACCACCGCCACCTGCCACAGCACGACGAGGCCGAGCATCACCAGCAGGCTCGGCCCGTAGTAGCCAAGGCTCGCCGCCACGCGCCCGACGAGCGTTTCGCGAGCCGCCGGCGCCGAGGTCGTCGGCGAAGGAAGCATCAGGCCGCCTTCATCGGTCGCATCGCGGCGCGCTCGGGCCAGGCGCGGCTGGCGAAGCCGGGCGGCGCGGCGAGCGATGCGCACTCGATGAACCCGTCGCGGATGCGCAGCCGCACGGCGCCGTGGCTGCGCTCGTAGAGGTCGCGGTGCGCCTCGAGGAACGACTGCTGCTCGGCCACCGGCAGCCCGGCCATGCCGTTGACGTAGTGGTGGCCGTTGCGCTCGATGTGCGTGATGCCGAGCAGGCCGACGAGCGCCAGGTCCTGCTGCAGCGCCAGGCCCGCCTGGATGGTGAGGTCCTCGCCGCTCATCAGGAACGGGCCGCGCTCCAGCTCGCCGCTCGACCCGGCCTCGGCGTTCCACCGGGCGCAGCGGGCGCGGTTGAGCAGCGACTTGTACAAGCCCTTGCAGGTCTTCGACGAGACTCCGCTGTAGCCGAGCGAGCGGGCGCGCGCGAACGCGTCGAGCGAATCGTCGCTCTCGTCGATGATCACCGGCTTGAAGCGGGCGAGCGCGCGCACGTCCTCGGCCAGCGCGGCGGCGCGCCTGATCGGCTGCTCGATGAACGCCACCGCCTCGCACAGGCGGGCCAGGCGGGGCTCGGCAGCCATCGCCTGCCACAGGCGCACGACGCCCTCGACGCTGTCGTACTGCTCGTTGCCGTCGAGCGTGCAGCGGTAGCCCTCACCGGAGGAAGCGAGCCGGTCGAGCACGCCGGCGATCGCGACGAGGCGCGCGACATCGGCCTCGACCTGGCCGCCCACCTTCAACTTGAACCAGCGCTGCCCATAGCTGGCCACCACCTCCTCCAGCGTCTCGGGCAGGCCGTCGCCGACGCGCTCGGTTTGGTCGGCGGCGACGATGGGGTCGACCAGGCCCACCGTGTGCCGGGCCGACAGCCGCGCGGCGGGCTTCAGCGTGGCGGCGAAAGCGTCGAGGTCGAAGCCGGCGAGGTCGGGCGTCAGTTCGCCGGCGCGCAAGCCGATGGCGTTCGTGCGCACGAGTTCGTGGAACGGCAACCCGAGCGCGCGGCCGAGCGCGTCGACCACGGCCTTGTCGACGAGCGCCGGGCCATAGCTGGCCACCAGCGCGTTGAGCCCGTTCGCGGCGCCGCGCCCGACCTGCGCGCGGTAGTGGCGCTCGAAGTGGCCGAAGGCGGTGGCCGGCGTGCCGGCACCGAGGTACAGCGTGCGGGCCAGCTGCAGCGCGCGGCGCAGCTGGTCGAAGTTGTCCTCGTTGCTGAGCGCCGGGTTCTTGTCGAACCACTTGGGCGCCAGCAGTTCGGCGGCCATGCCCTCGCCGACGCGGCCGTCGGAAAGCCGGATGCGCACGTGCGCGAACGCCTGCGGCGCCTCGGTGAGCGTGACGACGCCGAAGCGAAACGGCATGCGCAGCCGCACGTCGCGCTCGAAGAACGAGACGGCCTCGATCGTGAACGCGGGCGCGGAGGAAGCGGCAAAGGCCACGGCGTTCACTCCATCCCCAGCAGCTTGTAGATGCGCCGCGTGTACACGCCGAAGCTCTCGTGCGTCTTCAGGTCGAGCGTGCGCGGGTGCGGCAGCTCGATGGCGAAGTTGTCGGCCATGCGCGCCGGGCCGGCGGTGAGGACGACGACGCGCGAGCCGAGGAACACCGCTTCCGAGATGCCGTGGGTGACGAAGACGATCGTCTTGCCGCTCTCCTTCCAGATGCGCAAGAGCTCGAGGTTCATCTTCTCGCGCGTCAGCGCGTCGAGCGCGCCGAACGGCTCGTCCATCAGCACCAGCTTGGGGTCGTGGATCAGCGCCCGCGCGATCGCCGCGCGCTGCTGCATGCCGCCGGAGAGTTCGTAGGGATACTTCTCCTCGTTGCCGGCCAGACCCACCATCGCCATCAGCGCGCGGCCGCGCTCGCGCGCCTCGGCCATCGGCAAGCCCAGCAGTTCGGCCGGCAGCAGGATGTTCTCCAGGATGCGCCGCCACTTCAGCAGCAACGGCGCCTGGAACACCATGCCGATGTCGCGCTCGGGCGCGAACGGGTGCGTCGGCGAGCCGATGCGCACTTCGCCGGCATCGTGCGGGTGCAGCCCGGCCAGCACCTTCAGGAGCGTGCTCTTGCCGCAGCCCGAGGGCCCGACCAGCGACACCAGTTCGCCCGGCATCACGTCGAAGGTGGCGTCGGAGATCGCCAGGTGCTCCTGGCGGCCGCGGCGGTAGGTCTTGCGCACGCCGGCCAGGTGGATGAAGGGTTCGCTCGTCACCGGGTTCACTGCGCTCGCCATGCCGTCATTGGTGCCGTTCCGGCCGTTGCTGCCGCTCATGCTGTTGTTCTTGCTGTTCATGACACTCGCGCGTCCTTGGGCACCAGCCAGCGCTCCAGGCCGAGCACGATGCCGTACAGCACCACGCCCAGCAGCGTGATGAGGATCACCGCCATGAACATCGCCGGCGTGTCGAGCGTCACCTGCACCTGCAGCATCAGGTACCCGAGGCCGCGGTCGGAACCGAGGAACTCGCCGACGATGGCGCCGGCCACCGCCAGCACCGCGGCCACCTTCATGCCCGAGAACACGTACGGCAGCGAGCCGGGGAGCTGGATCTTCGTGAAGAGCTGCCAGCGCGAACCGCGCAGCGAGCGCACGAGGTCGAGCAGGTCGGGCTCGATCTCGCGCAGGCCGCGCGCCGTGGTGAGCAGGATCGGGAACACCGCGATCGAGAACGCCATCAGCGTGTTCGGGAACACGCCGTACTTGAACCAGACGATGATGAGCGGCCCCAGCGCCACCTTGGGAATCATGTTCAGCGTCACCAGGAGCGGCAACACCAGCGCTTCGAGCAGCTTCGACCAGGTGAAGGCGAGGGCCAGCAGCACGCCGACGACGAGCGCCAGGCCGTAGCCGGCGAAGATCTCGGTGCCGGTGACGAGGCAGTTCTTCCACCAGTCGTAGTTCGGCTTGGCCAGAGCGCCGAAGGTGTCGGCCGGCGACGGCATCACGAACTTGGGCACTTCGCCGATGCGCACGAACAGGTACCAGGCCAGCAGCAGCAGCAGGTGCGCCGCGACGCCCAGCGTGTACTGGCCCAGCTTCGAGTCGGGCAGCGCCTTGAGGCTGTCGGACATGGCGCTCAAGCGAGCCAGCGCTCGAGGTTCGCGGCGACGAACGCGTCGTCGGCCAGGTCGGCGTGCTCGCGGCACACGCGCGTGATCTCCCCGGCCTGCCCGGGCGACAAACCTTCGGCGGGGTCGAGGCACCACGTCCCTTCGAGCAACCCTTGCCGGCGCAGCACCTCGTGACAGCCGGCAATGCAGCCGGCAAAGCCGTTGGCGACGTCGAAGAAGGCGCTGTTGCAGTCGGTGACACGGGAATCGAGCGCCAGCAGTTCGGCGTCGATGCGCCCGCTGCGCACGGCCGCCTGGATGCGATCGAACAGCGCCACCGCCGGCTTCGTCCACACGCTCCAGTGGCCGAGCAGGCCGCCGCGGATGCGCACGGTGACGGTCTCGTCGCCCCGGCGCACCGCGAACGGCTGCACGAGGTCGAGCACGATGTGGTCGTCGTTGCCGGTGTACAGCGCCACCCTGCCCTCGGCGCGCGCCGCGACGACGCCGCGGATCACGTCGAGCGTCTTGTAGCGGTCGAACGGCGCCATCTTGATCGCCACGACGTTGTCGAGGGCGGCGAAGCGCTGCCAGAACGCCGCCGGCAGGGCGATGCCGCCGACCGCCGGCTGCAGATAGAAGCCCACCAGCGGCATCACCGCGGCGACGGCGGCGCAGTGCTCGATGAGTTCGTCGACCGAAGCGCCCTTCATCGCCGCCAGCGACAGCATCGCGGCGTGATAACCCTCGCCGCGCGCCACCTGCGCTTCGGCCACCGCCTGCGCGGTGCGGCCGGCGGCGCCGGCGATCATGACCACGGGCCGCGCGGGGTCGCACCAGTCGCGCGTGTTGCGCATCGCCTGCGCCAGCACCGGCTGGTACAGGCCTTTCTCGCGGATCGCGAACTGGGTGGAATGCACGCCCACCGCCAGGCCGCCGACACCGGCGTCGAGGTAATAGCGGGTCAGGGCGCGCTGGCGGCGTTCGTCGAAGCGGCGCTGCCCGTCCAGGGCCAGCGGGTGCGCCGGGATGACGGCGCCACGCTTCAGCGTGGCGAGGATGTCGGCGCTCAGCTCGGACCAGTGCATGACTCTCGGGCAGGATTGTGTTGCGGGACGCATGCGCGCGGCCACGGCGGGCGCGCTATCAGGGTAATTCAGGACGGCCGGCTTCCCGCCGGCCGGCGTTGCCGGACAGGGCCCCTTCTATACTGGCCGCCGCAAATCACCAGCTGGTGAATTTACAGGAGCACCCCATGATGTTCAAGCCGCTCACCAGGCACTTCAGCGGTGCCGCCCGGGCCGCCACGATCGCCGCCGCGCTGGCTTGCGCCGCTGTTGCGGCGCCGGCGCAGACCAAGGTCGACTTCATCCTCAACTGGGTGCCCGGCGGCGACCACGCGCCCTACTACTACGCCAAGGCGCAGGGCTGGTACGCCAAGGAAGGCATCGATCTGCAGCTCGAGCCGGGCAAGGGCTCGGCGCTGGCCACCCAGCGCGTGGGCGCCGGCGCCACGCCGATCGGCCTGGCCGACATGGCCGGCGTGCTGGTGGCCAAGGGCAAGGGCGCCGACACGGTGGCGGTGTTCAACGTCTACGCCAACTCGCCGCAGGGCATGTACTGGCTGAAGAGCTCGGGCATCAAGGGCGTCAAGGACTTCGTCGGCAAGAAGATCGGCAACCCCGCCGCCGACGGCGCGCGCGTGATGTGGCCGGCGCTGGCCAAGGCCAACGGCATCGACCCGAAGTCGGTGACGTGGGTGAACATCGACGCCAACGCCAAGCTGGCGGCGCTGAAGGCCAAGTCGATCGACGTGACGACCTCGTTCTTCAACATCCACCACATCTTCCAGCGCGAACTCGGCGACGACATGGGCTTCCTCGCCTGGCGCGACGCCGGGCTGAACCCCTACGGCAACTCGATCATCGTCAGCCAGAAGTTCCTCGAAGCCAACAAGGCGCTCGTCGGCAAGTTCGTGCAGGTCACGCAGCGCGCCTTCGCCGCCTGCGTGAAGGAGCCCAAGCCCTGCGTGCAGGCGCTGGTCGACGCCAACGGCGCGCTGAAGTTCGACAACGAGATGGACAACTGGGCGCTGGTCGAGAAGCTGATGAGCGACAAGTTCTCGCGCGAGGTGGCGCTGGGCATCCACGACCCCAAGCGCATGGAAGCCGACTACGAACTCGTGCGCGAGTACATCGGGCTGGACAAGACCTTCGACGTGCGCACGACGTACACGAACGAGTTCCTCGACCGCTCGGTGCGGATGACGAAGTAGGTCCCGGGCGCGGCGCTGCGGCTAGCCTCGCTGGCCGAGCCAGCGCCGGAACCAGCGCAGCAGCCGCTGCCAGGGCGTCGCCGGCGCCGCTGGCGCCGTTCCCGGCGCTGGCGTCTTCTCCGGCGCTTGCGGCGCCTGCGCCGCGGCCGGCGCCGCCGCCGGGAGCGCAGCGCTGGCGCCGAAGCGCCCGGCCAGGGTCAGCCCGAACTGCTCGGCGCGTTCGCGCGCGCGGCGCTCGAAGAGCCGGTCGACCACCGGCTTCAGCGGCCCCTCGCCGCTGACTTCCACCACGCCGGTCATCTCGCTGCCGGCGCTGCTCGCGCGCAAAGTCACCTCGAAGGCCATCGTCAGGTGCTCGGCGCTGGCACTCGCGGCCAGGCGGTGCGGCGCCTGCTCCTCGTCGATGCGCGCCCGCAGTTCCACGGTGAGCGGCACGACGCCGACCTTCTCGGTCACCGTCAGCTCGGCACTGCGCTCGTCGACGAGCCGCACCTGCTCGACGCCGGGGATGCACGCGCACAGCGCCTCGAAGTCGCGGATGAAGCGCCACACCGCCTCGGGCGGGGCGCCGACGGCGAAGGTCGCTTCGTGCCGCGGCATGGCCGGCCTAACGTTCCGCCTTTGAGGTCGCCGTCAAGCCCACCAGCGCTCGAGCCCGAAATCCGCGGCGATGACACCGGCCGCGTTGTGCCCGGCCCCGGCATGCACGCCGCCGCCGGGGTGGCAGTAGCCGCCGCACATGTACAGCCCCTCGATCGGCGAGCGGTAGCCCGACCAGCCGGCGAACGGCCTGAACCAGCCCATCTGGTCGGGTGTCATGTCGCCCACCACGTCGACGCCGTGCACGAGGTTGTCGTTGTTGCGCTCGGTGTCGCCGGGGTCCTGGATCTTCATGCCGAGGATCTTGTCGGGCGTGATGTTCGGTGCGTAGCCGCGCCACAGCCCGAGCAGGTGCTGCGCGTACTCCTCGCGGATGGCGCGCCAGCCTTCGTGGCTGCTGCGGCCATCCGCCCCGGCAACGGCGTACGGCGCGTACTGCCACACCACCGCGGTGTGGCGGCCGGGCGGCGCCTGCGAGGGGTCGAACAGCGTGGGCAGCGTGATCTGCAGCATCGGCTCGCGCGGCGGCCGGCCCGCGGCGATGTCCTGGTACGCGCGCACCTGGTCGGCCATCGTGCCGCCGAAGATCTCCTGGCTGAACGCGCGGTCCACCTCGGGCTGGGCGGCCCCGGCGCGGTAGCGCGGCGGCTCCGCCAGCGCCAGGTGCAGCACGAACAGCGACCGCCCGTCGGAGTGGTAGCGGCGCACGCGCGTGGCGAACTCGTCGCTCAGGTGCTCCTCGCCCACCAGCTTCAGGAAGCTCGCCTTCGGCTCGAGGTTGGTGACGACGGCCTTGTTCGCCTCGAGCGTCTCGCCGCCGGCGAGTTCGACGCCGGTGGCGCGCTTGCCTTTCATCACGATGCGCCGCACTTCGGCTGCGGTGCGCACCTGGGCGCCGTGCGCAACGGCGGCGCGCCGCAGGCCCTCGGCGAGCTGCTGCGAGCCGCCTTCGCAGATCGGCGCCTCGGCCTTCAGGATGCGGAAGAGCGCCAGCCAGCCCTGGCCGAAGCTGTCGGGCGCGAAGCCGAGCACCGTCAGCCGGGCCAGGAAGTGCACCTTGACGGCCTCGCTCTCGAAGAGCTCGTCGAGCAACTGCACCGGCGTGCTCGCCTGCCACTGCAGCAGCGTGCGGCCTTCGGGCGACTTCTCCAGCTGCGCCGTCTGCAGCGAAGGCGCCAGCGGCGGCGAGTACATCAGCGGCAGGTAGGTGGTCTCGATGAACTCGCCGTAGTCGGCGACGAGCTGCGTGAAGGTGCGCGCGTCACGCGCCGACCAGCGCGCGATCTCGGCGGCCATGCGCGAGGGCTCGCGGTGCATGACGATGCTGCGGTGGTCGGGGAAGATCGTGCCGCGCAGCACCGGCGGGTAGATGTAGCGCACGCCGTGGCGTTCCAGCTCGAGCTCGCGGTACACGGGGCCGGCGGGGATGTGCGTGTGCACCACCGAGCAGATGTTGTGCCGAAAACCGGGCAGCGTGGCCTCCTCGGTGTGGCAGCCGCCGCCGACGCGATGGCTGCGTTCGAGCACCAGCACCGAAGCGCCGGCGCGCGCCAGGTAGGCGGCACAGGCCAGCCCGTGGTGGCCGGCGCCGATGATGATGAAGTCGTGGTTCAAGGGAGCTGGCCTCCGAAGTGGGTGTCGTCCTCGATCCTGGACGGCGGGTGCAGTGCAAACGGTGAGCTTCTCGCCACGGCGTCAGCCCAGCTCCGGGCCGGCCGGCAGCATGATGCGCGCCGCGTCGCCCGGCGCGGCCGCGGCGCCGTGCACCATGCGCACGAACGGCCGCTCGGCCGCGAAGCCGTGCTGTCGCAAACCCTGCGCGAGGCTGGCGCAGCCGTCGCGCACGTCGGCGATCACGTCGAGGCCGCGCGCCGCGGCAAGGCGGGCCACCGGGCCGATGGCGGCGTCGAGCAGCCTCATCGCGCACGCTTCGTCGTTCGCGGCCGCGGTGACCAGCGGCCCGAGTTGCAGCGCGGTGCGGCCGTCGCGGCCGAGCAGGTAGCCGTGCAGGCCTTCGGCGTCGGCCGCAACCCAGGCGGCCGCGGGAAGGCGCTGGGCAAGGCCGGCGAGCAACGCGGTGCGGTCGGCGCCGAAGGCCGGCGTGTCGAGCCGCCCGATGGCGGTCCAGTCGTCTTGGCGCAGCCGACGGCACACGCCCGCAGCCTCGCCCGTTCCCTCGCCCGCCGCGGGCGGGACGGACGAAGGCGCGAAGCGCCGCCGCCAGCGCGTGAAAGGCCAGCCTTCGACGAAGCCGAGCTTCGCGTACACCGGCCGGCCCGCCGGCGTGGCGTCGAGCACCGGCCGCAGGCGCGCCGCCGCCAGGTGATCGAGCGCCACGCGCAGCAGGCGCTCGGCAAACCCGCGCCCGCGCCACTCCGGCAGCACCAGCACCATGCTGATCCAGGCAAAGCCGCTGCCGCTTCGCGCGCCCGCGAAGGGTTCGCGATAAGGCAGCACCAGCGTCGAAGCCACCAGCGTGTCGCGGCCGGTGTCCGGGTCGGCGCCGCGCAAGCCCCAGCCGCGCCCGAGCGCCAGCATCGCTCGCCAGTCGTCCTCGGTCTGGTTCCAGTGCGCGGCACACGACAGCGCCATCCACTCGGCCGCGGTCGCGCCATGGGCGAGGTCGACCACCCGCACCGCGCGGGTCACGGCGCTCGCGGCGTTCCCGTCGCTCGCGGCGTTCCCGCCAGGGCCGTCTTCAGTACTTGCCGTCACGCGTCGAGAAATGCGTCGGCTTGCCCAGGCTCGCCCCACCGCGCTGCACCCAGTCGGCCACCCAGTCGATCATCGTCGAAAGCCCCACGCGCGGCGCGCCGAACAGGCGCTGCGCTTCGCTCGTGTCGAGCAGCCAGGCGGTGCTCGCCTCCTGCCCCGTCAGCACCGGCTGGCGGCCGAAGCGCCGGCCGAACTCGGCGGCCAGCCAGCGGACCGACGTGTGCTTCGGCCCGGTGACGTTGATCGGCGAGGTCGGCGTCGTGCAGTGCGCGAGCAGCCTCAACGCCTGCTCGTTGGCATCGCCTTGCCAGATGACGTCGGCGTGGCCCATCATCAGGTCGAGCGGCCGGCCTTCGAAGACCGCGCTCGCCACGTCGTGGAGCACGCCGTAGCGCATGTCGATCGCGTACGACAGGCGCACCAGCCGCCCCGGCGTGCCGAAGCGGCGCGAGCCGTACTCGAACATCCGCTCGCGCCCGACGCACGAGTTGGCGTAGTCGCCCGGCGGCGGCGTCGCCGGCATGGATTCGCTGGCGCCCGGGCCATCGACCGGCACGAACGGGTAGACGCAGGCGGTGGAGAACACCACCGTGCGCGTGCCGCGGTACACGTCGGCCACCATCTGCGGCACGCCGGCGTTCATCATCCAGGTGAGCGAGGCGTTGCCGGCAGCGCCGAACTTGTGCCCGGCCATGAAGACGAGGTTGCCCACGCCGGCGGCCACGTTGGGCAGGCGGGCGATCGCGTCGCGCTCGAGCAGGTCGCACTCGATGCATTCGACGCCTTGCGCAACGAGCGCCGCCTTCACGGCCTTGTCGCTGAAGCGCGCGACGCCGTAGATGCGCTTGTTCGGCGCGGCGCGCCGGGCCATGCGCGCCAACGTCGGGCCCATCTTGCCGCCGACGCCGAGCACCAGGATGTCGCCGCCGACGCGCGCCAGGTCGGCCACCAGCGCCGGGCTCGGCTCGGTCATCACGTCTTCGAGGTGCGCCACGTCGTCGAAGCGCGCCGGCAGCGGCTTCATCGCGGCCGCCGTGGCCGCCGCCGCGTTGGCTGCATCGCTCATGCCGCGACGCCTTCGAACAAGTCGCGCCCGGCCTTCAGCGCGCGCATCTTGGCGTCGGCGATGCTGCGCTTGAGCATCCAGAAGCCGCAGTCGGGATGGATGTAGGTGACGCGACCGGCGCCCAGCACCTTCTCGGCGCGCTCGATGGCGCGCGCCACCGCTTCGGCGCTCTCGACGTCGGTGACCTTGATGTCGACCACGCCCAGGCCGACGCCGATGCCGGGCCGCAGTCCGCGCAGCGCCTCCAGTTCCTGCGGCGGCCGGTGCGCGCATTCGAGCACCACGTGGTCGGCGTGCAGCGCGTTGAGGTAATCGACGAGCTGGCCCCAGGTGCCCTTCTGGATCGTCTGCCCGCCGTAGTTGCCGAAACACAGGTGCACCGCCGGTACCGCGCCGCCGGCCTTGGCGGCGTCGAGCACGCGGTTGATGGCCTCGGCCGCCCACGGCCACTCCTCGGCATGGCCGGGCAGGTTCGCTTCGTCGACCTGCACCACGTCGGCCTCGCAGTGCCGCACCTGCGCCGCCAGCGCCTCGCCGATGGCGTTGCCGAGGTCGGGCAGGTTGCCGTAGTGCTTGTCGATCAGCGTCTTGGCCAGCATGTGCGGGCCGGTGACGGTGAACTTGAAGCGGTGCCGCGCCAGCGCCTTGGCGCGCGCGCAGGCCAGCGGCAGGTCGAGGCTGCCGTGGCCGATGGGCCCCACCACCGTGCCCGGCGGGCGGGTGCGGAACTTCATGCCGCTCTTGCTGCGGTAGGCGATGAGGTCGTCGAACGAGAAGCGCTGCGTGATGCCGTCCATCGGCCGCACGAAGTATTCGATCATCCCGTTCGTCTCGGGGTGGTTGATGTCGAAGCGGTAGAGCTCGCCGTCGCAGACCACGTCGATGCCGGCCTGCTCCTGCGTGCCGATGACGACGCGGGTGGCGTCCATGAGCGCCTGTTCGGAGGGGGCGGCGACGAGCCAGTCGGGCACCGGGTAGCTGCCGACGACGGTGGTCTGGATGCGGGGGGCCTGGGTGGGGGCGGGCATGGCGGGCGGCTCGGCAGGGCGGAAGGGGGAAGGGAGAGGAGAAGGCGGTGGATTCACCAGATGGTGACGGGCCATCGTAGGCGCCACCTTCGGCAGGGTCAACCGGGGCACAGCAGCATACAGGGGCGCGCGCCCACCGCCCTGGCGGCCCGGCTTGACGCTGC
>JAEUPF010000049.1 GCA_016790425.1 Rubrivivax sp.
TGAGACTGGCCCATGAAGAAGGGCGCCCGCGGGCGCCCTCCGGGAACAAGGGCGCCCGCGGGCGCCCTTCGTTCGCACTGGCGCGGCGAGCCGCTCAGAGCCAGTAGACGAGGAAGTACAGGCCCAGCCACACCACGTCGACGAAGTGCCAGTACCACGCTGCGCCTTCGAAGCCGAAGTGGCGCTGCGGCGTGAAGTGCCCCTTCATCAGGCGCAGCGTGATGAAGGTCAGCATCAGCATGCCCACGAAGACGTGGAAGCCGTGGAAGCCGGTGAGCATGAAGAACGTGCTGCCGAAGATGCCGCTGGACAACTTCAGGTTCAGGTCGCGGTAGGCGTGTCCGTATTCGTAGCCCTGCACGAACAGGAACGTGGCGCCCAGGATCACCGTCACCCACATCCAGAAGATCGTCTTGCTGCGCTGGTTGGCGATGAGCGCGTGGTGGGCGATGGTGATCGTCACGCCCGAGCTCAGCAGCAGCGCGGTGTTGACGGTGGGCAGCGGCCACGGGCCGATCACCTGGAACGGCTCGACCGTGCCCGCCGGCGAGGCCGTGCCGCCGCCGTGGGTGGGCCACAGCGCCTTGAAATCGGGCCACAGGATCTGGTTGTCGATGTCGCCCAGCATCGGTACCGAGAAGACGCGGGCCCAGTACAGCGCGCCGAAGAAGGCACCGAAGAACATCACCTCGCTGAAGATGAACCAGCTCATGCTCCAGCGGTAGCTCACGTCGACCTTGTCGGAGTAGCGGCCGCCTTCGCTCTCGCCGATGGCGTCGCGGAACCAGAAGAACAGCGTCGACAGCCAGATCACCAGGCCCAGCAGCAGCGACCAAGCGCCGATGCCGGCACCGTTGATCCACAGCGCCGCGCCGAGAATGACGAAGAAGAAGCCGCTGGCCACCATCGCCGGGTGGCGCGAGGGCGCGGGGACGAAGTAGTACGGGGTCGTGCCCGCGGGTGTGGAAGCTGCCATGTCGGTGTTCTCTCTCTTCCTCGGTTCTCTTGCGGGATGGACTTCTCTGAGGGGTATGACTTCGGGCGCCGGCTGCGTGCGCTCAACCGGCGGCGACGCCGCTGCCGACGACCCACCTCACCAGCAGCACCAGCGCCAGCACGAACAGGGCGGCGCCGACGATGCCGGCCACCACCACCTGGCGCGGGTCGAGCTGGTGCACGTCGTGCTCGTAGTCGGCGCGCTTGCGAACGCCGAAGAACGACCAGAAGATCGCGCGCGCCGTCTGCAGCGCACGCGGCTTGCGCGGCGCCCGGGGCTTGCGCTCGTCGTCGTCGGCCATCGTGATCACGCGCGCGCTCAAGCGCCCGCCCCCGCTGCCTTGCCGCCGCTGCTGCCAGGGCCGCCAGGGCCGCCGGCCGGGGCCGGGGGCACCTTGCCGCCGACTTCGAAGAACGTGTACGACAAGGTGATCGTCGTCACGTCGCGCGGCAGCTTCGGGTCGATGACGAACACCACCGGCCACTGCCGGCTCTCGCCGGGAGCAAGCCGGTACTCGTTGAAGCAGAAGCACTCGATCTTGTTGAAGTGCGCGCCCGCCTGGGCCGGGGCGTAGCTGGGAATCGCCTGCGCGGCCATCGTGCGGTTCTGCATGTTGCGGAACTCGTACATCACGGTGGCCATCTCGCCCGGGTGCACCTGCAGCGAACGCTGCGCCGGCTTGAAGTCCCACGGCCCGCGTGCGTTGGCGTCGAACTCGACGGTGATCGTGCGCGTCAGGTCGACCTGCGTGCTGCCCGCCGCCGCGGCGCTGCGCTGCTTCTGCTCGGCAAGGCTCAGCACGTTGACGCCCAGCGCGTCGCAGATGGCGCGGTACATCGGCACCAGCGCGTAGCCGAAGCCGAACATCGCCGCGGTCACGACGAGCAGCCGCCCGAGCAGGCGGCGGTTGTCCAGCAGCAGGCCGGGTGCGCGCATCATCGCAAGGCTCGTGTCGTGGCCAGGGAGCCGCGCCCTTCAGCGCCCGAACAGCGCCAGCCGGGCCACGAAACCGACACCGAAAGCCAGCGCCACGGCGGCCAGGATCAGCGCCAGGCGCACGTTGGCGCGCCGCCGGCGCTCGTCTTCTTCGCGGGTCACGACCAGCGCCATCAGCCGATCACCTTGGTTGCGGTGGCGTCCAGCTTGGGCGGCGTCTCGAAGGTGTGCCACGGTGCCGGCGAAGGCACTTCCCACTCCAGCCCCTCGGCCGCTTCCCACGGCTTCTGCGGCGCCGGCGCGCCCTGGCCGCGCAGCATCGGCAGTACGACGGCGAAGAAGAAGTACACCTGCATCAGCCCGAAGCCGAAGGCGCCGATGCTGGCCAGCGCGTTGAAGTCGGCGAACTGCAGCGGGTAGTCGGCGTAGCGGCGCGGCATGCCGGCCAGGCCGAGGAAGTGCATCGGGAAGAAGGTGACGTTGAAGAAGATCAGCGAGCCCCAGAAGTGGATCTTGCCGCGCGACTCGACGTACATGACGCCGCTCCACTTCGGGCCCCAGTAGTAGATGCCGGCGAACAGCGCAAACAGCGAGCCGGCCACCAGCACGTAGTGGAAGTGCGCCACGACGTAGTAGGTGTCCTGGATCTGGATGTCGATGGGCGCCATCGCGCAGATGAGGCCGGTGAAGCCGCCCATCGTGAACACGAACAGGAAGCCCACCGCCCACAGCATCGGCGTCTCGAAGGTCATCGAGCCGCGCCACATCGTGGCCAGCCAGTTGAAGATCTTCACGCCGGTGGGCACGGCGATCAGCATCGTCGCGTACATGAAGAACAGCTGCCCGGTGACGGGCATGCCCGTCGTGTACATGTGGTGCGCCCAGACGATGAACGACAGGATCGCGATCGACGCCGTGGCGTACACCATCGACGCATAGCCGAACAGCGGCTTGCGCGCGAACGCCGGGATGATGGCGCTGACGATGCCGAACGCCGGCAGGATCATGATGTAGACCTCGGGGTGCCCGAAGAACCAGAAGATGTGCTGGTACATGATCGGGTCGCCGCCGCCGGCCGGGTTGAAGAAGCTGGTGCCGAAGTGACGGTCGGTCAGCGTCATCGTGATGGCGCCGGCGAGCACCGGCATCACGGCGATCAGCAGGTAGGCGGTGATGAGCCAGGTCCAGCAGAACAGCGGCATCTGCATCAGCTTCATGCCCGGCGCGCGCATGTTCAGGATCGTGACGATGATGTTGATCGAGCCCATGATCGAACTGGCGCCCATGATGTGCAGCGCGAAGATCGCCATGTCCATGCTCGGGCCCATCTGCAGCGTCAGCGGCGCGTAGACGGTCCAGCCGGCGCTCGGCGCGCCACCCGGGACGAAGAACGACCCGGCGAGCATCGTCGCGGCCGGGATCAGCAGCCAGAAGCTCAGGTTGTTCATGCGCGCGAAGGCCATGTCGGCCGCGCCCACCTGCAGCGGCACCAGCCAGTTCGCGAAGCCCACGAAGGCCGGCATGATGGCGCCGAAGACCATGATCAGCCCGTGCATCGTCGTGAGCTGGTTGAACAGCTCCGGGTTCACGAACTGCAGCCCCGGCTGCAGCAGCTCCAGCCGGATGCCCATTGCGAGCAGGCCGCCCAGCATCAGCATCGTGAAGCTGAACAGCAGGTACATCGTGCCGATGTCCTTGTGGTTGGTCGCGAAGACCCAGCGCCGCCAGCCGTGCGGGGCGCCGTGCGCGTGGTCGTCGTGTTCGTGCCCGTGGGCGTGCGGGTGGGGAAGGACGGCGCTCATCGAGGGGACTCCTGGGATCTCTTGCGGATCGGTTCCGGTGCGGAAGGCTTGCGGTACGGAAGCGCCGGCGCTTCAGTTCGCCGGGACGATGTCGACGCGGCGCGCCTGCGCCGCGGCGGCGCCGCTGCCGGCGTCGACCTGCGCGGGCGTGCGCAGCTCGATGCGTTCGGCCTTCACGCCGCCCTTGACGAGCGCGTCACGCACGGCGAACGCACGCTGCTTGGCCAGCTCGGCGTTGGCCGCGGCGCTGCCGGTGGAATCGACATAGCCCGACAGCGCCACCTTGGCGTCGGCGTTGGCGCTCAGGTACTCCAGCGCCTGGCCCAGCGCCGTGCGCGCGGGCGCGTCGAGCGCGCTCTTGCCGCTGGCGAAGAGCACCGACACCGGCAGGCCGACCTTCGGCGCGGCTGGCGCGGCGGGGGCTGCGGCCGGCGCTGCCGAGGGAGCAGCAGACGCTGCCGGCGCGTTGCCGGCGCGCACCGCCGCCACGTCGGCCGGCTGCACGAGCTGGCCGGTCTTGTTGCTCCAGCTGTTCTTGGTGAAGGTCACCACCGCGGCCAGATCGGTGTCGGACAACTGCTTCCACGGCGGCATGCCCTTGTCGGTGCCGTTGAGCACGATGTGCAGCTGCTTGGCCTTGTCGGCGTCGTTGACCACCGGCGAGCCGGCCAGCGCCTTGATCGCCGGCGGCGTGCCGCTGCCGTCGGGCTTGTGGCAGGCCGCGCAGGTGGCCGCGTAGACCTTCTCTCCACGCGCCATCAGGTCGGCAAGCACCCAGACCTTGCTCGGGTCGTCGGCGGCGGCGGCCATCGCCTTCTTGCGCTCGGCCACCCAGGCGGCGTAGTCGGGCTCCGACACCACCTTCACGTGGATCGGCATGTAGGCGTGTTCCTTGCCGCACAGCTCGGCGCACTGGCCGTAGAAGTCGCCGGTCTTCTCGGCGCGGAACCAGGTGTCGCGCACGAAGCCGGGGATGGCGTCCTGCTTGACCGCCAGCGAAGGCACCATCCAGGCGTGGATGACGTCGGTGGCAGTGGTGATGATGCGCACCTTGCGGTTCACCGGCACCACCAGCGGGTTGTCCACCTTCAGCAGGTAGTCGGTGACGTCGGGGTTGGGCTTGCCCGAGTCGCTCATCGCGCGGTGCGCGAGATCCAGCGTCGACAGGAAGGCGATGCCCTCGCCTTCGCCCTTGAGGTAGTCGTAGCCCCATTTCCACTGGTGGCCCGTGACCTTGATCGTCAGGTCGGCGTTGGAGGTGTCCTTCATCGCCACCACCGTCTTGGTGGCCATCGCACCCATGGCGATGACGATGATGAACGGCACCACCGTCCACGCCACCTCCACTGCGGTGCTCTCGTGGAAGGTGGCCGCCTGGTGGCCCACCGAGCGGCGGTGCTTGATGATCGAATAGAACATCACGCCGAACACGGCGATGAAGATCACGAGGCAGATGATCAGCATCACCCAGTGCAGCCAGCCGATCGTCTCGGCGATGCGCGTCACCGGCGGATGCAGGTTGAGCTGGTTGACCGCCGGCCCGCCGGGCAGGTCGCGCACGGCGAAGGCCGGCACGGTGGCCAGTGCGCCGAGCCCCGCCGCGAGCGTCCGGGCGAAAGCGGCGGCCGGAGCGGGCGTGCGTGGCGGCCGCGCCTGCGGCGCGGCGGTATGCGGTGCGGTGCTCATCATGCTCATCGGTGGCTCGTCAGTTCTCTTCTCTCGTGGGGCCCGCTGGCGCGGCGGGCCGCGGCGCGACGGGTTCGCTGTCGATCTCGGGACGACGCTTGGGAAGATGTTCGGTGCGCGCGGTGGCCGGGTGCGGCCGGCGCTGCCGCGCGGGCGCGAAGCCTTCGCGCCGGCGCAAGGCGAGGCGCAGCATCGGCGCGGCCAGCAGCACAAGCGCAAGCAGGAGCGAAGGCAAGCCGAAGCGCGGCTGCACCTGCGGCGAGTGCCAGGTGCCGGTAACGGAAGCGGCGGTCATCGGCAAGGGTTCGTGGCCTCTGCGGCTCTCGGTTCTCTACTGCCCAGCGCGGCTTGTCTCGGGCCGCGCCGCGCGCCTTCCCACACGGTGGTGGCGCAGGCTGGGGCAAAAAAGCGCGCGGATTCTAGCTCAGCGCTTTTCCCCGTCGCGGGCGCGGCGCCCGAGCATGCCGCGCAGATCGGCCAGTGGCACCGTGGTCTCGGCCGCAACGCGCGCGCGCGGCGGCGGCCGCACCGCATGGCCGTAGACGATCTCGAATTCGAGCGCGATGCGCGCCTGCGGCTGCGCCGCGACGAGCCCGGCCAGCGCCTGTTCGAGCGCGGCGCGCCAGCGTGGCGTGCGCAGCCCGGCGAAGCGGGCGGCGTGCGCGTTGCCGCCGAGCGCGCGCAACTCGGCCAGCGCCTCGCGCGGCGTGGCCCACGTGAGCGTCACCACTTCCTGGTCCATCACCGGGTCGGCGAAGCCAGCCTGCACGAGCATGTCGCCGAGGTCGTGCATGTCGACGAACGGCGCGTGCGCCTGCGGCCAGCGGTGTGACGCGTAGAGCCGGCGCAACGATTCGAGCGTGCCGGGCCCGAGCGTGGAGAACATCAGGATGCCGTCCACCGCCAGCAGGCGCAGCCAGCGCTGCATGCTCGACAGCGGCGCCGCCTGGTGGTGCAGCACCATGTTCGACCACAGCAGGTCGGCCTCGCCTTCGGGCAGCACGGCTTCGGCGACGCGCTGCGTCGCGCCCCGCGTGCCCTGGGTGCCCTGGGTGCCCTGGGTGCCCTGGGTGCCCTTCCCCTGGGGGCCGTTGCCGCGCCAGCGCGACCACCACGGCTGGCGCGCCGGTGCGAGCGGCCTCAGCGGCAACGCGGCAGCGAAATCCTGCGGCTCGGCTGCGATGCGCTGCGCCGCCGGGACCGCGTTGCGCAGTGCCGCTTCGCTGGCGCCCAGGTGCGCGCCCCAGTCGACGATGCGCTGCGGCGCGCGCCTGAGCAGCGCCAGCCGCCCGGCCATGCGCCGCGCCACCTCCTCGTGCAGCCACGGCGGCGGCGCGTGCAGCAGGCGGGCCGCATGCCGCTGCAGCGCCCGGGCGTCGAGCGGGCGCGCGCGCGCGGCTTCCTGAGCGGCCGTTGCGCGCGGAACGCCTGCAACGCCTTCGCCGCCATCGCCGCTTTCACCCATCGCGGGCAGTATATTGACCCGATGCTCGGGGCCCTGCGCTCACTCGCCTTGCTGCCCGGCCAGTGCGAGGTGTGTCGCGCCTTCGGTGAAGGTCTGATCTGCGCGGCGTGCCGCGCACAGCATGCGCGGCTGCGGGCGCGTTGCGCGCGCTGCGGCCTGGCGCTGGGCGCAGCGGCGCCTGCATGCGGCGCCTGCCTGCGCGAGCCGCCGCCGTACGAGCGCACGGTCTGCGCGCTCGAATATGGCTTCCCCTGGGACCGCCTCATCAGTGCGTTCAAGTTCCACCGCCGCGTCGAGCTCGCCGGCGCGCTGGCGGCGCTGCTGGCCGAAGCGATCGAGCGCGACGATGCCGCACGGGGCGCGCAAGCCGAAGCCGCCCCGCCGGCGCCGCCGCGCCTGGTCGTCCCGGTGCCGCTGTCGCCGGCGCGGCTGGCCGAGCGCGGCTTCAACCAGGCCTGGGAGCTGGCGCGTCGCGTCGCCCGGCTGCGCGGCCTGCCGGCCGAGGCCCGAGCGCTGCAGCGCGTGCTCGATGCGCCGGCGCAGGCCACGCTCGCCGGCCGCGCCGAGCGGCTGCGCAACCTGCGCCATGCGTTCGCGCCGGCTGCCTCGAGCGGCACCGGCGCGCGCGCTGGCGCCCGCAACGTGGCCGGGCACGACGTGGCGCTCGTCGACGACGTGATGACCACCGGCGCCACGGCCCGCGAAGCGGCGGCGGCACTGCTGCGCGCCGGCGCGCGCTCGGTGCACCTGTGGGTGCTGGCGCGCACACCGGCGCCCGCGAACGCCGCGGCGCCAGCCTGACGCCGCGCCGGCATGAGAGGCCCGCGCATGTTCCACATCGTCCTGGTCGCGCCCGAGATCCCGCCCAACACCGGCAACGTGATCCGCCTGGCGGCCAATACCGGGTGCACGCTGCACCTGGTGGACCCGCTGGGCTTCGAGATGGAAGACCGCCTGCTCAAGCGCGCAGGCCTCGACTACCACGAGTACGCCGAGCTCAAGCGGCACGTCTCGTGGCAGGCGCTGCTGGCCGGCGAAGCGCCGCCGGCCGGCCGCATGTTCGCCCTCACCGCGCACGGCGAGACGCCGTTGGCGGAGGCGCGTTTCGCTGCCGGCGACTGGTTCGTGTTCGGCGGCGAATCGAGCGGCCTGCCGCTGCCGCTGCGCGAATGCTTCCTGCCGGCCCGGCGGCTGCGCCTGCCGATGCGCGCCGGCCAGCGCAGCCTGAACCTGAGCAACGCGGTGGCGGTGGTCGTCTTCGAAGCCTGGCGCCAACTGGGCTACGCGGGCGCAGGCTGAGCGGCGCGGCGCTTGCGGCGCCGCGCTCCGGCCACCCTTCACTCGGTGGTCGCGTCGCGCGCCATCAAGTGCGCCAGCGCCTCGCGCACCGTCAGCCGGCCGGCGAGCAGACCGACCACGCATGCGGTGATCGGCATCTCGATGCCCAGGCGCCGGGCGCGCGCCAGCACCACCGGCGCGCTCGGCACGCCTTCAGCCACGTGACCGAGCGCGGCCAGCGCCTCGGCCAGCGTGCGCCCCTGGGCCAGCAGCATGCCCACGCGCCGGTTGCGCGAGAGGTCGCCGGTGGCGGTGAGCACGAGGTCACCCAGGCCCGACAGGCCCATGAAGGTGGCCGGCTGGGCGCCGAGCGCGACGCCCAGGCGCGTCATCTCCGCCAGGCCCCGCGTGACGAGCGCGGCGCGCGCGTTGAGGCCGAGCTGCATGCCGTCGAGGGCGCCGACGGCGATGGCGAGCACGTTCTTCACCGCGCCGCCCACTTCGACGCCGACGATGTCGGACGTCGAGTACACACGCAGCGTCTCGCTGTGCAGCGCCTGCACGGCGGCCGCGGCCAGCGCGGCGTCGGTGCTCGCTGCCACGACGGCGGTCGGCTGCCCGCGCGCCACTTCGAGCGCGAAGCTCGGGCCGGAGATCACGCCGCAAGGCGGCGCGCTCGCGTTGCCGCCTTTGCCGCCGTTGCCGCTGCTGCCCTCGCTTCCGCCGGCACGCGCCGCGGCCACCTCGCGCGCCACCTCGTGGCCGAGCGCTCCGGTGCCGGCCTCGAAGCCCTTGCTCAGCCACAGCACCGGCCGCGCGTCGGGCATCGCGGCCAGCCGCTGGCGCAGGGCCGCCATCGGCGTGGCGAGGATGGTCAAGCCGCCGGGCGGCCCGCCGTGCGCGAGTGCTTCGGCCTCGTCGGAGGTGATGCGCAGCGCACTCGGGAACGCCACCTCGCCGAGGTAGCGCGCGTTGCGGCGTTCGCGCTGCATCGCCTGGGCCTGCGCGGCATCGCGCGCCCACAGCACGACGTCGTGCCGGGCGGCGGCGATGGCAACGGCGCTACCCCAGGCGCCGGCACCGAGGACGGCAATCTTCATGGGCGGCCGAGCTTAGCGCCGCAGCGCACCGAAGCGGCGCGTCAGAGCCTGTGCGTCAAGAAACCGGCCGTCAGAACCCGGGCGTCAGAACCCGGGCGTCAATTGGCGCCGGTGATGATGCGCGAGCCGCCGTTGGCCGCCGCGGCCTGCTGCTGCATCTGCGCCTCGAACATCGCCTGGAAGTTCACCTCGGTCAGCACGATCGGCGGGAAGCCGGCGCGCGTGCACACGTCGGAGACGATGGCGCGCAGGTAGGGGTACACCATCTGCGGGCAGACGACGCCGATGATCCCCTGCATCTGGTCGTCGGGGACGTTGCGGATCTCGAAGATGCCGGCCTGCTTGGCCTCGACGAGGAAGAGCACCTTGTCGCCCACCTTGGTGGTGACCGTGGCGGTGACGGTCACCTCGTAGATGCCGTCGACCACCTGCTCGGCGCCCATCGCGAGGTTGATGTCCACCTGCGGCTGCGCCTGCTCCAGCAGGATCTGCGGCGAGTTGGGTTGCTCCAGCGACAAGTCCTTCAGGTACATGCGCTGGATCTGGAACACGGGGGTCGCTTCGTCGGCCATGGTGCGAATGGGGTCCGGTGAGGGTGTGGAAGCAGGCCGATGCAGCGAGGGCAAGAGCCCGGTGAGCGGGGAACAGCGGGTCAGGCGCGGATTATCGTTGCGCAGCGAGCATCGGCATCAGCGCGCCCGCGTGGTCGAGCTCGATCAGGTCGTCGCAGCCGCCCACGTGCGTGTCGCCGATGAAGATCTGCGGCACCGTGCGCCGGCCGGTGATCGCCATCATGTGCCGGCGCTGCTCGGGGTCGAGGTCGACGCGGACCTCCTCGATGCCGGTGACGCCGCGCTGCCTGAGCAGCGCCTTCGCCCGCACGCAGTAGGGACACACCTGCGTCGTGTACATGCGCACCGGCTTCATGCCGGCGTCCTGTCGCTGGACTTGTCCTCGCTCTTCTTGTCCTCGCCCTTGCCGGCGGCCTTGTCGGCCGCCTTCGCGCCCTTGGCCGCCTTGGCGGCCGCCTCGCCGCTGCGCTCGACGGGCAACTGCGCCTCGCGCCAGGCGCGCGTGCCGCCGCTGACCGCCGCGGCGCGCTCGTAGCCGGCCTTGCGCAGGAGGCCTGCGGCGCGGCCGGCGCGGGCACCGGTGGGGCACATCACCAGCAGTGGCAGCGCCTTGTTCGACGGCAGGTCCTTGCTGCCTTCGAGCTGGCCGAACGGGATGTTGCGAGCGCCGCCGGCGTGGCCCTCGGCGTACTCGTGCGGTTCGCCGACGTCGATGAGCACGCCCTTCTCGCGATTGATCAACCGCACCGCCTCACCGGTGCCGACCGCGCCGCCAGGGGCGCCCTTGCTGACGAGCGGCCACAGCAGCATCCCCCCGGAGACGAGGGCGAGGACGATGAGCAGCCAGTTCTCGACGATGAAATTCACGGGCGGTGCGCGCGAAGCGAATGAAGGCGGGAATTATAGTTTTCGCCCCTTCGCCGCCCCGCCGGCGGGTTTCTCGTCCCGCTCGTTTGCCAGCGCGGTCTCCCGCTCGCCGCTTGCCCATGCACCAACTCGTCCTCATCCGCCACGGCGAAAGCACGTGGAACCTCGAAAACCGCTTCACCGGCTGGACCGATGTGCCGCTCACCGACACCGGCGTGGCGCAGGCGCGCCAGGCCGGCGAGCTGCTGAAGGCCGAGCGGTTCGAGTTCGACCTCGCCGTCACCTCGGTGCTCAAGCGCGCGATCTGGACGCTGTGGCATTGCCTGGACGCGATGGACCGCACCTGGTTGCCGGTGGTCAACGACTGGCGGCTCAACGAGCGCCACTACGGCGCGCTGCAAGGCCTGAACAAGGCCGACATGGCGCGCCAGTACGGCGACCAGCAGGTGCTCGTCTGGCGGCGCAGCTACGACACGCCGCCGCCGCCGCTGGCCGCCGACGACCCGCGCGGGCAGCGTGCCGACCTGCGCTACGCGGCGCTGCGGCCCGAAGAGGTGCCGCTGACCGAGTGCCTCAAGGACACCGTGGCGCGCGTGCTGCCGTGCTGGAACGAGCGCCTCGCGCCGGCCATCTGCAGCGGCCAGCGCCTCGTCGTCGCCGCGCACGGCAACAGCATCCGCGCGCTCGTGAAGTACCTGGACGGCATCAGCGACGCCGACATCGTCGGCCTCAACATCCCCAACGGCATTCCGCTCGTCTACGAGCTGGACGCGCAGTTGCGCCCGCTGTCCCGCCGTTACCTCGGCGACCCCGAGGCGGCCGCGCGCGCCGCGGCGGCGGTGGCGGCACAGGGCCGCCAGGGCTGAGAGCCCCGGCGGCGCACGGCGGCGCCCCCGGCGCACGCTACTTCAGCAGCCCGTACACCGCCTCGGGCAGCAGGCGCGGCACGCGCGAACGGTCGGCCAGCGCGGCGGCGATCGCGGTGTCGCCTTGCGTGGTGTCGCGCCGCGGCGTCCCCGGCACCGGCTTGCCTTCGCGGCTGAACAGCACCGCCACCTGCGGCGCGTTGCCCACGGCAGTGCGCATCACCACCACCGCCACCTCGCCGTTCTTCAGCGTCACCAGGTCGCCCGGCGGGTACACGCCCACCGCCTTGATCAACGCCGCGGCGAGCGGCCCGCCACCCTGTTCCTGGAAGAGCTGCCGCGCAGCGAGCTGCGGCGACAGCGCCGGGCGCAGCGTGCGCGGGCTGATCTTCGCAGCGTAGACGTCGGCGGCGCGCAAGAGGCCGGCGGCGTCGCCGGGCGCGACATCGCCGCGCGGGTAGCCGCCGCCGCCGGCACGCTCGTGGTGGTCGCGCACCGCTTCGAGCCAGTCCTCGTTGGCAACGCCCGCCGCGGCCAGCAGTTCGGCAGCCGCGTGCGGGTGGGCGCGGATGAGGTCGAGCTGGCCCTTGCTCGGCGGCTCCTTCTGCTCGGCCATGCGCGTTTGCAGCGCGGTGATGGTGACGTTCATCGTCAACGCCGCCAGCACGACGCTGCGCGCGCGCGGCGCCGGCCAGCCGAGCTGGCGCGCCGCCAGCAGGGCCACGGTGGCCGCGTTCAGGCCGTGCGTCAGCGAGTACAGCGCATGCCGGTGCCCGCCCTGGCGCACGGCGAGGAACAGCGCCGCGTCGGGATGGCGCTCGACTTCGGCGATGAAGCTGTCGGCGAAGGCGCCCAGACGTTCGGCAAGGCTGCCGGCGCCAACCTCGCCGGTCACTTCACCCTTGACCAGCGCGCGCAGCAGTTCATCCAGCGTCCACACCTGGCGCTCGAAGCGGTCGAACCAGGTCGGCTCCCGCGTCGAGGGCGCCGGGCTGCCGGCGCCGGCGCCGGCGGCGCGCTGCCGGCGCGCCTGCTGCGCTTCCTCGACTTCGACGCAGGCGCCGCGCTCCAGCAGGGCCTTCAGCTGGCGCGCGTCGTGCAGGCGCTGGCCCTGCGCCAGCAGCAGGCGGCCGAAGCCGTCGAGGACGCTGAACGGCAGCGGCTGCCCCGGCGCCATCAGGTCACCGACCTCCGACAGCGGCACGCGTGCCGGCGCGTTCACGCCTTCCTCACACGGATCACCTCATGACCGGCTCGAGTCCCTGCGCCAGCAATGGCACCACGCTGACCGCGTTGCTCGCGTGCGGCACGCAGTCGCTGCTCCAGACCTCGCGCACGCCGGCGGCGCGCACGTGCTCGAGCGCGTCGCCGACGAAGAGCGCGTGCGTCACCGCCACGTCGACGCGGGCTGCGCCGGCGGCCAGCGCGGCACGCGCCGCCGCCGCCAGCGTGCGCCCCGTGCTGGCCACGTCGTCGAGGATGACGACGGCGCGGCCGCGCACCGCGGCGCCTTGCAGCGCCACCTCCACGTCGCGGTCGCCGCGGCGCTTCTTCACGCACACCGCATGGTCGAGCCCGGACACCGCGGCGGCGCTACCCACCCAGCGCCCGGCTTCCTCGTCGGGGGCCAGCAGCAAGGCGCCCGGCGCACGCCCGGCGATGAAGCGGCCGAGCAGTGGCGCCGCGCTCACCGCCACGCCGCGCCGGCCGGGCAGCACTTCGTCCAGCGTTGCCACGCGGTGCAGGTGCGGGTCGACGGTCACGACGCCGTCGAAGGCGCCGGCGAGCAGCCCGCCGAGGTGGCGCTGGCTGACCACCTCGCCGGGGCTGAAGGCCATGTCCTGGCGCATGTAGGCCAGGTACGGGCACACCAGCGCCAGCCGCGCGGCGCCGAGTTCGCGCGCACCGGCGGCCGCCAGCAGCAGCTCGGTGAGCTTGGCGTTGGGATCGTGCAGGCCGCGCAGCACGGCCACGCGCTGCGGCAGCGCCGCGGGCAGCGTCAGCCGCGTCTCGCCGTCGGGGAAGGCATGCCGGCGCACGAGGCCGCACGGCCAGCCGAGCGCCGCGGCGAGCCGGTCGCCCATCGCGCGCTCACTCGCGTCGTCATCGAAGACGAGCAGCACGCCGCTCGATCGGTCCATGGCCCGGGACTCTACACGGCACCGCCTGGCGCGGGCGTTCGCGCATCGGGCGCATCGGGCGCATCGGGCGCATCGTCGCGGGCAGCCGGCGCGTCGAGCGCTGCCAGCGCTTCGGAGATGACCTCGCGCAAGCGCGCGGCGAGCGCGCGCCGGTCGGCCTGGGCGGTGTCATGCGCCGCCAGCACGACGAGCGAGACGACGATGCCGCGCGCGCGCGCCAGCGCCCACAGGCTTTGCCACATCGTGATGTCGCCGCTGAAGTCGGCCGCGGCGCACACGCGGCCGTCGGCCTCGGCGAAGCGCAGCGCCAGCGGCTGCACCGGCGTGCGCGTGCTGATGGCTGCCTGCAGCAGGTTGGCGTGGAACGGCAGCAACGCGTGCCCCGTGCCGGTGGTGCCCTCGGGGAACACGGCCACGGTGTCGCCGTCGGCCAGGGCCTGCGCCATCTCGTGCACCACGCGCAGCGCGTCACGGGCGCGCTCGCGCTCCAGGTACAGCGTGCGCGCCGCGGCGACGAGGCGGTTGACGAGCGGCCAATCCCGCACCTCGGCCTTGCTGACGAAGCGCGCTTCGGGGCAGGCGGCGTGCACCGCCATGATGTCCAGCCACGAGAGGTGGTTGGACACGAGCAGCTTGGCGCCAGCGCGGAAGGTGCCGCGCACCTCGAGCCGCATGCCGAGCATGCGGAACATCCTGGCCGCCCACCGGCGGATGCGCGCCTCGCGTTGCCCGCGCGAGAAGAAGGGGAACAGCACGAGCACGACGCCCAGGCCGTGCAGGCCGTGCAGCGTGGCGCGCGCCAGGCGCCAGGCGCCGCGCAGCGCCGCGGCCACGCCGGTCGGCGCGACCGGTGCCGCGGTCACCGGGCCGCGCCGGCGCCGGCCCCGAGCGCAGGCGCGGCCGGGTGCGCCAGCGTGCCGGCCACCAGCGTCATGCGCACGCGCCCGGTCATCGCCATGCCGGTGCCGGCGAACGAGAACGGCGTGTGCTTGCCCTGGCTGACCAGGCGCTCGGGCGTCACCGCCCAGTCGTCGTGCGGATCGACCAGGCACAGGTCGGCCACGCCGCCTTCGACGAGCCGGCCGGCGCTGCTGGCCAGCGAGCCGATCGCGTCGCCCAGCACGCGCACCGGCGCGCTCGTCACGCAGGCGAGCGTGCGCGCCAGCGGCAACGCGGCGTCGCGCCCCCAGCGCAGCGCCAAGCTGAGCAGCAGTTCGAGCCCCGTCGCCCCCGGCTCGGCCTCGCCGAAGGGCAGGTTCTTCATGTCCTCGGCCACCGGGTTGTGGTCGGAGCCCAGCGCATCGATCGTGCCGTCGGCCAGCGCCGCGCGCAGCGCCTCGCGGTCGGCGCCCTGGCGCAGCGGCGGCGTCAG
>JAEUPF010000072.1 GCA_016790425.1 Rubrivivax sp.
CCGCTGCTGCTGGCGCGCATGCTGGCGCTCAACGAGACGCAGCAGGGCGTGCTCAACCTCGTGTTCAAGATCGCCGACGACAACGGCCTGGCGCTGCTGGACATGAAGGACCTGCGCGCGATGCTGCAGTTCGTCGGCGACAACGCCAAGGACTTCACCACCGAGTACGGCAACATCAGCGCCGCCAGCGTCGGCGCCATCCAGCGCGGCCTGCTGCAGATCGAGGAGCAAGGCGGCGACAAGTTCTTCGGCGAGCCGATGCTCGACATCGGCGACTTCATGCAGACGGTCGATGGCAAGGGGGTGATCAACATCCTCACCGCCGACAAGCTGATGAACGCGCCGCGCCTGTACGCGACCTTCCTGCTGTGGATGCTGTCGGAGCTGTTCGAGGCGTTGCCCGAGGTCGGCGACCTCGACAAGCCCAAGCTCGTCTTCTTCTTCGACGAGGCGCACCTGCTGTTCAACGACGCGCCCAAGGCGCTGCTGGAGCGCATCGAGCTCGTCGTGCGGCTGGTGCGCAGCAAGGGCGTGGGCGTGTACTTCGTGACCCAGAACCCGCTCGACGTGCCCGACACGGTGCTGGCGCAGCTGGGCAACCGCGTGCAGCACGCGCTGCGTGCCTTCACGCCGCGCGACCAGAAGGCGGTCAAGAGCGCCGCCGAGACGATGCGCGCCAACCCGAAGATCGCCGACCTGGCCACGGCGATCACCGAACTCGCCGTCGGCGAGGCGCTCGTCAGCTTCCTCGACGAGAAGGGCCGCCCGAGCATCACCGAGCGCGTCTTCGTCATCCCGCCGGGCAGCCAGATCGGCCCGATCACGCCCGAGCAGCGCAAGGCGTTGCTCGCCGGTTCGCTGGTGGCCGGCACCTACGAGAAGGCGGTCGATCGCGAGTCGGCCTACGAGCGGCTGAAGGGCCGCGCCGAGGCCGGGGCCGGCGCGGCGCCCTCCTCGTCGGGCAGCGGCAGCGCGACGACCGGCGGCCTGCGCGACCTGCCGATGCCCACCGTGCCCGGCACGGGCACGACGGCGCAGCAGGCTCCGGCGCCCGCCGGCGGCGGCCTGGGCGGCATGCTCAAGGACGCCATCCTCGGCAGCACCGGCCCGCGCGGCGGCCGCCATCCGGGGCTGGCCGAAAAGGCCGCCTCGTCGGCCGTGCGCAGCATCGGCAGTGCGGTGGGCCGCGAGATCATCCGCGGCGTGCTCGGCTCGCTGCTCGGCGGCTCAAGGCGGCGCTGAGGCGAAGCCCACGGCGGCCGCCGGGGTGCCCGCCCGCGCGGTGGGCGGCCGTGCCGCAGCCGCGGCGGGGCGGTAGCCGCGCACTTCGAGGTCGTGCTTGTCCTCGGCGGCTGCGGCGCGCAGCTCGCGCCGCACCTGCGCTTGCAGCAGCGGCCGCAGCAGCGGCCCCACCAGCGGCGGCAACGGCAGGCGGATGGTGATGTGCACGCAGGTGCCCTCGGCGCCGCCGCGCGGCTCGGGCGTGAAGCGGAACGCCAGCGAGCCGCCGCGGTTGAAGCCTTCGACGGAGGTGTCCACCATCGCGCCGTCGGCGGTGAAACGACGCTCGAACACGTCGCGCTGGGTGAGTCCGAGCAGCTTCACGCGCTGCTCGTAGCGCAGGGCGCCGCCGGCGCCGCGCTCGCCCAGCACACGCAGGGCGAGCTTGGGGTGCACGCCGGTGGCGATGTGGTGCTCCAGGTCGGCGAACTGGCTGCGCACGCGCGCCTCGGGTGCGGCGATCCACTCGTCGTGGCTGACCTCGGCAAAGCTAGGCATGGCGGCTCCTCGGCGGGCGTGCCCGGGTGCTGCGAATACGGCGTGCGGGCCGGCGCGGATGCAGCCCGCGGCACCCAGAGGCAATGCCTGGCCGCGGCGGGCCGCGCGCCGCGGCCAGGCGCTGCATCCGCAGGGGCCGGCCGGCCGTAATCGAAAGGGCAGGTTCGACGGCCAGGCGCCAAGCCAGGCGGCCGCCGGCGCACCCGGCCATCGTCGACGCCTTCGATCACCCCCTCGCCATGCTCGCCCTTCCCGCCGTCGCCTCGCCGCCCCGCGCCACTGCGCCGGTGCGGCTGCCGCTGCGGCTGCGGATAATGCCGCGGCCGGGGTGCCCGGCGCTGCCGCCGGTGCAAACGCGAGCGGGCCGCCCGGCACCCGCGCTTGCGCCCCTGCCACCGCCCATGACCCGCCCCGCGCGCCAGCCGCTGCCCGCCTGCCAGGCGCGCCAGGAACGCGACCAGCGTCTGGCTGCGTTGCTCGCGGCCAGCGCCGGCGGCGACGCCACCGCCTTCGAGTCCTTCTACGACGCCACCTTCGCCTACGCCCGCACGGTGGCGCGGCGGCTGCTGCGCGACAACGCCGAGGTCGATGACCTGCTCGCCGACTGCTACTTCGAGGCCTGGCGCACCGCGGCGCGCTTCGACGCGGCGCGCGGCAGCGCCGTCACCTGGCTGCTGACGCTGGTGCGCAGCCGCGGCGTCGATGCACTGCGCGCGGCCGCGGCGCGACCCGACCGCGCCCCGACCACACCCTTTTCCGCGAGCGCCGACGCTGCCGCGGCCGGCGCGAGCGAGGCGCGTGACCCGGCCGCCGCCCTCGCCACCGGCGCCGGCGCCGACCCGGCCGACCCTTCCGAACAGCTCTGGCAGCGCCAGGCCGGTGCCGAGCTGCACGCGGCGCTGGCCACGCTCTCTTCGCCCGAGCGCTGGGTGCTGGGCCTGGCCTACCTGCGCGAGCTGTCGCACGCCGAGATCGCGCGCTGCACCGGCATGCCGCTGGGCACCGTCAAGTCGCACGCGCTGCGGGCGCAGAACAAGCTGCGCCAGCGCTTCGGCCTGCCGCCCCGGCGCCCCGACGCGCTCGACGCCACCCCATGAACCGCCCTTCCGCCCCCCCGCCTTCAGGCAACCCAAAGGAAGCCCCGGCCGCCCAGCCACCGCTGACGACGAGCGCGACGGCGCCGGCGGTGCCGGCGGTGCCGGCGGTGCCGGCGGTGCCGGCGGTGCCGGCGGCGCCCGGGCACCCCTCGGTGCTCGACATCGATGTCCTCGAGTGGCTCGACGAGTCGGTCGCCCCCGAGCCGCTGGACGCGCCGGTGCAGGCCCGCGTCAAGCAAAGGCTGCTGCGTCGCATCGCCGCCGACAGCACGCCGCGCCACCTGACGGTGGCCGCGACCGAAGGCGACTGGCAGCCTTTCGGCCCGGGCCTGGCGATGAAGGTGCTGCACCACGAGGGCCAGACGCTGTCGTACCTGCTGCGGCTGGCGCCCGGCGCCTCGCTGCCGCCGCACCGCCACCCCTGCGACGAGGAATGCCTCGTGCTCGAAGGCGAGATGCGCATCGGCGAGCTGGTGCTCGGGCCGGGCGGCTACCACCTCGGCCGCCGCGGCGTGCTGCACGACCGGCTCGTCAGCACCACCGGCGCCCTGCTCTTCCTGCGCGGCGCCGTGCCGGAGATCGCGCTGGCGCTGTAGGCCGGCGGGCGCCGGCAAGGCGTCCCCGGCGCGCCGCCAGGCCCGCCCGCGAGGCCGTTGCGGGCCCCGCTCGGCCCTAGAATGCGCCGCTTTCCAGCCGGCTCCCGGGTTGGCGTGCGCTGCGCCCGTCCGAACCAGCCCGCAACGAGCGCTGCCACGGCTGCGATGCACCGCACCGGCGGCAGCCACGCCGGCTCAAGGGGGTTCACTTGTCTTTGCCGCAAATCGCCATCGGGGGTGCCGCCCCTTCTTCGACGCTGGAGCGGGAGCTGGCGCAGCTCTTCGTCGACGCGCTCAATCTGGAAACCCCGGCCGAGGCGATCGACCCGCTGGCGCCGCTGTTCGGCGACGGCCTCGGTCTCGACTCGATCGACATCCTCGAAGTGGCGCTGGAGATCTCGCAGCGCTACGGCTTCCAGTTGCGCTCGGACGACGAGAACAACCAGCGCATCTTCCAGAACCTGCGCAGCCTTGCCGCGCACGTCGCGCAGCACCGCAGCAAGTAGCGCGCGGCCGGCCGCGAAGCAACGACGAGCGGCCGTGCCGCAGCAAGCGCCCGCGCTGCCGATGTGGCGTCTCGCCGGTACCGGCGCGGCGCTCGGCGCCTACGCCTTCGCCTCGCACCTGCTGATGGTGCACGCCCCCGACCGGCCGTGGAGCGTGGCGGCGTTGTTCGGTCCGCTGTGGGCCGCGGTGGCGCTGTCGGGCTGGCTGCGCCGGCATTGGCCCACTCTGGCCGGCTGCGCGCTCTTCCTCGGCGCGGTCGCCACCGTGGTGGCGCAAGGCGGCGTCGAGGACATCCACCTGATGTACGTGCTGCAGCATGCCGGCGTGCACGCGGCGCTGGCGGCGCTGTTCGGCCTGACGCTGCGCGCCGGCAGCGTGCCGCTGATCACCGCCATGGCCGAGCGGCTGCACCGCACGGTGTCGCCGGCCATGCGCGCGTACACCCGCGCGCTCACGCAGGTGTGGTGCGGCTACTTCCTGGCCATGATCGGCGTCTCGCTGGCGCTTTACGCGCTCGCACCGTGGCCGTGGTGGTCGCTGTACTGCAACGTGCTGACGCCACTGGCGGCGGTGGCGTTGTTCATCGGCGAGTACGGCTGGCGCTGGTGGCGGCACCCCGAGTTCGAGTTCATCTCGCCCTTGTCGGTGTGGCTCGCGTTCCGCGAGCGTCACCCCGTTCAGCCCGCGCCGCAGCTGCCGGCGCGACCGGCAGCGCGGCCGGGCGCACAGCCGGGAGCCCCGCGATGAGCGCCGCGGCGACGCTGCCGCTGCTCGGCCCGCGCGATCTCGCCGCGCCGCTGGCCTGGCGAGAGGGCCAGCCGGTCGACGGCCACGCCTTCCTGGCCGCCGCCGCTGCGCTCGCCGAGCGCCTGCCCGCCGGCGGCCGCGCCATCAACCTGTGCCAGGACCGGCTGCACTTCGCGCTCGGCCTGGCCGCAGCGCTGCTGCGCGGCCAGACGAGCCTGATGCCGCCCAACGCGCTGCCGGCGACGCTGCGCCAACTGCCCGCCGACGGGCCGCCGGCCTACGCGCTGGTCGATGCGGCCGCCGCCGACAGCACCGACGCCGGCGGCCTGCCGGTGGTGCCGGTGCACTTCGAGCCGCACCCCGAGGCTTCGCCGCAGCGCGGCGCGGCGGCGCGGCACGTGCAGCCCGTGCCGCGCATCGGTGCCGACCACACCGCCGTGTGCCTGCTGACCTCCGGCTCCACCGGCGCGCCGCAGCCGCACGCCAAGCGCTTCGGCCCGCTCACGGCCAACATTGCCGCCGAGGCGGCACGCCTGGCCGAGTGGCTCGGCCGGCCTTCGCTGCAAGGGCTGGCGATCGTCGCCACGGTGCCGGCGCAGCACAGCTACGGGTTCGAGTCGAGCGTGCTGCTGGCGATGCTCGGCGGCGCCAGCTTCGACGCCGCCCGGCCGTTCTACCCGGCCGACATCGCCGCGGCGCTGGCCCGGCTGCCGCAGCCGCGCGCGCTCGTCACGACGCCGTTCCACCTGAAGGCGCTGGTGCACTCGGGCGTGGCGCTGCCGCCGGTGGACCTGGTGCTGTCGGCCACGGCGCCGCTGTCGCCGCAGCTGGCCGCCCGCGCCGAGGCAGCGATGGGCGCCTGCCTGGGCGAGATCTACGGCTGCACCGAGGCCGGCCAGGTGGCGGCGCGGCGCACCACGCAAGGCGACACCTGGACGACGCTCGGGCAGCTGCGCATCGTGCGCGAGGCCGGCACGGCCGAAGCCGCCGGTCCTGCGCCGGCGGGCGATGCAGCGCCGCCGGACGAGCGCTTCGTCGTCAGCGGCGGCCACGTCAGCGAGCCCACGCCGCTGGCCGACCTGCTCGAGCTGCACGACGAGCGGCACTTCCGCCTGCTCGGGCGCGCCAATGACCTCATCCACGTGGCGGGCAAGCGCAGCTCGCTGGCGCATCTGAACTTCCACTTGAACCGCGTCGAGGGCGTCGACGACGGCGCCTTCTGGCTGCCCGAGGCGGGCGACCTGCCGGCCGAGGGCCGCGACCTCGAAGCGGTGCACCGGCCGATCGCGTTCGTCGTCGCGCCGCACCTGTCGGCGCGCGAGGTCATCGCGGCCTTGAAGCGCGAGCTGGAAAGCGCCTTCGTGCCGCGGCGCGTGGTGCACGTCCCGGCGCTGCCGCGCGAGGCGACCGGCAAGCTCACCACGGCGGCGCTGCGGCAGTTCGCCATCGCGACGCTGGCTCACGCGGCCGCGCCCGCGCAGCCGGACGCGGCGCCCCGGGCAACGGCGCCGGCTCGGGCCTCTTCGGAGGCGATCGACGACACCGACGTGTTCGATGCCGCCCCCGATCACCCGGCCTTCGCCGGCCACTTCCCGGGCCATCCGCTGCTGCCGGGCGTGGTGCTGCTGGGCTTCGTGCTGCGCTCGCTGCGGCGGCGGCCGGCGCTGCTGGCCCACCTCGGCGGCGATGCAGCGGCGCTGGCGGTCGAGCAGGTCAAGTTCCTCGCGCCCGTGGGGCCGGGCGAGCGCGTCGCAGTGACGCTGCGCCCGGCCGGCAACGGCGTCGCCTTCGAATGCAGCGCCGGCGAACGCGTCGTCTCGCGCGGGCAGATCGGGCGCGCCGCCGCTGCGGCCGGCGACACCGCCACGCCGGCCGCGCGAGCAGCGCCATGACCTCGATCTGGCCGCCGCGCGACGTGATGAACGAAGTCGCCACGGGCGGCGGGCCCGGCGCCGGCCCCGGCGCCCCGCGCGCCGCCGACTGGGCCGCCGCGCCCGAGCGCAGCAACCGCTTCGCGCTGGCGCTGATGGCGTGGATCGCGGTGCGCCTGGGCCGGCGCATCGCGCGCGGCGTGCTGCTGCCGGTCACGCTGTACTTCGTGTGCTTCGCGCCCACCGCCCGCCGCCACTCGGCGCGCTACCTCGAACGCGCGCTCGGCCGCCGGCCGACGCTGGCCGACAGCTGGCGGCATTTCCACACCTTCGCCTCGACGGTGCTCGACCGCATCTACTTCGCGCGCGGCGCACTGCACGAGTTCGACGTGCAGCTCAACGGCGCCGAGCTGGTCGACGCCACGCTCGCCGAAGGGCGCGGCGCGTTCCTGCTCGGCGCCCACATCGGCAGCTTCGAGGCGCTGCACGCGGTGGGGCAAAGCCGCCAGCAGATGCGCGTGGCGATGGTGATGTACCCCGACAACGCGCGCCTGATCCACGCCGTTCTGCAAAGCGTGGCACCGCAGTTCGAGCTGAACATCATCCCCATCGGCCGCGCCGGCAGCACGCTGGCCATCCGCGACTGGCTCGACGGCGGCGGACTCGCCGGGCTGCTGGGCGACCGCTTCCTGCCCGGCGACCCGGCGCGCGCCGGCAGCGTGGCGCTGCCCTTCCTCGGCCGCACGGCGCACTTCGGCGACGGGCCGCTGCGCCTGGCGCAACTGCTGCGCCGGCGCGTCATCTTCATGGTCGGCCTGTACCACGGTGGCCGCCGCTACGAGGTGCGCTTCGAGCCGCTGGCCGACTTCCGCGAGCGCACCGACGACGCCGGCGAGCGCGAGCGCCTCGTGCGGGAGGCGATGCGCGCCTACGTCGCGAAGCTGGAGGCGCTGGTGCGCGAGGCGCCGTACAACTGGTTCAACTTCCACGACTTCTGGCATGAAGCCTGAACGGCGCGCCCTCGTCCGCGCGGCCGGCTGCACGATCGCAGCCGCCGCCGTCGTCAGCGCGCTGCCCAAGGCGGCGCTCGCACAGGCCGGCCGTCCCTTCGACATCGACGCGCTGATGGTCCTGCTGGCGCAGCGCGGCAGCGGCCAGGCCCGCTTCACCGAAGAGCGCACCGTCGCCGGCTTCGAAGGCCCGCTGCGCTCGAGCGGCCTGCTCAGCTTTACCGCCCCCGACCGCTTCTCGCGCGAGACGCTGGAGCCGCGGCGCGAGCGCATGGAGGTGGAGGGCAACCAGATCCGCCTGGAGCGCGGCGGCCGCTCGCGCGTGCTGACGCTCGATGCGGTGCCCGAACTGGTGGCGCTGGTCGAGGGGCTGCGCGGCACGCTGTCGGGCAACGCGGCGCTGCTGCGCAAGCACTTCGCGCTGCACCTGCAGGGCCAGGCGCGGCTGTGGACGCTGACCCTGGTGCCGCTGGAGGGCACGCTCGCGTCGCAGGTGCAGCAGCTGCAGATTTCGGGCACGCAGGGCGACCTGCGCAGCGTGGACATGCAGATGCCCGGCCAGCAACGCTCGCTGATGACGATCGAGCCGCTGGCGCGCGGCGCCGCGCCCGCGGCGGCCGCGGTTCCCGCAGCGGGCAGCGCTTCCGGCCCCGCGCCGCGATGACCGCGGCCGGTGCCCCCTCGCGTGCGCAGCGCGCCGCGGCACTCTCGCGCGCGCAGCGCGCCGCGGTGCTCGGTCTGTGGCTGGCCGCAATGGCGCTGGCGGCGTGGGTCGTGGCGCGCGCCAGCTACACCGCTGACCTCTCGGCGTTCCTGCCCAGGAGCCCCGACGCGCGCCAGCAGCTCCTCATCGCGCAGCTGCAAAGCGGCCTGCCTTCGCGCACGCTGCTGATCGGCATCGAAGGCGGCTCGGCCGCCGCGCGCGCCGAGGCCTCGCGCGCGCTGGCGGCGGCCCTGCGCAGCAGCGGCCTGTTCGAGCAGGTGCAGAACGGCGAGCGCACCGCCTTCGCCGAAGTCGGCCGCTGGCTCTTCGAACACCGCTACGCCTTGAGCCCCGCGGTGGTGCCGCAGCGCTTCACGGCGGCGGGACTGGCCGAGGCACTCGCCGACACGCTGTCGCTGCTGGGCACGCCGGCCGGAAGCGCAGCGCGCGAAGCGCTGCCGCGCGACCCCACCGGCGAGATGCAGCGCATCGTCGAAGCGATGATCCCCGCCGAGGCACCGCGGCTCGAAGGCGGCGTGTGGATGTCGCGCCTGGCGCCGCGCGCCGTGCTGCTGGCCAGCACGAAGGCCGAAGGCGCCGACCTCGACGCGCAGGAGGTGGCGGTGCAGCGCGTGCGCTCGGCGGTCGCGGCGCTGCCGGCGGCAGCGCCGGCCTCCGCACCGGCCTCCGCACCGGCCTCCGCACCGGCATCAGCACCGGCATCCGGCCTGGCGCTGCAGATCTCCGGCGCGCCGCTCTTTGCCGTGCAAAGCCGCGCCGTCATCCAGCGCGAAGTGCACTGGCTCGGCATCGCCGGCACGGCGATCGTCGCCGCGCTGCTGCTGGCGGCCTTCGCCAGCCCGAAGGCGCTGGCCACCGCGGTGCTGCCGGTGGCCAGCGGCGTGCTGGCCGGCATCGCCGCGGTGGCGCTCGGCTTCGGCCAGGTGCACGGCATGACGCTCGGCTTCGGCGCCACGCTGATCGGTGAGTCGGTCGACTACGCCATCTACTACCTCGTGCAGGCTCGCCGCGCCGCGACGACCGCTGCCGGAACCGGGACCGGAACCGGAACCGGAACCGGGACCGGCGCCGCGGGCGAGGCGGGCGCGCCGGCCGGGCCGGGCTGGCGGCAGTGGCTCGCCACGGGCTGGCCGACGATGCGGCTCGGCCTGGCGACTTCGGTGTTCGGCTTCGCGGCGCTGGTGTTCTCCGGCTTCCCGGGCCTGGCGCAACTGGGCGTGTTCTCGATCGCCGGGCTCGCGGGCGCCGCGCTCACCACGCGCTGGCTGCTGCCGGTGCTGCTGCCCGACGGCGCGCCGGGCACCGGCCTGCGTGCCGCGCTCGGCCGCGCCACCGGCGCCGCGGCGGCGGCACTGCCGCGGCTGCGCGGGCCCGCGCTCGTGCTCGGGGCGGCGGCGCTGCTGGTGCTGTTCGTCCGCGCCGACCTCTGGCGCGCCGACCTCGCGGCACTGAGCCCGCTGTCGCGCGAGGCGCTGGCGCTCGATGCGGCGCTGCGCGCCGACCTCGGCGCCAGCGACGCCCGCACGCTGGTGGTGGTGCAAGGCGCCGACATCGAGACGACGCTCGTGCGCGCCGAAGCGGCCGCGGCGAGGCTCGAAGCGCTCGTCGGCCGCGGCCAGCTCGGCGGCTTCGACAGCGTGACGCGCTGGCTGCCCAGTCGCGCCACGCAGGAGCGCCGCCGCGCCAGCCTGCCCGAGCCGGCGGCGCTGCCGGCGCTCTTCGCGCAAGCGGCTGCCGGCACGCCCCTGGCCCCGCAGGCCGCCACGCTGGCGGCCTCGTTCGCCGCCGAGATCGAGCGCGCGCGCGCGGCGGCGCCGATCACGGCCGAGGCCGTCGCGGCCTCGCCGGTGAAGCCGCTCGTCGACGCGCTGCTGCTGCGCCCGGCCGCCGGCGGCGAGGCAACCGGCGGCGGCGCAGGCCCGCGCCTGCACACCGCGCTGCTGCCGCTGCAGGCGGCCCCACCGGCCGCCGGCGCCGCGGCCGAACGCGGCATCGACACCGCGGCCGTCACCGCCGCACTGGCCGGCCTTCCCGGCACGCAGGTGCTCGACGTGAAGGCCGAGCTCGACCACCTGTACGGGCGCTACCTGCGCGAAGCGCTGTGGCAGGCGCTGCTCGGTGCCGCGGCGGTCGTGGCGCTGATGGCGCTGGTGCTGCGCGATGTGCGGCGAACGCTCGCCGTGTGCCAGCCGCTCGCGCTGGCCGTGCTGCTGGTGCTGGCCGGGCTGGCGCTGTCCGCAGCGACGCTGGGCATCCTGCACCTCGTGGGCCTGCTGCTCGTGGTGGCGGTGGGCTCGAACTACGCGCTGTTCTTCGATCAGGTGCAGCACGCGCCCGCGGCCGGCGCCCCCCGCGGCACCGAACCTGCCGGCCTCGACCCCGAGACGCTGGCTTCGCTGCTGCTGGCCAACCTCACCACCGTGGCCACGTTCGCGCTGCTGGCGTTCTCGCGCATCCCCGCGCTGGCCGCCATCGGCAGCGTCGTCGCGCCGGGGGCGCTGCTGGCGCTCGTGCTGGCCGCGGTGTTCGCGCGGCCGGCACGGCACGGCAGCCACTAGAGGCATGAGGCGCGGGCTCCAGTCGCCGCTTTCGCGGCACCGCGCAGGCGCCCCGAACCACCCCTGAGCCCGCCCCGAACCACCCCTGAGCCACCCCCGAGCAACCCCTGTCGGACAGCGCCGGGCGCGGTTGTTCCCTGTGCCAGAATTTTGACGAGCATGTCCTCTTCCCTCCCGCAGCGCGCATGAAGCTCGACGACCTGCCTGCCCGAAGCGGCACGGCCGCCGCGGCGAGCGGCGGCACCCCGGTGCCGGCCCCCGCCGCGCCGGATGCCGCCTGGCGCGAGTTGCGCGAGCAAGCGAGCGCCCCTTACCGTGCCGCCGGCCGCTTCGCCTGGCATTTCGCGCGCGGCAAGCTCGGGCACGATCCGGTCTTCCGCGGCCTGCTCGAACGAGGCGACCTCGGCGGCGGCGCGCGCTTCGTCGACATCGGCTGCGGCCAGGGCCTGCTGGCGGCACTGCTGCAAGCCTGCGCCGACCTCGGTGCGAGCGGCCGCTGGCCGGTGCGCTGGCCGCCGCCGGCAAGCGCCAGCGGCTACCACGGCATCGAACTGATGCCGCGCGACGTCGAACGCGCCCGCGCCGCCAGCGCGGCGCTGGCACTGGCGCCCACCTTCGAATGCGCCGACATGCGCACCGCCGTGCTGCCGCCCTGCGAGCGCGTCGTCATCCTCGACTCGCTGCACTACGTCGACCATGCGGCGCAGTCGGCGCTCCTGACGCGCGTGCGCGACGCGCTGCTCCAGGGCCGCCCCGACATGCCGCGCCGGCTGCTGCTGCGGGTGGGCGACGCGGCGAGCGAGCGCGGCTTCGCCATCAGCCAGTGGGTCGATCGTGCCGTCACCTTCGTGCGCGGCCACACCGCACCGCCCACCTGGGGCCGGCCGCTCGCAGCGTGGATCGCGTTGCTGCAGGAACTCGGCTTCGCCGTGCAAAGCGTGCCGATGAGCCACGGCACGCCGTTCGCGAACGTGCTGCTGGTGGCCGACGTCGTCGGCCGGGCCTGAACGCGATGGTCCACCTGGCGCCAGCGAGCGGGCCCGCGGCCGGCCATGCCGCGCCGGGCGCCCCCGGCGCCCCCGGCGCGTCCCGCCCGTCTGGCGCACCGGGCGTGTCGGCCGCCGCGGCCGCCGCGGGCGCAGCGCTGCGCCAGGCGCCGTGGCCGTTGACCGCCTGCACGCTGGTGACGGCGCTCGGCCGCGGCACCGAGCGCACGGCGGCGGCGCTGGCCGCGGGCACCAGCGGCCTCGCGCGGCGCACGTTCGAGACCGCCACCGACATCGACACCTGGCTCGGCGTCGTCGATGAGCTCGACGAGATGCGGCTGCCCGCGCACCTGGCCGCCTTCGACTGCCGCAACAACCGCCTGGCCGAACTGGCGCTGGCCAGCGACGGTTTCGCCGCCGCCGTGCATGCAGCCTCGGCCCGCTGCGGCGCGCACCGCGTCGGCGTCTTCCTCGGTACCAGCACCTCGGCGATCCTGTCCACCGAGATCGCCTACCGCCACCGCGACGCGGCCACCGGCGCGCTGCCGCCGTGGCTCGACTACGCACGCACGCACAACACGTATTCGCTGGCGCGCTACGTGCGCGCCGCGCTCGGGCTCACCGGCCCGGCCCAGGTGGTGAGCACCGCATGCTCGTCCAGTGCCAAGGTGTTCGGCACCGCGGCGCGCTTCCTCGCTGCCGGCCTCGTCGATGCGGCGGTGGTCGGCGGCGTCGACACGCTGTGCATGACGACGCTGTACGGCTTTCGCGCGCTCGAGCTGGTGTCGCCCGAGATCTGCCGCCCGTGGGACCGGCACCGGCGCGGCCTGTCGCTCGGCGAAGGCGCCGCCTTCGCGCTGCTGGAGCGCTCGCCGCGCGGCGAGGTGCTCGCCGAGCTGCTGTCCTGCGGCGAGAGCAGCGACGGCCACCACATGAGCGCGCCGCACCCCGAGGGCGCCGGCGCCGCCGCGGCGATGCGCGAAGCGCTCGCGGCCGCCGCGCTCGGCCCCGGCGACATCGACTACCTGAACCTGCACGGCACGGCGACGCCGGGCAACGACGCCGCCGAGGACTTCGCCGTGACGAGCGTCTTCGGCGCCGCGGCGAAGAGCACGCTCGCGTGCAGCAGCACCAAGGGCTACACCGGCCACGCGCTGGGCGCGGCCGGCGGCGTCGAGGCGGTGCTGGCGCTGCTGGCGCTGCGCAGCGGCGTGCTGCCGCCGACGCTGAACCTGCGCGAGTCCGATCCCGCCTTGCAGGTGCCGGTGCTGCGCGAGGCGCGCCAGGCGCGGCCGCGCATCGTCGCCAGCAACTCGTTCGGCTTCGGCGGCAGCAATGCCTGCCTCGTCTTCGCGGCCCCCGGCGAGGTGCGCCGATGACCACCACCGCCGGCGGCATCGAGCTGTGGCTGCGCGGCGTGGGCGTGCTCGGCCCCGGCCTGCCCGGCTGGGCCGCGGCAGCGGCAGCGCTGCGGGCACCCGCCACCTGGCAGCACGCAGCCACCCTCGTGCCGGCGCCCAGCCGCCTGGCCGCCAACGAGCGCCGGCGGGCCGGCACGGTGGTGAAGGCAGCGCTCGCCGTGGCCGACGAGGCGGTGGCGATGGCCGACGCCGACCCGGCGCGCCTGGCCACGGTGTTCACCTCCTCCACCGGCGACCCGGCGAACTGCCACGCGCTGTGCGAGGCGCTGGCCGCCGCCGACCCGGCGGCGCGCATCGTCTCGCCCACGCGCTTCACGAACTCGGTGCACAACACGCCGGCCGGCTACTGGCACATCGCCACCCATTCGATGTGCGCCTCGACCAGCCTCGCGGTGTTCGACGCCAGCTTCGGCGCCGGCCTGCTCGAAGCGGCCGTCACCTGCCACGTCAAGGGCGACGACGTCCTCCTCGTCGCCTACGACGTGCCGTACCCCGAGCCGCTGCATGCGCTGCGCCCGCTGCCCGACACGATGGCCGTGGCACTGGTGCTGTCGCCGCGTTCCGGGGTGCGCCCTTCGGCGCAACGGGGGCCGTGGGCGTTGCGCGTCAGCCTGCGGGCGGAGCCCCAGCCGGCCACGCCCGGCGCCGATGCCCGGCTGGAAGCACTGCGCGGCCAGATCCCGGCGGCGCGCGCGCTGCCGCTGCTGGCGGCGATGGCCCAATCCTGCGCCACCGCGGGCGTGCTGCTCGATGCCGCCGACGGCTGCACCCTCGAGGTGGCGGTGGAGCGCTGCCCGTGAACGGAGCCACCGCTGCCGGCCGCGCGCCCGCGACGCTGGACCACGCCGGCATCGCCGCGCGCGTGCCGCACAGCGGCGCGATGTGCCTGCTCGACCGGCTGCTGCGCTGGGACGCCGGCGCGATCGAGTGCAGCATCAGCGGCCACGCCGATGCGCGCCATCCGCTGCGCGACCGCGGCGCTGACGGCCGGGCCGCCGGCAACGACCACGGCCGCGGCCACGGCAACGACAACGACCGCGACCTCGGCCTGCCGGCCAGCGCGGCCATCGAGTACGCCGCGCAGGCGATGGCCCTGCACGCCGCGCTCGCCGCGGGCGCCGGCGCGCCGCCCACGCCGGGGTTCCTGGCCAGCGCGCGCGGCGTTCAACTGCACGTGCGGCGGCTGGACACCGCGAAAGGGCCGCTGTCGCTGCTGGCCGAGCGACTGGCCGGCGACGAACGGCAGGCGATGTACCGCTTCGCGCTGCGCGACGCCGACGGCGGCGCGCTCGCCGAGGGCCGCGCGACGGTGGTGTTGAACAGCCCGCTGCCAGCGCCCGCTGCGCCGCAGGGGCCCGGGCCGCGCTAGGCCGGGGTCAGGGCTCGGGTCTCGCGATGGTCGCCGCCGTCTCCCCGCTCGCCGGCCGCCGCGCCCTCGTCACCGGGGCCAGCGGCGCGATCGGCAGCGCCATCGCGCGCCGGCTGGCCGCCGACGGCGCCACGGTGCTGCTGCATGGCCATTCGCGGCCCGCGCTGCTCGCCGCGCTCGCCGGCGAGATCGCTGCCGCCGGCGGCCGCGCCGAGGCGGTGGTCTTCGACCTCGGCGACGACGCCGCCGTCGCCGCCGCCTGCCAGCGGATGCTCGAAGGCGGGCCGGTGCAGATCGTCGTCAACAACGCCGGCACACACGACGACGCGGTGTTCCCGGGCATGCGCGCGGCGCAGTGGCACCGCGTCATCGACATCTCGCTGAACGGCTTCTTCCGTGTCACGCAGCCACTGGTGCTGCCGATGCTGCGCACGCGCTGGGGCCGCATCATCAACATCAGCTCGGTGGCGGCGCTGGCCGGCAACCGCGGCCAGGTGAACTACGCCGCCGCCAAGGGGGCGCTGAACAGCGCCACCAAGGCGCTGGCCATCGAACTGGCCAGCCGCGGCGTGACGGTGAACGCCATCGCACCAGGGATCATCGAGTCGCCGATGGCGACGGGGAACGCGGTCACCGCGGACATGACCGCCGCCGGCACCGCCCCGGGCGCGACCCGCAGCGCCAGCGTCGCTGGGCGCGCGCGCGGCGCCGCCTTCGACGCCGAGACGATCCGCCGCCTCGTGCCCGCGCAGCGCGCCGGCACGCCCGACGAAGTGGCCGCGCTCGCCGGCTTCCTCGCCGGCCCGGCGGCGGGCTACATCACCGGCCAGGTGATCTCGGTCAACGGCGGGCTCTACTGACGTTCGGCGCGATGCGCCCGATCGCCGTGCGCGCCTTCAGCACCGTCTCGGCCGCGGGCGTCGGCCAGGCGGCGCTGCTGGCGGCGCTGCGCGACGGTCGCACGAAGCTGACGCCGAACGTGAGCACAGACCCGCCCCTGGCCACGCACGTGGGCCGCGTCGCTGCGCTGGACGACGAAGCGGCCAGCCGCCACGACGCGGGCGCGACGCTGCCGCCGCAGCTCGCCGAGCGCTGGGATGCGCGCGCCACGCGCCTGGCGTGGCTCGGCCTGAACGCCGACGACTTCGCCGAGCACGCCCGCCAGGCCGTGAAGCGGCACGGCGCCACGCGCGTTGGCCTGGCGCTGGGGACTTCGGCGTCCACGATCGGCGTGACCGAGGCCGCGTACCGGCAGCTCGCCCGCGACGGCGGCTTCCCGCCGGCCATGCGGCAGGCGCGCCTGAACACGCCGCACGCACTGGCGATGTTCGCCGCCGAGGTGCTGGGTGTCGCCGGGCCGGCGGTGACGGTGTCGACGGCGTGCTCCTCCAGCGCCAAGGTGTTCGCGCTCGCCGAACGCTGGCTGCGCCTGGGCCTCGTCGACGCGGTGGTGGTCGGCGGCGTCGAGGCGCTGGGCGCCAGCCTGCTGTGGGGCTTCGCTTCGCTCGGGCTGCTGTCGGCAACGCCTTGCCGCCCGTTCGACCGCCGCCGCGACGGCATCAGCATCGGCGAGGCGGCCGGCTTCGCGCTGCTCGAACGCGGCGACGAAGGCGGCGCCGGCGAGGACGCCGCAGCGCGCCTCATCGGCCACGGCGAGGCGAGCGACGCCTTCCACATGTCGAGCCCGCACCCGCAAGGGCTGGGCGCCGACATCGCGCTCGGGGCAGCGCTGGCGCGGGCGGGGATGGCCGGCGATGCGGTCGACTACGTGAACCTGCACGGCACCGCGAGTGCGAAGAACGACGAGGTCGAGGCAGGCCTCGTGGCGCGCCGCTACGGGCCGCGCACGCTCGTCAGCGCGACCAAGGGCCTGACCGGGCACGCGATGGGCGCGGCCGGCATGCTCGAAGCCGCGCTGTGCCTGCTGGCGCTCGGGCACGGCGTGGTGCCCGGCAGCACCGGTTGCGAAGAGCCCGAGGCGCCCGACCCGGCGTTCGGCATGCGGCTCGTGTTGGCGCCGCGCGCGCAGCAGATCCGCATCGCCGTCAGCCACTCGTTCGGCTTCGGCGGCAGCAACGCGGTGCTGGTCTTCGCAGGCGCGGCATGACGAGCGTGGACGCCGCGGGCACCTCGGGCACCTCGGGCACGGTGCCTGCCGCCGCCGGCAGCGCTGGGCCGCAGCGCCTGGCGTTCATCGACGGCATCGCGCTGTGGACCCCGGCGTGGCCGCGGTGGGACGCGGCGGCCCGCGCGCTGCGTGGCGACGGCGACAGCGCGGGCCACGGCGACAGCGCGGGCCACAGCGCCGGCGCGGGCCACGGCGAGGCATCGCCGCCCGCGCGCGCTCAGCCCACGGGCCTGGCGCCCAACGAGCGCCGCCGCGCGCCCGATTCGGTGCGGGTGGCGCTGCAGGTGGCCGAGCAGGCGATCGCGATGTCGGGCCATGACGCCGCGGCGCTTGCGAGCGTGTTCACCTCGGCGCACGGCGACCTGCCGATCGTCGATGCGCTGGCGCGCACGCTGGCGGCCGACCCGCGGCTGCTGTCGCCCACGCGCTTCCACCACTCGGTGCACAACGCGCCTTCGGGCTACTGGGCCATGGCCAGCGGCAGCCATGCCGCGAGCACGGCGCTGGCGGCCTTCGAGCACAGCTTCGGCGCCGGCTTGCTCGAAGCGCTGGCGCAGGTGGCCTCGGACGACGCGCCCGTGCTGCTCGTCGGCTGCGACACCGAAGCGGCCGGGCCGCTGGCCGGCGTCAACGCGAGCCGCGGCCTCTTCGGCATGGCGCTGGTGCTCGCGCCGCGCGCCGGCCCGCGCAGCCGCTTCGCGCTGCACTGGTCGCTGGCTGCTGCGGCCGACGAAGGCGGCCCGGACGCAGCCGACAGGGCGCCGACGAGCGCCGCCGCACGAACGCTCGCTGCGAACGCGTTGGCCGACGCGCTGCCTGTGGCCGAAGCGCTGGCGAAGGGCGAAGCGCACGCGATGGGCGAAGCGCAGGCCCAGGGCGAGGGGCAGGCGACCGGCGCGGCGCCGGCCCCGGGCGAGGCGTTCGCGGCGGGCGCCGTGCGGATCGCCCTGCGCTGCGGCGCGGGCGCCGTGCTGCGGCTCGCACTGCAACCCTGCGCCGCGGCGGGTTGACACGGCCGGCGTGCCGCGCCGCAGCGGCACGGGCATCATCGGCGCTGCGTTCCGCATGGGAGGCGAGATGCGCGAGGCGAACGACAGGGACGGCACCCCGGGCACCCCGGGCACCCCGGGCAGCGCAGGCCGCAGCGATGTGGCCGCCAACGACAGCCGTGCCGGCGACCTGCACGACGTGGTCATCATGGGCGGCGGCCTGGCCGGGCTGACGCTGGCGCTGCAGCTTCGCCGGCGCTTCGCCGACATCGACGTCCTCGTGCTCGAACGCCGCCGCCACCCCGTGCCGCTGGCGCGACACAAGGTCGGCGAAAGCACGGTGGAGATCGGCGCCCACTATTTCGCCGAAGTGCTGGGGCTGAAGGAGCACCTGGAGCGCTCGCAGCTTCGCAAGTTCGGCTTTCGCTTCTTCTTCAGCGAAGGCCGGCGCGACCTGGCCGGCGTCGTGGAGCTCGGCGCCAGCCGGCCGCTGCCGTTCCCCGCCTACCAGATCGACCGCGGCCTGTTCGAGAACTTCCTCGCCGAGGAAGCGCAGCGGCGCGGCGTGCGCTTCGTCGACGGGGCGCGCATCCGCGGCGCCGATCTCGGCCGCGGCCGGGCGCCGCACACGGTGCATTGGCATGGCGCGGCAGGCGAGGGCAGCGGTGACGGTGAAGGTGACGCCCCGCGTGACGGCGGCAAGGATGGCGAACGCCGCGGCGAACGCAGCGGCGAACGCACCAGCCGCGCCCGCTGGCTCATCGACGCCTGCGGCCGTGCCGGCGTGCTCAAGCGCCAGCTCGGCCTGGCGCGCGACAACGAGCACGCCGTGCACGCGGTGTGGTTCCGCGTCGCGCGGCGCATCGACGTCGACCGCTTCAGCGATGACGCCGCGTGGCGCGCGCGCACCGCCACGCCGACGCGCTGGCTTTCCACGAACCACCTCGTCGGCGCCGGCTACTGGGTGTGGCTGATCCCGCTCGCCTCGGGCTCGCACTCGGTGGGCATCGTCGCCGACCCGCGCTTTCACCCGCTGGAGCGCATGAACACGTTCGAGCGCGCGATGCAGTGGCTGGCGGAGTTCCAGCCACTCGTCTTCGACGACCTCGACCCGCACCGGCACACGCTGCAGGACTTCGCCTTCCTGCGCCACTTCAGCCACGATTGCGCGCAGGTGTTCTCGGCCGAGCGCTGGGCGCTGGCCGGCGAGGCCGGGCGCTTCCTCGACCCGTTCTATTCGCCGGGCAGCGACTTCATCGGCATCGGCAACACCTACATCACCGAGCTCGTCGCGCGCGACCGCGCGGGGCTGCCGCTGGCCGCGCACGCCCAGGTCTACGAGCAGATCTTCAGGAGCTTCTACGACAGCACGATGGCGCTGTACGTCGGCCAGTACGGCATCTTCGGCGACGCCGAGGTGCTGCCGTGCAAGGTGATCTGGGACTACACGTACTACTGGAGCGTCCTGGCGCAGCTGGCCTGCCACGGGCGCCTGGCCGACCTGGCGACGCTGGCGCACCAGCGCGACGCGCTGGCACTGTGCCAGCAGCTCAACACCGGCGTGCAGGCGCTGCTGCGCGAGTGGTCGAAGCGGCGCGGCTGGGGCCGCGCGCAGACGCGCCGCGCCGCGCCGGCGATGCTGGACCAGGCTGCGGTGCCCTGGTTCGTCGAGCTCAACCGCAGCCTGGGCGACACGCTGGACGACGCCGCCTTGCGCGAACGCATCGCGCAAGGCGCCGACCGGCTGCTGGCGCTGGCCGCCCAGTTGCTCGCGCGCGCCGACAGCGAGAGCGAAGGGCTTGAAGCGCGCGACCTGCGCGCGGCGCTCGCGGCGCGGCGGGCGGCGGCGAGCTACCCGTCGATGCTGTTCGCGCCGCTGCGCGAGCGCGCGCCGGCCTGAGCCCCCCCGCGGCGCCGGTGCGCGCGCGCTGCGCGCACGCTCACGGCTGAAACGGCGGCCGGCGCGTCAGGCGCCGCAGAAGCAGCGCGGGAAGGCGCAGCAGGAACTCGACCATCAGCCGCGCGTGCATCCAGGTCAGCAGCACGTTATCGCGGCCGTAGCGGAAGTGCGAAACGCCGCCTTCGGCGGCGCTCAGGTACTTCACCGGCGCGTCCAGGTTCACCGGCTTCACGCCGCGCCAGGCCAAGCGCACCGCGGCTTCGGTGTCGAAGTCGAAGCGGCGCATCCACGGCTGGCGGCGCATCACCTCGGCCAGCGCCGCCACCGGGTAGACGCGAAAGCCGTACAGCGAATCGCCGATGCCGGCGCCCAGCGTCTCGAGGTTCGTCCAGCCGTTGGAGATGCGCCGCCCGCGCACGCGGATGAGCGGCGCACTGGCATCGAACACCGGGCGGCCGAGGACCATCGTTTCGGGCCGCGCCATCGACGCCTGCATGAACCGGGGGATCAGCGCTGCCGGGTGCTGGCCGTCGGAGTCCATCGCCAGCGCGTGCGTGTAGCCGCGCCGCTGCGCTTCCTGCAGGCCGTGCAGAACAGCGGCACCCTTGCCGCGGTTCTCGGGCAAGACGTGCACTTCGAGTCCGGCGTCGGCCGCGGCCATGCCGCGTAGGCCCTCGGCGGTGCCGTCGTCGCTGCCGTCGACGACCACCCAAACGGGACACCACTGCGCGCGCGCGGCGGCCACCGTCTCGTAGACCTTGGCGCCGGTGTTGTAGCTGGGGATCAGCACCAGATGCGTGGCCGACGCCGCGGCCGCCGGCCGAGGCGCTGGCGCTGACGGGGCGTTCATGCGCCGCTCATGCCGGGGGCGCCGCCGGGCTGGCTGCGCCGGCCGCCCCGCAGACTCCGGCAGCGAAGTAAGCCTCGATCTGCCGCGTCAGCGCCTCGTGGTCGGCCTGCGGTTCGAAGCGCTGCCCCAGGCGCACCGAGAACTCGATCGGCAGCGGCGGCAGCCGCCACAGCGGCCAGCCCTTGCCGAGGTAGGGCGAGCGGGTGTCGATGAACGCCGTCTGGATCGGCACCTGGGCGTGCTTGGCGATGAGCGCGAAGCCCGGCTGGAAGGCGTTGACCGGCGCGCGCGTCGTGCGCGTGCCTTCGGGGAACATGACGAGCTGGCCGCCTTCGCGCAGGTCGGCCACGGCCCGGCGCACCATGCCGTGCGCCGAGTCGTTGGGGATGTAGCGCGCCAGCAGCGCGCCGGCGCCGAGGAAGGGGTTGCGCAGCAGGCTCGCCTTCATCACGCAGCCGCTGCGCGGCAGGCGCGCCACCAGCATCATCGCGTCGAGCAGGCTCGGGTGGTTGGCGACGATGACCAGGCCCGCCTCGTCGCGCAGCACGTCCAGCGCCTCGGCATGCAGGCGCAGCAGGCCGAACGGCCGCGTGAAACGCCAGTAGCCGCGGTAGCCGTTGGCGATGCCGGCGCGGCCGAGACGGCGGCCGAGCGCGCGCGGCAGCAGCGGATAGAGCACGAACGCGCCCAGGTTGAACACGATCGAAGCCAGCGCCAGCGCGACGAGCTGGGCCTGCAGCGAAAGCCAGGCCAGCGGCCTGAGCAGCAGCGGCACGGCGACCGGGGCCGGCGCCGGCGCCGGCGCCGGTGTCGGCGCCGGTGTCGCTGCAGGGGCGAAGGCGTCGTCTCGTCCGGCGCTCAATCGGGCACCCTCACCAGCACCGCCGAACGGGCGAAGATCCACGACAGCGCGATGCCGGCCGACCAGGTGCTGCGCCGGGTGACCAGCGGACTGCCGGCGAAGACGGCGCCCTCGACGCTGTCGGCACGCAAGAAGCCGCCCAGCCACAGCGACTCGAAGCGACGCGAGGCGCCGGCCGTCAGCTGCCACCCCGCATAGCCGCTGCCGGCGCGGTAAGCCGGCCGCGTGGCCGTGGCGAACTCGCTCGGCACGTCGTAGGTGTAGCCGTTGAGGCGGCGGTCGCCCCACAAGCCGCCGGCGCGAACGCCGAGGTCCCAGCCGCCCTGCTTCCACTCGGCCGTGACGTACGGCGAAGTGGTCCAGCCGATGGCACGCGAAGACCGCTGCACGGTGAAGGCGGCGCGCACCGGAACGCGCAGTTCCACCTTGCTCTGGCTGCCGCGCGCGAGCGTGAGGGTGGCGTTGGGGCCGAACTCCACCGTCGGCGCGAGGCCGGGCATGCCCTGGCGGGCGCGGTTGTCCTCGCTGCGCACGGGCGCGCTGCCGGCCAGGCTCAGGTCGACTTCGAAAGCGCTGCGTTCGAGCAGCACGGCGCGCGCGCCTTCCCGGTCGGCGCGCAGGAAGCGGCCGCGGTAGACGGCATAGGGCACCGCCAACAGCCACGAATGCGACTGCTCCGAGCCGCGGTAGTGCGGCAACTGCAGCGCCGCGGCGCCGACGCCGAGCTCCCACAGCGGCGCATCGCGAAAGCGCGCGCCCGTCCCGGTGGCAGCGGTGCCGTCGCCCGTTGCCGCCGGCGCCGCTGGCGCGCCTTCGGCCACGGCGGCAGCGGCGGCGGGCGCCGTTGCCGCCAAAGCGAACAGCAGCGCCAGCGTCGCCGGCGCCGCGCCCTGCGCGATCGTCAACGCGGCCCCTTGCGCGCGGTGGTGCCGGCCATCACCGCCCCGGCACCATCACGTTCTCGCCCTTCAGCGCGCCGACGTCGCGGATCAGCGCGCGCCGCTCGCGCCAGGCGCGCAGCGAGCGCGGCAGCATCACGAGCGAGGTGGTGTAGTAGAAGAACTTGAACGCGAGCAGGCCGCGCCACAGCGGCGTGGCACTGAAGATGTCGCCGGCCAGCACGCCCAGCACCGCCTCCTTGGCGCGCAGCACGTTGCGCGGGTGCATGAACAGCTCACGGATGGCCGGGTTGGTCATGCGCACGATGAACCAGTTGAACACCCGCGGCCCCTTGCGCATGTGGGCCTCGAAGCGGGCACGCTCGGCCGCGGCGGCGGCGGGGCCGGCGTCGAGCGTCTTCGTCACCAGCGGCAGCGCCGCATAGGAGCTCGCCATCGCCAGGTACACGCCCGAGGAGAACACCGGGTCGATGAAGGCGTAGGAGTCGCCCACCGAGACGTACCGATCGCCGCTGGCACGCTCGGCGGCGTAGGCGTAGTTGCCGGTGGCGTAGACGGCGTCGTCGACGAGTTCGGCGCCTTGCAGTCGTTCGGCCAGCGGCGGCGACATCGCCACCGTCTCGAGGAAGAAGTCCTTCAGCGGCTTGTCGCGCGTCTTCAGGTAGTGCGGCCAGCACACCGCGCCGACGCTGGTGGTGCCGTCGGCCAGCGGGATGAACCAGAACCAGCCGTGCTCGAACCAGAAGATCGTGATGCTGCCTTCCATCTTCCCGGGCAGCCGGCGGGCGCCGCGGAAGTGGCCGAACAGCGCCGCGCTGTTGTGCTTCTTGTGCTTGCGCTTGATGCCGAACTTGGTGGCCAGCAGCGTGTCGCGGCCGGTGGCGTCGACGAAGTAGCGGGCGCGCAGAGTCTGCGGCGCGGCGGCCGCCGCGCCCGGCTGCGCCTGCACGGTGACGCCGTCGGCGTCGAACGCCACGTCGCGAACGGCGCAGCCCTGGCGCACCTTCGCGCCGGCGCGTTCGGCCGCGCCGACGAGGATCTCGTCGAACTGCGAGCGGCGCACCTGCCAGGCCAGCGGCATCGACTTGTCCATCGCGTCGGCGAACTCGACGATGCTGGCGTGTGCGTGGTGCGGCGAGACGAACTCGGCGCCGAGCTTGACGATGCCGATGCGCTCGACCGCCTCGCGCACGCCGAGATCGTCGAACAGGCGCGCGTTGGCCGGCAGCAGCGACTCGCCGACGTGGAAGCGCGGGTGGCGGTCCTTCTCCAGCAGCACCACCGAGCGGCCTTCGCGCGCCAGCAGCGCCGCCAGCGTGCTGCCGGCCGGGCCACCGCCGGCGACGAGCACGTCGCAGTCGAAACCGCCCGCTGCGGCCGTGGTCATGGCCGGGGCTGCGGCACGGTGGCCGTGTATTCGGAGAAGATGCCGAGCTCGACATGCCGGCGCACGTCGGTGAAGCCGGCGCGCTCCAGCGCGCCCAGCACCAGCGGCGGCGCGATGCACGCCTCGATGGTGTCCCAGTAGTAGCGCCAAAGCCGCCGCGTGCCGCTTCGGCGCGAGACGAACCAGGCCAGCAGCGGCACCACCGAGTGCATGTACGCCTTCAGCAGCATGCGCGCGAACGCGCCTTCGGGCCGCGTGATCTCCAGCACCAGCACGCGCGCGCCCGGGCGCAGCACGCGGCGGAACTCGGTGAAAGAGGCGTCGACGTCGTCGACGTGGCGCAGCGCGTAGCCCATGACGAGGAAGTCGAAGCTGGCGTCGGGCCGCGGAATGGCTTCGGCGCGCCCTTCGATCATCTTGGCGCGCTCGCCCAGATGCGCCTCGTTCATCATGCCGGGGCTCGGATCGACGCCGAGCACCGAACCGCGCTCGCCGACGATCGCCAGCGCCTCGCGGGTGACGAGGCCGGTGCCGCAGCCGACATCGCACGCGGCCATGCCCGCGGCGAGCCCCGCACGCAGCAGCGCTTCGCGCCGGTACCAGCGGCCGCTGCCCCAAGCCAGCAGCGACTCGACGCGGTCGTAGTCTGCGGCGGTGTCGTCGAACACCTGGCGCAGGAAGGCGCGCCGCGGCGCCAGGCCCTCGCCGTAGTACGCCGGCATCGCGGGGTGCGGCCGCAGGGCGGCGCGGGGGCCGGGGCGCGCGAGCGCCGGTTCGGCGGCGGCCGTTTCGGGGGACACATCGGGGGGGGACATCACGGGGACCTGCTGCGTTCGAACTTGCGTCGCGAACCCGGCCTGAGGGGCCTGGGCGTCGACGGCTAAGGGGCATTATTGCGCTGGCCGCAGGGGGCGCGGCCGCAGCAGACGACAGCGCGCGGACCGGGGCCGCCAGGGACGGCGACGCCTGGCGGGCCGTCTTCGCGGGTCATCTTCGCGGGTCATCTCCGCCGGTCATTCGCAGGCCCCTTCGTAGAATCGCCGGCCACCTCGCAACGACATGAAACCGGCATCCTCCCGCCCCGCGGCACCCGACGACCAGGAAGCCGCCGCCGAATCGCGCAGCGGCCACAACTTCCTGCGCGCCATCATCGAGCGCGACCTCGCGGCCGGCACCTACGACAGCCGCCCCTTCGGCGGCAGCCCCGGGGACGCCGCGCACCACGCCGCCGGCGCGCCCGACCCGGCGCGCATCCGCACGCGGTTTCCGCCCGAGCCCAACGGCTACCTGCACGTGGGGCACGCCAAGAGCATCTGCCTGAACTTCGGCCTCGCGCGCGACTACGGCGGCGTGTGCCACCTGCGCTTCGACGACACCAACCCCGAGAAGGAAGAGCAGGAGTACGTCGACGCCATCATCGAGGCGGTGCACTGGCTCGGCTTCGACTGGGAGACGGAGGGCGCGCCAGGCAGGACGTCGCACCTGTACTTCGCCAGCGACTACTTCGACTTCATGTACCGCGCCGCCGAGGCGCTGGTCGAGGCGGGGCTCGCCTACGTCGATGAGCAGAGCGCCGAGGAGATGCGTGCCAACCGCGGCGACTTCACCACGCCGGGCACCGCGAGCCCGTTCCGCAGCCGCCCGCCCGAGCAGAACCTGGCGCGCCTGCGCGAAATGCGCGATGGCAAGCACGCCGACGGCGCGATGGTGCTGCGCGCCAAGATCGACCTCGCCAGCCCCAACATCAACCTGCGCGACCCGACGCTGTACCGCATCCGCCGCGCCACCCACCACAACACGGGCGACCGCTGGTGCATCTACCCGATGTACACGTATGCCCACCCGATCGAGGACGCGCTGGAGCGCATCACGCACAGCATCTGCACGCTGGAGTTCGAGGACCAGCGCCCGTTCTACGACTGGCTGCTGGAACATCTGGCCGACCTCGGGCTGCTGGCACGCCCGCTGCCGAAGCAGTACGAGTTCGGGCGCCTGAACCTCTCCTACGTCATCACCAGTAAGCGCAAGCTGCGCGCGCTGGTGGAAGAGAAGGTCGTCGCAGGCTGGGACGACCCGCGCATGCCCACCGTCTTCGGCATGCGCCGGCGCGGCTACACGGCAGCGAGCATCCGCGCGATGGCCGACGCCAGCGGTGCCAGCAAGACCAACATCTGGCTCGACTACTCGGTGCTCGACGGCTGCCTGCGCGCCGACCTCGAGGGCCAGGCGCCGCGCGCGATGGCGGTGCTCGACCCGCTGCCACTGGTCCTCACCAACTGGGCGGCGGTGTTCGGCAGCGCCGGGCACATCGAGCCGTGCCAGGCGCCGGCGCACCCGCAGCGCCCGGAGCTCGGCGTGCGCCGCTTCGGCCTCGGGCCGCAGCTGTGGATCGAACGCGACGACTTCGCCGAGACGCCGCCGAAGGGCTTCTTCCGCCTCTTCCCCGGCAACCGCGTGCGGCTGAAGTACGGCTTCGTCGTGCAATGCAGCGGCTGCGAGAAGGACGCCGGCGGCCGCATCACGCGCGTGCTGGCCACCGTGGTGCCCGACACCAAGAGCGGCACGCCCGGTGCCGACGCGGTGAAGGTCAAGGGCACCATCACCTGGGTCGGCAGGCACGACGCATTGCCGGCGCGCGTGAACCTGTACGACCGCCTCTTCATGGAGGCGCAGCCCGAAGCCGGCGGCCGCGACTTCCGCCAGGCCCTGAACCCGGCCAGCCTCGTCGTCGTGCAAGGCTGGCTGGAGCCGGGCCTGGCCAGTGCCGTTCGCGAGCAGCGCTTCCAGTTCGAGCGCCACGGCTACTTCGTGGCCGACCGCGTGCTGCATGACGCCCAGGCGCCGGTGTTCAACCGCATCACCCCGTTGAAGGACAGCTGGGCCCACGGCGGCGGCGCCGCCTGAGGCGCGCCAGTGTGGCGCCTGGCGCCTAGCGCCTCAGGCGCGTGAGGCGGCGCCTGAGGCGTCCCGGGCGCCTGGGGCGGCCGACCGGGGCTGAACTCGCAGCGGGCCGCGGCAGCGCGACACCTATCTTTGCAGAGGGAGGGTGCGCCACGGGCGGCGCCAGCGGCGTAGAGTTTCGCCCGGGCGTTGCCGGGAGCGGCGAACAACAGCCGCGAACGGCCGCCGCCAGCCACAGCCGCCAAGGAGGTGTCCCCATGTCGCACGCCATCCGCAGCATGCTCCTCGCCACCGCCCTCGCCTTGCTTTCGGCCGCAGCGCTGGTGGCCCTGGCAAAGCCGGCGCGCGCTGCCGGCACCGCCGAGGTCCGCTTCGTCGAGCCGGAGAAGTTCACCGACGCCGGCCGCACTTCGCACGAGCGCGAGCGCGCGCTCGCCGCGCTGGCCGGGCACGTGCAGCAACTCGCGCAGCGCCTGCCCGAGGGGCAGCGCCTGCGCGTGCAGTTCACCGACGTCGACCTCGCGGGCAGCGAACGCATGCGCGGCGCCACCGAACTGCGCGTGCTGCGCGGCGGCGCCGACTGGCCGAAGCTGGCGCTGCGCTGGACGCTCGAGCAAGGCGGCAGCGCCGTCAAGAGCGGCGAGCAACGGCTCAGCGACCTCGGCTACCTCTTCGGCAGCCGGCCGGCCACGCCGGCCGAGGGCGACCTGCCCTACGAGAAGCGGCTCCTGAACGACTGGTTCGCGCGCCAGTTCGAGGGCGCCCGCTAGGCCTGGAAGCTCACGGACGCCAGGCCGAGAAGACGAAGTCGTTGTCCTTCTTCGCCTGGTGGCACTGGAAGCAGGCCGTGGCGGCCTTGGCGCCCACCGCGCGTTCGGTCTTCGAGTCGCCCTTGAAGCCTTCATAGCCCCAGCCGCCGGTGGCGGCGTAGCGGCGAGCGTCCTTGACCATCACGCCCACGACCTTGCGCGAGCCTTCCTGCACGGCGTTGTCGGCAGTCTTCGCCTCGAGCAGATCGAACACGATCACCGAGCCGTCGGCGAACTTGCCGCCGGCCTTGTAGCCGGCCAGCGCCTTGCCGTTGGCGTAGAGGTGGTGGATTCCGCCGAAGGCTTCGGCCAGCGGGTGGCCCGGCTGGATCACCATGCTCTTCACGTGCGTCCACTGGCGGTAGCCCTCGGGGTAGGCCACCGGCGGCGGATCGGCCGCTGTCGCCGTGCCGGCAGCCAGAGCCGCGGTCGCGGCTGCCACTGCAACGATCGCCGCGCCCACCGCCGCGCGGCCCGCGGCGATGCGATGCGTTGCCACCTTCGAAGTCCCGTTGCCCATCGTCACTCCTAGAATCCGTTCACCTTGCCGGAAGCGGCGGCGCGCATTGCAGCATCGGCTTTCGGCGCTGAACAGCAGGCACCCGGCGGTGCCCCGGGCACGAAACGGTGTCCATCGATGAAGAGCGTGGCCTCCTCCCAACACAGCGATGTCGAAGCGGTCGCCGCTGCCGGCGACAGCCACGCTGCGGCCGCTGAACGCCCGGCGGTGGCGCGCATGGTCGAAGACATCGTCGGCTGCAAGTGGTCGCTGGCGGTGTTGGGGGCGGTGCGCCGCGGCATCCACCGGCCCGGTGCGCTCGAACACGCCATCGAGGGCCTGTCGAAGAAGGTGCTCAACGAGCGCCTGGCCAAGCTCGTGCGCTTCGGCATCCTCGACAAGCACAGCTTCGCCGAACTGCCGCCGCGCGTGGAGTACCGGCTGACCGGCTTCGGCGCGAAGTTCTGCGCGCTGCTGGACGGCATCGACGCGCTGCAGCGCGAACTGGGCGCGCCCCGCACCGAGGGCGGCCGCGCCGGCCCGCTAGCATCGCGGGCATGAAGACACCCGCCTCGTCGTTCTTCCTTCGCCTCCTGTGCCTGCTGCGCCGGGGCCTCGTGCCCTGCGCGGTCATGCTCGCCTCGCTCGGCAACGCATTCGCGCAGCAAGCCGCGGCCGGCGATCCGCTCGCCGCAGCGGCCGCCGAGAAGGGTGCCGTCGTCACCCAAAGCGGCCTCGTCTACCGGGCGCTGAAGGAAGGCCGCGGCGAAAGCCCCGGCGCCACCGATACCGTGCGCGTGCACTACCGCGGCCGCTTCCCCGACGGGCGCGAGTTCGACAGCTCCTACTCGCGCGGAGAGCCGGCCAGCTTCCCGCTGAACCGCGTCATCCGCTGCTGGACCGAGGGCGTGCAGCGGATGAAGGTCGGCGGCCAGGCCAAGCTGACCTGCCCCGCGGCCATCGCCTACGGCGAGCGCGGCGCCGGCGGCGTCATCCCGCCGAACGCCGTCCTGCAGTTCGAAGTGGAACTGCTGGGCGTGAGCAAGGTCGGCTCCTGAGCGGCCGCGGCTGCGGCTGCGCGGAGGGCCGCCGCGGCAGGCGTTGACGCGCCCGCGCCCAGCGCACTGCGTTCACGCTGAAGCCGCGCGTCGCCGCGCCAGCAGCCGCTGCACCGGCAGCCACAGCATCAGCAACACCGCGCCCGCCACCATGCCGAACAAGCCCTCGGCCAGCGCCGTTGCCAGCGTGCCGGCAAGGCCGGCGAGGTTCGCGGTCAAGCGTTCGATGAGGTGCGCCGCCGGCGCCACGCCATGCGTGAGGATGTTGCCGCCGACGAGGAACATCGCCGCCGTGCCGGCGACCGACAGCGCCTTCATCAGCCAGGGCGCGGCGCGCACGATCCCCCGGCCCAGCGCCCGCGCCGCCGCGTTGGCCCGCCGCGCCAGCCACAGGCCGGCGTCGTCGAGCTTGACGATGCCCGCCACGAGGCCGTAGACGCCGGCGGTCATCAACACCGCGATGGCCACCAGCACGCCCACGCGCGTGGCCAGCGGCTCCTGGGCGACGGTGCCGAGCGCGATGACGATGATCTCGGCCGACAGCACGAAGTCGGTGCGCACGGCGCCCCTGATCTTCTCGCGCTCCAGCGCCATCACATCGGTCTTCGGGTCTTCGAGCGCATGCTTCAGTTCCGCCCGCTGCGCGTCGTCCTCGGCGCGGCTGTGCAGCAGGCGGTGCGCCAGCTTCTCGACGCCTTCGAAGCACAGAAAGGCGCCGCCCAGCATCAGCAGCGGCACCACGAGCGCCGGGGCGAAGGCACTGATCGCCAGCGCCGCCGGCACGAGGACGGCCTTGTTGACGAGCGATCCCCTGGCCACCGCCCACACCACGGGCAGTTCGCGCGCGCCGGCGACGCCGGTGACCTGCTGGGCGTTGAGCGCCAGGTCGTCGCCGAGGACGCCGGCGGTCTTCTTGGCCGCCACCTTGCTGAGCAGGGCCACGTCATCGAGGATGGTGGCGATGTCGTCGATCAGCGCGAGGAGGTTGCCGGCAGCCATGGCCGGCGATTGTCGTTGTGCGCCCGGCTCTGCGCGGGCGACAGGGCGGCTGCGAGCAGCCCCGGGCTCAATCGTCGGTGCGCATCACCGCCGGCGTGGCGAACTCGTGCCCGACGACGACGCGGGCGTAGAAGTAGTTGCGGCGCGCGCGCTCGGACAGTTCGTCCAGCGTCACCTGGCCGTGCTCGTCGCACGGGAAGGCGAGGCCGCGGCCGGGGTCGAACAGCGACTCGAAGCGGAGCACGAATCGCGAGGCGTCGGTGGCGATGGCGTTCATGGCGGTCGTTGCGGGTGGCGCTCGATGCTTGACGTGAAGGCTAGGTCGGCATCGGCAGCGCGCCCATGACACCAAAGGGGCAAATCGCGTCGGGCCTTTGGTGGAGTCTGCGTCGGAATCCGCCTGACACGAGAGGGGGCCCTCCAGCGCGGGGAACGGGCGAGCGCAGTGCCGCCGCGGCGCCAATGCGATGATCCCGGCGGCCATGCGTGAACATTTCCTCCTCGACTCCGCCGTCACCTTCCTCAACCACGGATCGTTCGGCGCCACGCCGCGCGAGGTGCTCGAGGCGCAGCAGCGCTGGCAGCTCGAGATGGAGCGCAACCCGGTGGCATTTCTCGGCCGCGCCTCGGCGGCGCTGCTGCGCGAGGCGCGCGGGCGGCTCGCCGCGTTCGTCGGCGCCGACGCGGAGGATCTGGTCTTCGTGCCCAACGCGACCACGGGCGTCAACACGGTGGCGCGCTCGTTGGCGCTGGCGCCGGGCGACGAGGTGCTCACCACCGATCACGAGTACGGCGCCTGCATCGCCGCCTGGCGCCGCCGCTGCGCCGAGACGGGCGCGGTGCTGCGCATCGTGCAGGTTCCGCTGCCGTTCGAGCCGGCAGCGTTCGTCGAGCGCCTGATGGCGGCGGCCACCCCGCGCACGCGGCTCGTCTTCGCCAGCCACATCGCCTCGACCACGGCACTGGTCTTTCCGGTGCAGGCGCTGTGCGAGGCGGCGCGCCGGCGCGGCATTGCCACGCTGGTCGACGGCGCGCACGCGCCGGGGCAGGTGTCGCTGGACCTCGGGCGCCTGGGCGCCGACTTCTACACCGGCAACTGCCACAAGTGGATGTGCGCGCCCAAGGGCAGCGGCTTCCTGCACGTGCGGCCCGCGGGGCGCCTCGGCCCGGCCCTGCTCGAAGCGCCGGTGGTGAGCTGGGGCTACGTGGCCGAGGCGCTCGCGGCCGCGGACAGCGATGGCGCCACCGGCGAGGACACGGGCCATGACACCGGCGCCGGCGGCGGCGGTGCGCGCCAGGCCGAAGGGACCGGCCACACCGGCTTCGACGCCTACACCGGCCGCAGCGCGCTGGAGCGGCGGCTGCAATGGCAAGGCACGCGCGACCTCTCGGCCTTCCTCGCCGTGCCGGCGGCGATCGAGTTCATGGCCCGGCACGACTGGCCGGCCCTGCGCCGGCTCTGCCACGAGATGGCCCTGGAGCTGCAGCGCGAGGTGCTGGCGCGCAACGGCCTGGTGCCCATCGCGCCCAGCGACGCGCTGGCGCAGATGGTGCCGATCCCCGTGCGGGTGAGCCCGCAAGGCGGCGCGGCCGAGGCACTGCGGCGCTGGCTCTTCGACGAACGGCGCATCGAAGTGCCGGTGACGCTGCACGCCGGCCGCGTGTTCGTGCGCGTCTCGGTGCAGGCGTACAACACGCCTGCCGACCTGGTGCAGCTGCGCGACGCGCTGGCCGACGTCGGCGTCTGACGGCGGCCGGACGCGTTACGCCCCCGGGCCGGGCGCGACGCGAACGCCGCCGGCTACTTCGCCTTCGCCTTGCGCGCCGGAGCGCCGCCGGGCCGCGGCGGCAGCCCGGTGTGCTGCGTCAGCGCAGTGCCCCGGCGCACCGCGGTGGCGGTGCGGCGCTCGCCGGGCGCGGTGGAGTTCTTGCGCCGCGCGCTCTGGTAGCCGCTGCCCGCGGCCGGCTGCCAGGCGGGAATGAGCTGATGCCTGCCGTTGCCGATCAGGTCGGCGCGGCCCATGTCCTTCAGTGCCTCGCGCAGCAGCGGCCAGTTGGCCGGGTCGTGCCAGCGCAGGAAGGCCTTGTGCAGCCGGCGGCGGCGCTCGCCGCGCACGATGTCCACCCGCTCGGCGCGGCCGCCGGGGCCGAGGTCGCGGCTGAGGCCCTTCAGCGGATTGAGGCCGGTGTGGTACATCGCGGTGGCCGTGGCCATCGGGCTCGGGTAGAAGGTCTGCACCTGGTCGGCCTTGAAGCCGTTCTTCTTCAGCCACAGCGCCAGGTTCATCATGTCTTCGTCGCTCGTGCCCGGGTGCGCGGCGATGAAGTAAGGGATCAGGAACTGCTCCTTGCCGGCCGCCGCGCTGGCTGCCTCGAAGAGCTGCTTGAAGCGGTCGTAGGCGCCGATGCCCGGCTTCATCATCTTCGAAAGCGGCCCGGCCTCGGTGTGCTCGGGGGCGATCTTGAGATAACCGCCGACATGGTGGGCGGCGAGTTCCTGCACGTACTCCGGGCTCCTCACCGCCAGGTCGTAGCGCAGGCCCGAGCCGATGAGGATCTTCTTCACCCCGGGCAGCGAGCGCGCCTTGCGATACAGCGCCACCAGCGGCGCGTGGTCGGTGTTCAGGTTGCCGCAGATGCCGGGGTAGACGCAGCTGGGCTTGCGGCACGCGGCCTCGATCTCGCGGCTCTTGCAGCCCAGGCGCCACATGTTGGCGGTGGGGCCGCCGAGGTCGCTGATGACGCCGGTGAAGCCGCGCACGCGGTCGCGCACGTCTTCGATCTCCTTGAGGATCGACGCTTCGCTGCGGCTCTGGATGATGCGCCCCTCGTGCTCGGTGATCGAGCAGAAGGTGCAGCCGCCGAAGCAGCCGCGCATGATGTTGATGCTGGTGCGGATCATCTCCCAGGCCGGGATCTTCGTCGGCCCGTCGTGGCCGCCGCGCTCGTCGGCGTAGCGCGGGTGCGGGCTGCGCGCATAGGGCAGGCCGAAGACGTGGTCCATCTCGGGCGTCGTCAGCGGGATCGGCGGCGGGTTGATCCACAGGTCGCGCGGCGCACCGTGGAAGTCGTAGCGCTGCACCAGTGCGCGTGCGTTGCCGGGGTTGGTCTCCAGGTGCAGCACGCGGTTGGCGTGCGCGTAGAGCACGGGGTCGCTCTTCACCTGCTCGTAGGCGGGCAGGCGGATCACCGTCTTGTCGCGCGGCGGCAGTGCGACGGCGCCGGTCCTCGGGGGGACCCGCGAAACCGGCATGGCGATCGTCGCGAGCGCAGCCCCCGCCTCGCCCCGGCCCGCGTCCCCGCGTGGCGGCGAGAGAGGAACAACCGCGGCTTCGCAGCCGGCGCCGCGCGCGGCAGCCTCCTCGGCGGCGAGGTAGGGGTGGATGTGCTCGTCGATACGCCCCGGCCGGTCGACCTCGGTGCTGTCGATCTCGCTGAAGCCGCGCGGCTCGTGCCCGTGGCGCACCATGAACGCGGTGCCGCGGATGCCGGTGAGCGCGTGCAGCGGCTCGCGCCGCGCCAGCCGGTGCGCCACTTCCACCACCGCGCGCTCGGCGTTGCCGTACAGCAGCAGGTCGGCCTTGCTGTCGACGAGGATCGAGCGGCGCACCTTGTCCTGCCAGTAGTCGTAGTGCGCGATTCGGCGCAGGCTCGCCTCGATGCCGCCGATGAGGACCGGCACATCGGCGAAGGCCTCCTTGCAGCGCTGCGTGTAGACGAGCGTGGCACGGTCGGGCCGCTTGCCGGCCTCGCCGCCGGGGGTGTAGGCATCGTCACTGCGGATCTTCCGGTCCGCGGTGTAGCGGTTGATCATCGAATCCATGTTGCCGGCGGCGACGCCGAAGAACAGGTTCGGCCGCCCGAGCGCCTTGAATGCGTCGGCCGAGGACCAGTCGGGCTGGGCGACGATGCCGACGCGAAAGCCCTGCGCCTCGAGCACGCGGCCGATCACGGCCATGCCGAAGCTCGGATGGTCGACGTAGGCGTCGCCGGTGACGATGACGATGTCGCAGCTGTCCCAGCCGAGCGAGTCCATCTCGGCGCGGCTGGTGGGCAGGAACGGCGCCGGGCCGAAGCGCCTGGCCCAGAACGGCTTGTAGCCGGTGAGCGGCGGCGCGGCGGGGACGGTGGAGGTTTCGCTACTCATGGCACGGATCACGGACCGTGGATTGTCTGCCGGCTGGGGCGGGCGCATCGGGCTCAAGCCCATCGGCCCGGCAGCCGAAACCGCGCCATGGGCATGCTGACCGCTGTGCTTTCCGTGGCCGGAGTCTTCCTCGTGGTCCTCGTGGCCGTGGCGATGGTTGTCGCCGGCTGGGAGTGGCTGCGCCAGCGCGAGCACCTCGACCGGCTGCGCCGCGACCGCGCCTGCCAGGCCGCGACGTCGCCGTTGCCGTTGCCGGCCGCTGCGAACCTTCCGGCGAACGCGGGGGCAGGCCGCAGCGGGGCGGCGGCAGCGGCCGCGGCAGTGCCGCTGACACGCGTGCAGGCTGCGCGCCGCGAGGGCTGGATCGAGACGCGGCCGATGGTGCTGAGCCCGCTGCGGGCAGCCGGTGACGGTGCGCCGGCCGCGGTGGCTGACGCGACGGTCGCGACCGACGCGACAGTCGCGGTCGGCGAGCCCGACCTCCTGCTGGAATGAAGCCGGCTGCCACGCCGGCTTCGATCTCAGGCTTCGATCTCCGCTTCGCTGTCCTTCAGTCGCCAGCCTCGAGCGCCGGGCGGCGTGCGCGCCCGGCGGCAGCCACCGGCGCGGCGTCGTCATCGGTCTCCTCGCCGAGGAAGCCGCCGCTCTGGTGCGCCCACAACCGGGCGTAGATGCCGCCTTGCGCCAGGAGGCTGGCGTGGTCGCCGGTCTCGACGATCCGGCCCTGGTCCATCACCACCAGCCGGTCCATCGCGGCGATGGTGGACAGGCGGTGCGCGATCGCCACCACCGTCTTGCCTTCCATCAGCGCGTACAGGCTGCGCTGGATCGCTGCCTCGACTTCGCTGTCGAGCGCGCTCGTCGCTTCGTCCAGCAGCAGGATCGGCGCGTCCTTGAGCATCACGCGGGCGATGGCGATGCGCTGCCGCTGGCCGCCGGAGAGCTTGACGCCGCGCTCGCCGACATGCGCGTCGTAGGCCTGGCGGCCCTTGGGGTCCGCGAGGCCGACGATGAACTCGTGCGCTTCGGCCCGTTCGGCGGCGCCGCGCATCTGCTCCTCGCTGGCCTGCGGGCGGCCGTAGACGATGTTGTCGCGCACCGAGCGATGCAGCAGCGACGTGTCCTGCGTCACCATGCCCACGCGGGCGCGCAGGCTCTCCTGCGTGACGGCGGCGATGTCCTGGCCGTCGACGAGGATGCGCCCCTTGTCGACGTCGTACAGGCGCAGCAGCAGGTTGACGATGGTGCTCTTGCCAGCGCCAGAGCGGCCGACGAGGCCGATCTTCTCGCCCGGGCGGATGGTGAGCGAGAAGTCCTCGACGACGTTCCTGCGGCCGCCGTAGGCGAAGCTGACGTGCTCGAAGCGCACCTCGCCGCGGCTGACCTTCAGCTCGCCGGCGCCGGCGCGGTCGACGACGCTCCTCGCCTTGGAAAGCGTGGCCATGCCGTCCTGCACGGTGCCGATGTGCTCGAACAGCGCCGCCATCTCCCACATGATCCAGTGCGAGATGCCGTTCAGGCGGAACGCCATCGCCGTGGCGGCGGCCACCGCGCCCACCGTCACCGAGCCCTGCGTCCAGCCCCACAGGCACGCGCCGGCCGTGGCCGCCGCCAGCGCCACCGACAGCGCCTGGATGCAGATCTCGAAGCCGGTGACCATGCGCATCTGCTGGTGCACCGTGACCATGAACTCCTGCATCGCGCCGCGCGCGAAGGCGGCCTCGCCGTGCCCGTGCGAGAAGAGCTTGACGGTGGCGATGTTGGTGTAGGCGTCGGTGACGCGGCCGGTCATCAGCGAGCGCGCGTCGGCCTGCGCCTTGGCCACCTTGCCCAGGCGCGGCACGAAGTACCACAGGACCGCCACATACAGCGCCAGCCAGCCGAGGAAGGGCAGCGTCAGCACGAGGTCGAAGGCGCCGACGATGCCCACCATCGTGACGAAGTAGATGACGACGTAGACGAGGATGTCGGTGACGATGAGCCAGGTGTCGCGCACTGCCAGCGAGGTCTGCATCACCTTGGTGGCGATGCGGCCGGCGAACTCGTCCTGGTAGAAGCTCATGCTCTGCTCGAGCAGCAGGCGATGGAAGTTCCAGCGCAGCCGCATCGGGAAGTTGCCGTAGACGGCCTGGTACTTCAGCAGCGCCTGCATCACCACCAGCGCGATCGAGCCGAGCAGCACGCCGGCCAGCAGCATCAGCGTCGAGCCTTCGCGCTGCCACAGCTGGCCGGGCTTCACCTGCGCCAGCACATCGACGACGTGCGCCATCATGCTGAACAGCAGCGCCTCGAAGGCGCCGATGCCGGCGGTGAAGACGGTCACCCAGAAAAGGTACGGCCGCACGCCCGCCGCACAGGCCCACAGGAAGGCGAAGAAGGTCCTCGGCGGCGGCGCGGGCAGGGCATCCGGGTACGGATGCACGAGGCGTTCGAAACGCTGGAACATCGGTCTCCCTCGGCCGCCGGTGGGCGGCACGATCGAACGGCGCGCGCGGCGCTCGTGGCGCGGCGCGCGCATGCGGATCTGGCTTGACAGGCGGCGACGGGCTATCAAACAGCAACCCCTCCGCACCGTCGCCGGTGGGGAGGGGCGGGCGGCTTGCGCCGCCGGGTGGGGCTCCGGAGAAAGGAGGTCCGGGGCCCCTGACGCGCGGGAATTGCGCCGTCGGTCTTGCCTGCGAGCAGGCGGTGCAAAGGATAGACCCGCGCGCGGCGTGGCGCAAGCGGGCGGCTCGCTCAGGGCGAGGGCTTGAGGAACCGCTCGGCCAGTGCAGCCATGCGCGAACTCACGTCGCGGTCCATCGCGATCGGCCGGCCCCACTCGCGCGCCGTCTCGCCCGGCCACTTGTTCGTCGCGTCCAGCCCCATCTTGCCGCCCAGGCCGCTCACCGGCGAGGCGAAGTCGAGGTAGTCGATCGGCGTGTGCTCCACGAGCGTGGTGTCGCGCACCGGGTCCATGCGCGTGGTGATGGCCCAGACCACTTCCTTCCAGTCGCGGATGTCGACGTCGTCGTCGGTGACGACGATGAACTTGGTGTACATGAACTGGCGCAGGAAGCTCCACAGTCCGAACATCACCCGCTTGGCGTGCCCGGCGTAGGCCTTGCGGATCGATACCACCGCCAGGCGGTAGCTGCAGCCTTCGGGCGGCAGGTGGAAGTCGGTGATCTCCGGAAACTGCCGGCGCAGGATCGGCACGAACACCTCGTTCAATGCCACGCCGAGCACGGCCGGCTCATCGGGCGGCTTGCCGGTGTAGGTGGTGTGGTAGATCGGGCTCGTGCGCTGCGTCAGGCGGTCGACGCGGAAGACGGGGAACCAGTCCTGTTCGTTGTAGTAGCCGGTGTGGTCGCCGAAGGGGCCCTCGAGGGCGTGCAGGTAGCCGCCCCGCTCTTCCACGCGCACGCCGAACGGCGAGCTGGCCTTGAACCCGGCCGGCGCCGGCGGAATGTGCCCTTCGAGCACGATCTCGGCGCTCGCGGGCACCTGAAGCGCCGCTCCGCCCTCGTCGAACGCTTCACCCACGCGGCTGTCGGCGACTTCGGTGCGGCTGCCGCGCAGCAGCCCGGCGAACTGGTACTCGGAAAGCGTGTCGGGCACAGGCGTCACCGCGCCCAGCATCGTCGCCGGGTCGGCGCCCAGCGCCACCGCCACCGGAAACGGCCGCCCCGGGTTGGCGAGCGCGAACTCGCGAAAATCGAGCGCGCCGCCGCGATGCGCCAGCCAGCGCATGACCAACTCGCGTTGGCCGATGAGCTGCTGGCGGTAGACGCCCAGGTTCTGGCGGCGGCGCGGCCTGGGCACGCGCTGCGGGCCGCGCGTGACCACCAGGCCCCAGGTGACGAGCGGCCCCGCGTCGCCCGGCCAGCAGGTCTGGATCGGCAGCCGGGTGAGGTCGACGTCGCTGCCATGCTGCTCTTCCTGCTGGCACGGCGGGCGGCGGATTCGCTCGGGCTGCATCGACCACAGCGAGCGCGCCATCTCCAGCAACCGCCCCGCGTCCTTGAGCCCGCGTGGCGGATCGGGCTCCTTCAGCGATGCCAGCAGCTCGCCGACCTCGCGCAGCGCCTCCACCGACTCCGCCCCCATGCCCAACGCCACGCGCCGGGGCGTGCCGAAGAGGTTGATCAGGCACGACATCGTGGCCCCAGCGGGCTTCTCGACAATGAGTGCCGGTCCTTCGGCGCGAAGCAAGCGCTCGCCAAGTGCCGTCAGTTCGAGCTTGGGCGACACCGGCTCGGCGGTGCGCCGCAATTCGCCAACGGCCTCCAGCCGACCGAGGAAGTCGCGCAGGTCCCGGTACTTCATCGCCGAGTTCTCGTTCTTGGGGGGTTGGCCGTGCCCGGATGGCGCTTGCGGGGCTTCTAGAATCGCGCCGGTCTCGGAAAGCTAGGGTTAACCCGATGAACCCGGCCCGTTCCGAGAAACCGGTCCGGGCACGCCGTCTGCCACCGGCCGGCGAGCACCGATTCGCAGGCATGCGCCTCGGGGGTCGCCGAGGCTGCCCCGCCGACCGACGATATCGCAAGGCTTCCCGCCGCCCGACAGGGCAGCCGGACAGCCCGACGGGAGACAGAAAACAATGAGACCGATCGACCTGCTGCAGCGCGCCCGACGAGCCACCGCCCGCTCGATGGGCGTGTTCGTGCGCGACGTCGGCGACGGGCTGCTGGAAGTCAGCCACAACACGCTGGCGCTGGTGGGCCTGGCCGCGGTGGCCGTGGCCGCCTTCGGTGCCAGCCGGCCCGAACTGCGCCACCAGGCCGAGGTCGTGGCGCTGGAGTGGCTGCAAGACCGCCACGAACAGCGCGAACTGGCCGCCGGCAACGTGCTGGCCGGCCTCGGCGAGGCCGACGCCGTGACGCGCGCCACCGCCACCGACCCGGGCAGCCTCACCAAGGAGCAGGCGGCCGTGGCGCAGTGGCTGGCCCGCCGCTACCGCGTGGCCGCCGAGCCGGTGGCCGCGCTCGTCGACGAGGCCTGGGCGGTGGGGCGGCGGGCCGGGCTCGACCCGACGCTGATCCTGGCCATCATCGCCATCGAGTCCAGCTTCAACCCGTTCGCGCAGAGCCCGGTGGGCGCGCAAGGCCTGATGCAGGTGATGACGCGCGTGCACGACGACAAGTACGGCCCGTTCGGCGGCACGCACGCCGCCTTCGACCCCATCACCAACCTGCGCGTGGGCGTGCAGGTGCTCAAGGACTGCATCGTGCGCGCCGGCAGCGTCGCCGAGGGGTTGCGCCACTACGTCGGCGCGGCGATGCAGGACAACGACGGCGGCTACGCCAGCCGCGTGCTGGCCGAGCAGGGCTTCCTGCGCGCGGTGGCCCAGGGCCAGCGCGTTCCGGTGACCGCGCCCAACACCGGCGTCGTGGCGCCGGAGAAGGTGGCCGCCCTACTGCAACTGGGGCAGCTGGGCGGGTCCGGGCGCTGATGCAGCTGCCGCGGGTTTCGGCCGCGGCGCTAAACTGCCTGGCACCGCGCAACTGGCGATAGGGCAGGCCCCGGGGAGCGCCAAGCGTCTCCGCCGTGCCGGCCCGAGGTGGGTCACCACCGGGGAGCGCGCGCTGTCGGCGTACCGGCCGGCCCTCGCGGCCCGGTCTGTCCCCTTCCAGCATCGGCCGTTCGCCTGGGCAGCCCTCGACGGCACCATGCCGCCCGGCGCCGCGCCGGCCGGCGGGCGCCGCTTCCGCAGGCCCACCCGCCGCCACGACACAGGATCCCACCGCCCATGTTCGACCGCAGCCAATCGACGCTCGAGCGCGTCGACCCCGAGATCTTCGCCGCCATCCAGGCCGAGAACCGACGCCAGGAAGAGCACATCGAGCTCATCGCCAGCGAGAACTACACGAGCCCCGCCGTGATGGAGGCCGTCGGCTCGGTGCTGACCAACAAGTACGCCGAGGGCTACCCCGGCAAGCGCTACTACGGCGGCTGCGAGAACGTCGACGTGGTCGAGACGCTGGCCATCGAGCGGCTGAAGAAGCTGTTCGGCGCCGCCCACGCCAACGTGCAGGCCAACTCGGGCTCGCAGGCCAACCAGTCGGTGTTGTTCGGCCTCCTGAACCCCGGCGACACGATCATGGGCATGAGCCTGGCCGAAGGCGGCCACCTGACGCACGGCATGGCACTGAACATGAGCGGCAAGTGGTTCAAGGTGGTGAGCTACGGCCTCGACGCGAAGGAAGCCATCGACTACGACGCGATGGAGCGGCTGGCACGCGAGCACAAGCCCCGGCTCATCATCGCCGGCGCCAGCGCCTACAGCCTGCACATCGACTTCGAGCGCTTCGCCCGCGTGGCCAAGGCCGTGGGCGCGTTCTTCATGGTCGACATGGCGCACTACGCGGGGCTCATCGCCGCCGGCGTCTACCCCAACCCGGTGCCGCATGCCGATGTCGTCACCAGCACCACGCACAAGAGCCTGCGCGGCCCGCGCGGCGGCATCGTGCTGATGAACGACGAAGGCATCGCCAGGAAGATCAACAGCGCCATCTTCCCCGGCATCCAGGGCGGGCCGCTGATGCACGTGATCGCCGCCAAGGCGGTGGCGTTCAAGGAGGCGCTGGAGCCCGGCTTCAAGGCCTACCAGCAGCAGGTCGTGGCCAACGCCAGCGTGCTGGCCCAGACGCTGATCGCGCGCGGCCTGCGCATCGTCAGCGGCGGCACGCAAAGCCACCTGATGCTGGTCGATCTGCGCCCCAAGGGCCTCACCGGCAAGGAGGCCGAAAGCGTGCTCGGCGAGGCGCACATGACCTGCAACAAGAACGGCATCCCCAACGATCCGCAGAAGCCGATGGTCACCAGCGGCATCCGCCTGGGCACCCCGGCGATGACGACGCGCGGCTTCAGGGAAGACCAGGCGCGCCAGACCGCGCACCTGATCGCCGACGTGCTGGACCGCCCGCGCGACGCGGCGCACATCGCCGCCGTGCGCGCCAAGGTGGCGGCGCTGACGCGCGACTTCCCCGTCTACCGCTGAGCGACGAGCGGCCAGAGCGGGCACCCCATGCGCTGCCCCTTCTGCAGCCACTCCGAGACGCTCGTCGTCGAGACGCGCGAATCGGACGAAGGCGACGTGGTGCGCCGGCGCCGCCGCTGCGCGCACTGCGACAAGCGCTTCACCACCTACGAGCGAAGCGAGATCACGCTGCCGGCGGTGGTGAAGAAGGACGGCTCGCGCGTCGAGTTCCAGCCGGCCAAGCTGCGCGCCTCGATGACGCTGGCGCTGCGCAAGCGCCCGGTGAGCACCGAGCAGGTCGACGCGGCGCTCGAGCGCATCCAGGACAAGCTGCTGGCCAGCGGCGCGCGCGAGGTGCAAAGCGCACGCCTGGGCGAACTCGTCATGCGCGAGCTCAAGCGCATCGACAAGGTCGCCTACGTCCGCTTCGCCTCGGTGTACCGCGAGTTCGAGGACGTGGACGCCTTCCGGCAGTTGATCCGCGAGATCTGAGCGCGCGGGCGCCGCCGCCAAGGAGGCGCAGCCACCAGCGCGCCGCCTGCGGCAAGCGGGTCCGGCTCCCCCGGCCGGGGGATCCCTTTCGGGGCCCTCGTCCGATGCGCGGCCGAGCCCGCGCGCGGGGGGCGCGCGCCACCGGCGCGGTTCCTACAGTGACCTCCATCGCAACCCAACGCCGATGGAGACTTCGATGAACCGCACCGCCGCCGCCTTCCGCCCCACCCGTCGCCCGCAACGCGGCTTCACCATCATCGAAGGCCTGATCTGCGTCACCGTGATGCTCCTGGCCGTCAGCGCCGCGCTGCCCAGCTTCAGCAGCGCCCGCGAACAGCGCCGCGTCGAAGGCGCCGCGGCGCAACTCGAGACCGATCTGCAGCTCACGCGCAGCCTGGCGGTGGCGCAGAACCGCACCGTGCGCTTCGACATCGGCGGCGACAGCAGCGGCACCTGCTACGTCGTGCACAACGGCGCCGCCGGCGACTGCACCTGCACCGCGCAGGGCGCCGTGTGCAGCGGCGGCGCCCAGCCGCATCGCAGCCAGCACTACGCCGCCGACAGCGGCGTCGCGGTGCAGGCCAACGTCGCCTCGATGGTGTTCGACCCGCTGAAGGGCACGGTGACGCCCACCGCCACGCTGCGCGTCGAAGGGCCGCGCTACGCGATCCGGCAGATCATCAACATCATGGGCCGCATCCGCTCGTGCTCGCCCGACGGCGCGGTGGCCGGCTACAAGGCCTGCTGAGCCCGGCCCCGGGCGCCGCAGCCGTTTTGCCGCCACGGCGCCATCCCTTGTCCGCGGGTGTCTGAGGCGGCGGCGGCCGATGGCCGGTCATCGGCCACGGACGAGCGGTTTGGCCACCGTCACGGGGCCCGCGCAGAATGCCGCCCATGAAGCAAGTCACATCGGGCGCCAGGCGCCTGGCCGGCGGGACCTTGCGGCGCGGCTTCACGACGATCGAACTGATGATCGCCGTGGTCATCCTGGCGATCGTCCTGTCGCTGGCGTTCCCCAGCTACCAAGGCGCCATGCGCAAGAGCCGGCGCACCGAGGCCTTCACGGCACTGAGCACCGTGCAGCAGGCGCAGGAACGGCACCGCAGCACCAACACCGCCTTCACGACGCTGCTCACCGCGGCGACGACGGCCACGCCGCCCGGCCTCGGCCTGGTGACGCGCACACCCACCGGCTACTACGACGTGACCATCGGCTCGGCTGACGCCACCACCTATGTGGCCACGGCCACCGCCGTCACCGGCACCTCGCAGGCCGCCGACGGCGCCTGCGCCGTGCTGGCGGTGCGCATGGACGGCGGCAACGTCCGCTACGGGTCCGGCGCCAGCATCGACTGGACCAGCACCAACACCGACCCGCAGCGCTGCTGGGCACGCTGAAGCGCCCGCCCGGTCCCCGCGCACGCCTCCGTTCATCCGCTCCGTTCCGACCATGAACCTGCCCCGCCGCCTCCAGCTTGCGTTCAGTGCGCGCCGCCCGCTGCACCGCGCCTTCACGCTCATCGAGCTGATGGTGGTGATCGCGCTCATCGGCGTCATCCTGGTGCTGGCCGCGCCCAGCTTCAACGACATGATCGGCATGCAGCGGCTGCGCGCCATCAACGACCAGCTCGTCACCGACATGCAGTACATGCGCGGCGAAGCGGTGTCGCGCAACCAGTACATGGGCTTCATCGCGCGCAGCGTGCCGGCCGAGACGATGTCGTGCTACACGATCTTCTCCAGCTCGACGCCGCTGGTCTCCACCTCGATCGACCCGACGCAGTGCAACTGCACCAACGCCATCGGCGCCGCGTGCACGGCCCCGCAGCGCGAGCTGCGCACGGCGCAGATCCCGCGCGGCTTCAACATCGACCTGCGCTTCCCGCCCAACCAGGGCGGGCACATGGTGGCCAGTCCCATCAACGGCGGCATCGAGATCCGGCCGCCGAACTCGGCGCTGTTCTCCGACCTCGAGTTCTGCGTCGAGGTGCGGCGCTCGCCGCGCGGGCGCCTGCGCACCAGTGTCAGCATGGGCGGGCGCACGTCGCAATGCTCGCCCGACGGCTCGGTGCCCGGCGTCCCGACCTGCCCGCCCTACGACGCTGCGCTCAAGAACTGCCAGGCCGCGACATGAGAACCTCCCTGCCTGCCGCCCGGCGGCACGCCCGGGCGCGCTCGCTGCCCCGCAGCGTGAAACGCGGCCTCTCGCTCGTCGAGTTGATGGTCGGCATCACGGTGGGCTTGTTCATCGTCGCCGCCGCCACCGTGATGGTCTCCAGCCAGCTCGGCGAGAACCGGCGCCTGCTGCTGGAGAGCCAGTTGCAGCAGGACCTGCGCGCCACCGCCGACATCATCACCCGCGAGCTGCGCCGCTCGGGCGCCAGCATCAATGCGCAGATGCTGATGGCCACCGCCTCGCAGCCGGCGTTTTCGGCCAGCAACGTCTCCGCCACCACGCCGGCCAGCGGCGTGCACAGCCCGGCCGAGATCACCTTCAAGTACGAACGCAACGGCATCGAGCAGGGGCCGTGGGGCTTCAAGCTCGACAACGGCGTCATCAAGACGCAACTGGTCAGCAGCCTCACCGGCGCCACGGCCGGCTGGCAGGACCTGACCGACGGCACGGTGATGGAGGTGACGCAGTTCAGGGTCACCATCAACCGCGAACCGGCGCTCGAGGTTGCCTGCCCGAAGATCTGCCCGAGCGGCGACACGACCTGTTGGCCGATCGTCTACGTGCGCGACTTCATCGTCGAGATCAGTGCCCGCCTGCGCAGCGCGCCGGAGGTGCGCCGCAGCGTTCGCAGCACGGTGCGGGCGCGCAACGACTACGTCGAGTTCCGCACGGCCGGTGCAACGGCGTGCCCGGCCTGAGCCTCGCCGCGCGCCGTTCGTTTCGCCGCTGCACCACCCCGCCCCCTTCCGTCCTCCCCTCACGCCCCGGCCCATGGCTCGAGCCCGCTTGCACCCTCACCCCCGCACTGCGGCCCTGCCCGCCGGCGCCGCGCTGCGCCGCGGCGCAGCCTCGCTGGTGGTGGTGATGATCCTCTTCTTCGTCATCACGCTGGTGGCTGCCTACACCAGCCGCAACCTGCTGTTCGAGCAGCGCACATCGGCCAACCAGTACCGCGCCACCCTCGCCTTCGAGGCAGCCGACGCCGGCATGGAGTGGGCGATCGCGCGCCTGAACGAAGGCCGCATGAACAACGACTGCACCGAGCTCGCCCCGGCCGCCGCCGTCGCCACGCCGCCGCAGGATTCGTTCCGCGAGCGCTACCTCGACCCCAACCCGGCCACCGGCGCCATCGGCGTTCGCCTGCAGACCACCGCCCCCACCGTCGAGCGCCGCGCAGGCTGCGTCTTCAACGGCACCAACTGGGTCTGCGATTGCCCGGCCGACGGCAACCCCGCCCCCACGGTCACCACCACCGGCAACGGCCCGTTCCCGGCGTTCTGGGTGCGCTTCCTGAGCACCCAGCTCGGCACGCCGCAGCGCCCCGGCGTCATCCGCATCCAGGTCAACGCCTGCACGCGCGCCGACGCCAGTTGCCTGGACTTCAACCGCCAGGCACAGTCCGGCGACGGCCTGGCCACGGTGTGGTCGATGGTGGCGCTGCGCAAGGGCGTGCCCACCGCACCGGCGGCCGCGCTCACCGTGCGCGGCACCCTTGCGTTCGGCGGCAACACCTACACCGTCACCAACGCCGACCCCGTCTCGGGCGGGACCACCATCCATGGCGGCGGCGCCGTGACACCCAGTGTCAACACGGTCCTGCGCACCGTGCCCGGCAGCCCCGGTGCGCTGTCGTTCGTGCAGAACGACCCCGAACTGGCGCTCCCCAATCTCGCCATCACGCCGGCGACGCCGGCCAACAACGGCGACAACCGCATGTTCAACTCGGTGTTCGGCACCTGGCCGGCCACCTACTACGCGCAGCCCGCCTTGTCGGTGGTCGATTGCGCGGCCAACTGCGCCGCCGCCGATGTCAACGCGGTGGCGCTGCGCAAGCCGGGGCATGCGCTGCGCGTCAACGGGCCCGCCGGCTGCCGCCTGCGCATCGACGCACCCATCGGCACCGCCGCCGCGCCGGTGCTGCTCGTCAGCGACTGCACCGTCGAGTTCGATTCCACCGCCCCCACGATATACGGCCTCGTCTACTCGCGCGCCGCCCTGTGGGAACTCGAAGGCGGCAGCGGCACGATCCGCGGCGCCGCGGTCGCCGAACGCAACTTCGCCTTCGACAACGACAACCCGTCGATCATCTACGACCGCGACGTCATGCTGCGCCTGCAGACCTTCGTCGGCTCGTACGCCCGCATCGCCGGCTCGTGGCGCGACTTCCAGCCCGGCGTCAACCCATGAAGGACCTGCGCGTGAACGCCCCCCGAAGCGGCCCCCGGCGCGGCATGCGGCGCGGCATCTCGCTCATCGAAGCCCTGGTGGCGATGGCCGTCATGGCCTTCGGCATGCTCGGCGTCGTCGGCATGCAAGCCACGCTGCGCGGCAATGCCGACCTGTCCAAGCAGCGCACCGAAGCCATGCGCATCGCACAGGAGCGCATGGAAGAACTGCGCGACTTCTCGGTGCTCGACACCACCGCCGGCACCAAGGCCTTCGCCGACAAGGCCTCGTTCGCGGCCACCGCAGTGACCGGCTACACCACCAACACGGCCTACACCGTCACCGGCAGCGTCACGCCGGCCGGCGCCGCCAACCAGAAGACGCTGACGATCGACGTGACCTGGACCGACCGCTCGAACACGCCGCAGAGCGTGCGGCTGGTCAGCGCGATGGCGCGCATCGCGCCCGAGCTGTCCGGCTCGCTCGTCGTCTCGGCCCAGGGCGCCGGCGGCGTTCGCGAACCCGAAGGGCGCCGCCGCGGCATTCCGCCGCAGGCCAAGAACTTCGGCGATGGCACCAGCGGCTTCCGGCCGCCCACCAACCCGGGCAACGTCGCCTGGGTCTTCAACAACGTCACCGGCATCATCACCTCGGTGTGCACGACCTCGGCCGCGACCAACGCCGCGTTGACGCTGGCATCGCTGACGGCCTGCGATGCGACGCAGTCGTTCCAGCTGATCAGCGGCTACATCCGGTTTTCCACCGGCTTCGCGCAGCCGACGGTGGCGCAGGTGACCGACCCGACCGACGGACCGGGCCTCACCCCCAACGCCGAGGTCGAGGTGCTGCAGACGGCGCCGAGTACCGGCACGCGCGACGCCGCCTCGGGCCATTGCTTCCACGGCACCGCATCGACCTACATCGAGTACTTCTGCGCCATCCCGGTGGCAACGCCGACGCCGGCCAGCTGGGCTGGCACGCTGCAGATCAAGGCCAGCACGCTGGCCACGCCCAACGGCATCACCCTGTCGCCCAATCTCGCCGACACCACCGCCACCGGCCGCCGCAAGGTGTGCCGCTACCGCGCGGCCGCCAGCTACACGGGCGTCAACGCGCCGCTGTCCAGCGAGAACCTGATCCTGATCCGCCCGGGCGACAACGTCGTCGCCTACACCTGCCCGAGCCCGCCGACCTTCGCCCACCAGCCGGCCACCTGAGCCGCCGCAGCGCGGTGCGGCGCATAGACTGCCGCGCATGGCCGCGGCCCCCACCCTCGCCCTCACCCCCCTGGACCACCAGCGCCTCGCCGAGGCGCTGCTCCTGGCCGAGCAGGCCATCGGCCTGAGCGACCCGAACCCGCGCGTCGGCTGCATCGTCGGTCTGGCGGACGGCACCGTCCTCGGCCGCGGCGCGACGCAGCGTGCCGGCGAAGCGCACGCCGAGGTCATGGCGCTGCGCGACGCGGCCGCGCTCGGCTGCGGCACGCGCGGCGCCACGGCCTGGGTGACGCTCGAACCCTGCGCCCACCACGGCCGCACGCCGCCGTGCAGCGAGGCGCTGCTGGCCGCCGGCATCGCCCGCGTCGTCGTCGCCGTGCCGGACCCGTTTGCCGAGGTCGACGGCCGCGGCCTCGCACGCCTGCGTGCCGCCGGCGTAGAGGTGGCGCTGGCCGAGCCGGCCAGCGAGGTCGCCGTCGCCGCGCGCGAGCTGAACATCGGCTTCTTCTCGCGCGTGCTGCGCCGGCGGCCGTGGCTGCGGCTGAAGATCGCCGCATCGCTGGATGGGCGCACTGCGCTGGCGAACGGTCAAAGTCAGTGGATCACCGGCCCCGCCGCGCGCGCCGACGGCCACGCCTGGCGCAGGCGCGCCTCGGCCGTGCTCACCGGCATCGGCACCGTGCTCGAGGACGACCCCCGGCTGGACGTGCGCGCCGTGCCCACGGTGCTGCAGCCGCAGCGCGTCGTCGTCGACTCGCGCCTGCAGACGCCGCCGGCGGCGCGCATCCTGCAGCCGCCGGGCATGGTGTGGATCTATACCGCGGAGCTGGCGGGCCGCGCCGACACCGCCGAAGCCGACACCGCCGAAGCCGACACCGCCGAAGCCGACACCGTCGAAGCGCACCGCCCCGGCGGGGCCGCCGCCCGCCACGCGGCGCTGCTGGCCACCGGCCAGGTCGACATCCGCTGCGCCGGCCGCACGGCAAGCGGCAAGGTCGACCTCGAAGCGATGCTCGCCGACCTCGCCGCGCGCGGCATCAACGAGTTGCACGTCGAGGCCGGACACAAGCTCAATGGCTCGCTGCTCCGCGCCGGGCTCGTCGACGAACTGCTCGTCTACCTCGCGCCGCGCCTCATCGGCCAGGGGCGCGAGATGGCCGCCTTCGGCCCGCTCGCCGACCTCGGCGAGGCGCTGCCGCTGCGCTTCGTCGAATGCGCCCGCGTCGGCGAAGACCTGCGGCTGCGCGCCCGCCCGCCGGGGCGCGAGGACTTCTAGCAGGCGCCGGGATCGTCGCAACGCGCCCCGGGCGCCGGAACGGCCGCGAAACGGCCACGGCACGCGCGCGCCGCCGCCGATGGCCCCATGCGGCCGGCCCGCCGGGCCCGCCACCTACAATCCGCGCATGCCCATCGCCACCGTTCCCGAGCTGGTGGCCGAGATCGCCGCCGGCCGCATGGTGATCCTCGTCGACGAGGAGGATCGCGAGAACGAGGGCGATGTCGTCCTCGCCGCCGAACACGTCAGCGCCGACGCCATCAACTTCATGGCCCGCCACGCGCGCGGCCTGATCTGCCTGACGCTGACGCGCGACCGCTGCGAGCGCCTGCACCTGCCGCCGATGGCGGCGCGCAACGGCACCGTGCACGGCACGGCCTTCACCGTGTCGATCGAAGCGGCCAGCGGCGTCACCACCGGCATCTCCGCCGCCGACCGCGCCCGCACCGTTGCCGTGGCGGTGGCGCGCGACGCCGCACCGGCCGACCTCGTGCAGCCCGGCCACATCTTCCCGCTGCAGGCACAGGACGGCGGCGTGCTCATGCGCGCCGGCCACACCGAAGCCGGCTGCGACCTCGCGGCGCTGGCCGGCCTCACCCCGGCGGCCGTCATCTGCGAGGTGATGAAGGACGACGGCACGATGGCGCGCCTGCCCGATCTCGAGGTCTTCGCGCGCGAGCATGGCCTGAAGATCGGCACCATCGCCGGCCTCATCGGCCACCGCCTGCGCCACGAGACGCTGATCGAATGCGTCGGCGAGCGCCGCTTCGAGACGCCGCACGGCGGCTTCGCCGGCCGCATCTACCGCGACAAGGGCGGCGGCATGCACATCGCGCTCACGCACGGCCGCTGGTCGGCGCGCGACGAGGTTCCGGTGCGCGTGCACGAGCCGTTCACCGCGCTCGACCTGCTCGACGCCGCCGGGCCCGGCCACACCTGGCCGCTGCCGCGGGCGCTGGCGGCGCTGCGCGAGGGCGAGCGCGGCGTGGCCATCCTGCTGAACTGCGCGCCCGATGCCGCGGCGCTGTGGGCGCAGTTGCTGCCGGCCAAACCGCCGGGGGCATCCGCACCCGGCGGCGACGCCACGCGCAAGCCGCCGCAGGACCTGCGCGTGTACGGCATCGGGGCGCAGATCCTGCGCGACCTCGGCGTGCAGCGCATGCAACTCCTGGGCAGCCCGCGCCGCATGCCCAGCATGGCCGGCTACGGCCTGGAGATCACCGGCTACCGCGCCGCAGCCGCCTGAAGGGCGGCGCTCGGCCCGGCGGCGGCTGCAAGCGCGCGGCGACACAACGAGAAGGCAACGGGAGGACGCTTCATGCAAGGTGCCGACAAGGGCAGCAGCGGCGAGCTCGATGGCGCGGGCCTGCGCATCGGCATCGTGCGCGCCCGCTTCAACGAAGCGCTCACCGACGCCATCGTCGCCGCGTGCCTGGGCGAGCTCGACCGCCTCGAGGTCGAGGCCGGCGACATCAGGCACGTCACCGTGCCCGGCGCGCTCGAGATCCCCGTGGTCCTCAAGGTGATGGCCGATTCCGGCGACTACGATGCGCTGGTGGCCATCGGCTGCGTGATCCGCGGCGAGACCTACCACTTCGAACTCGTCGCCAACGAGAGCGGCGCCGGCGTCACCCGCGTTGCGCTCGACCATGGCCTGCCGGTGGCCAACGCCATCCTCACCTGCGACAGCGAGGAACAGGCCTGGGCGCGCGCCGACGAGAAGGGTCGCGACGCCGCGCGCGTCGCCGTCGAGATGGCAAACCTGCTGGAAGAGCTTTCGTGAGCGATGCCGACGCGCCGCCCTCGGCCGCTGCGCCGCCGCCGAAAGCGGGCGGCACGGCGCGCCGCGCGGCGCGCGGTCCCGGCCGCAACCCGCGCCGGCGCGCGCGCGAGTTCGCCGTGCGCGGGCTGTACCAGTGGCTCATCGCCGGCGGCAGCGCCAAGGAAGTGCTGGCCTACCTGCGCGAGCTCGAAGGCGACGAGTTCGAGCGCGCCGACCGCGCCCACCTCGATGCGCTGGTGCATGGCGGCATCGAGGAAGTGGCGGCGCTCGACGCGGCCCTCGGCGGCCACGTCGACCGGCCGACGAAGCAGCTCTCGCCGGTGGAGCACGCCGTACTGCTGGTCGGCGCCTACGAGCTGACGCATTGCCTGGACGTGCCCTACCGCGTCGTCATCAACGAGGCCGTCGAACTGGCCAAGAGCTTCGGCGGCACCGACGGCCACAAGTACGTCAACGGCGTGCTCGACAAGACCGCCGCCGACCTGCGCCCGGCGGAGGTGGCGGCGCGCCGCGCGGGCGGGGGTGCCGGCGGCAAGGCTTCCGATTCCTGAGCCGGCGTTCCCCTCACGCCCCTCACGCCCCTCACGCCCCGCTTTCGCTCTTCCTTCCCGCACCCGACCCGATGACCCTGCGCACCGCTGCGCGGCTCGAGCACATCGAGCCCTTCTTCGTGATGGAGCTGGCCAAGGAAGCCGGCCGCATCGCCGCCAGCCCCGCCTGCGACCCTGCACGCGGCGGTGAGCCGATGATCTTCCTCAACATCGGCGAGCCCGACTTCGGCGCCCCGGACGCAACGCTGGCGCTGGCGCAGCGCGTGCTGGCCGGCCGTGCGCTGCCCTACACGCAGGCCACCGGCCTGGCGCCGCTGCGCGAGCGCATCGCCGGCTGGTACGCCCAACGCTTCTCGCTCGACATCGATCCGGCGCGCATCGTCATCACCGCCGGCGCCTCGGGCGCTTTGCAGCTTGCCTGCCTGGCGCTGTTCCAGGCCGGCGACGAGGTGTTGCTGCCCGACCCCAGCTACCCCTGCAACCGCCACTTCGTCGCCGCGGCCGACGCCACGCCGCGGCTCATTCCCGCCGGGCCGGCGCAGCGCTTCCAGCCGAGCGTCGAAGACGTCGTGCGCCACTGGACGCCGGCCACGCGCGGCGTGCTGCTCGCCTCGCCGAGCAACCCCACCGGCACCAGCATCGCCCCCGAGGTGATGGGCCGCATCGTCGCCGAGGTGCGCGCGCGCGGCGGCGTCACGCTCGTCGACGAGATCTACCTCGGCCTGAGCTACGACGCGCGCTACGGCATGAGCGCGCTCGCGCACGACCCCGAAGGCCGCGACGTCATCTCGATCAACAGCTTCTCGAAGTACTTCAGCATGACCGGCTGGCGGCTGGGCTGGCTGGTGCTGCCGCCGGCGCTCGTGGCGCCCTTGGAGCGGCTGGCGCAGAACCTGTACATCTGCCCGAGCACGCTGGCGCAGCAGGCGGCGCTGGCCTGCTTCGAGCCCGAGGCGATCGAGCAGTGCGAACAGCGGCGCGGCGAATTGCAGCGCCGGCGCGATTTCATCGTCCCGGCGCTGGAGCGCCTCGGGATGCCCGTGCCGGTGCTGCCCGACGGCGCCTTCTACGCCTGGGCCGACAGCTCGGCGCACTCGCCCAGCAGCTGGGACTTCTGCCGCCAGGCGATGCAGCGCGCGCATGTGGCGCTGACGCCCGGGCGCGACTTCGGCCCGGCGGCCGCCGAGCGCTACCTGCGCTTGTCGTTCGCCAGCTCGATGGCCGAACTGCAAGCCGCCGTCGCCCGCCTGGAGCGCGAGCTGCGGCGCTGACTCACCACGGCCTGTGCCGTGCGGCCCTGGGGAGCCGTTGCGCCAGGGCAACCCGGGCGGGCCGTGCGAGGCGACAATCCGCCTTCGAAGGTGCCGCCGCGCCCTTGCGGTCCTCGGCCGGCCGCTTCGGCGGCCCGCATTCGCGGGGTGGCGGCCGCAATTCGCTGCCGCCAGTGCGGTTTCGGCCGCGGCAAGTCGAATTGAAGGTGCCCTTGGCGCCCTGTTTTTTCGTAACCTTCACCCGCGCTGACGACTAAGCTGCCACATCGTGGGAATCACCCTGTTCAAGCGCCCGGCCAGCCGCAAGGAGACCTCGTTGGACTCCGAGTTCGCGGCCACCGTGGCCACGCTGCCGCCTGGTGAGGAGGCAGCGATCCCGCTGCCGCCTGCCGGCCGCGGCGGCGGTGGCCCCGACTCGCTGCCGCCGCCGGACTCGCAGATCGACTCGCAGCCGTTCGATTCGCAGCCGTTCGACGCGCAGGACTCCCAGCCACCCGACTCGCTGCCGCCTGAGGCGCTGCTGCCCGGCGCCGCGGGCGCCAACGGCACCGACGCGCCGCCCAAGGCGCCGCCGGGCCCCTTCGACCCGCATCCGCCGCAGGAGCTGCCGGCCTACCTCGGCGGCCAGCCGGCCCGCGCCCCCGCGGCCACCCCCGCGCCGGCGCCCGAGGACGCGAGCGCGCTGCCGATGGCCGACCAGCCCACCATCGCACAGGTGGGCCGTTATGCCCTGAAGCGCCACCTCGGTGTCGGCGGCCTCGGCCAGGTGCACGAGGCGTGGGATCCGCTGCTGTCGCGCACGGTGGCGATCAAGACGCTGCAGTTCGAGAGCGACCCGCGCACGCGCAACTCGCTGGACCGCCTGTTCCTCAACGAGGCGCGCGCCGTCGCCGGCCTGTCGCACCCGAACATCGTCACCGTCTACGACGCCGGCCTGTCGCCCTCGGGCGTGTACCTGGCGATGGAGCGGCTGCAGGGCAAGGACCTGCGCCAGCGCCTGTCCGAAGGCTGGAAGCCGGGCCCCGCGGTCGTGGCGCAGCTCGTGCGCCGCGTTGCCGACGCGCTGGCGTACGCGCACGCGCGCGGCGTCGTGCATTGCGACATCAAGCCGGGCAACATCTTCATCACCGGCAGCGACAAGCCCAAGGTGCTCGATTTCGGCATCGCCCGCGTCGCGCACGGCCGCGCCGTCCCGGCGGCGTTGCAAGGCACGGTGGCCGGCTCGCCGCACTACCTCGCGCCCGAGCAACTGCTGGGCAAGGAAGTCGATGCCCGCACCGACGTCTACTCGCTGGGCGTCGTGTTCTACGAACTGCTGTCGGGCCGGCGCGCGTTCGCCGGCGACTCGGTCGAGCAGATCACCACCGCGGTGCTGACCAACCATCCGGCGCCGGCGCACCTCATCCGCGCCGGCGTGCCCGAGGCGTTGTCCGCGATCGCCGCCCGCGCGATGGCGCGCGACCCCGAGGCGCGCTACGCCACCGCCAGCGAGATGGCCGCGGACATCCGCAGCTGGTTCGAGCAGCCGCGCACCGCCGCGGCACCCTCCGCCCGCGCCGAGCGCGCCGAGGCCCGGCGCGCCCGCAAAGCCGAGCAGGTGGCCCTGCGCGGGCTGGCACCCACGCCGCGCCGCTGGCCTTGGGCCGTGGGCGGCGCGCTGGCCGCGGTGCTCGCACTGGTGGGCATCGGCCTGGTCCTCGTGCTACGGCCCTCGCTGCAATCGCCGGCCGCGCGCACCACCGCCGTGCCTGCGGCCCCGGCCGCAACCGCTGCCGCGCCCGCCACGGCCCCGCACACGGCCGCGGCGCGCGAAGGCGATGTGGTGATGAGCGGCGGCGTGCCCGTCGTTGCCAATGCCGCCGCGGCACCGGCAACGCTCTCCGGCGCGACGGCTGCCGCGCCCGGCACGGCCGCTGCGGAGTCGCCCACCCAGGGCAACGCCGGCGCCCCGGCACACCCTGCCGCAACCGCACCCGGCAACGCCTTGCTCGCCCAGGGCGGCGGTGCCGCGTCGCCGGCTGCGACGGCAGCGGCGCCTTCGGCGCACGACGCCGCAGCGACGCAAGCCGCCACCGCGAAGCCGGCAAGCGCGGCGCAACGCCAGCCGGCCCCGGCCGCAACCACCGCGCGCGCTGGCAGCAACAACCCGCGCGACGCGGCCAGCCGCCGCGGCGCAACCCCGCCCGCGGCCGGCGCGGCCACGGGCGCCGCGGCGGCCGCGACGACCGGCGCGCTGCACCTGGCGATCACCCCGTGGGGCCAGGTCGAGATCGACGGCCAGGGCGCCGGCACGACGCCGCCGCTGACGCAGCTCACCCTGCCCACCGGCGCGCACAGCATCACCATCCGCAACGCCGACTTCCCGCCCTTCAGCACCACGGTGCAGGTGCAGGCCGACAAGCCGGTCGTCGTGCGCCATCGCTTCGGCGGGCAATGACTCCTGTTTCGAAGGCCGTGCCCGAAGCAGCCCCTCGCCCGACTGCGCGGCGGCTGGCGCTGCCGGCGGCGGCGCGGCTCGTCGTCTCCGTGGCGCTGTCGATGGCGCTGGCCGGCCTGGCCGGGGGCTGCGCCCCGATGGCGCCCGCCAAGCCGCCGCCTCCGGCGCCCAGCCTCGCCGAGTTGATGCAGCGCCCGGCCGAGCGCGCGCTGATCGAGGGCATCCGCCACTACGACGAAGGCCAGTACGCGCTGGCCGAAGTGCAGCTGCGCAAGGCGCTCACCACCGGCCTCGTCGAAGCCCGCGACCGCGCCAGCGCGCACAAGCTGCTCGCCTTCATCACCTGCACCAGCGAGCGCATGGCCGACTGCGCCGCGCAGTTCTCCGCGGCGCGCGCGGCGGACCCGCAGTTCCAGCTCAGCCGCTCGGAGCAGGGGCACCCGCTGTGGGGCCCGGTGTACCGGCGCGCCCTGGCGCCGACCACGGCGCCCTGAGCCCTCGCGCCGGCCACGGCGCTGCGGCGCTTTCGCGCCTTCGATGGTGCGCCGAATCGCCGGCGCGGCCGATGGATGGCGTGCCGCCGCCCGCCTCGACACGCCGAAGGGGAACTCCCGGGAGCGCCGCACCCCCGCGGCTATCATCCGGCGCCCATGCAAAGCACCCTCGCCCAGCGCGGTGCCGCGGCAGCGCCCCAGGCGGCCGCGCCGCAACGCGCCGCGGTCGTGCACCACCGCATGCCGGTGCGCGTCTACTGGGAAGACACCGACGCCGGCGGCATCGTCTACTACGCCAACTACCTGAAGTTCTTCGAGCGCGCGCGCACCGACTGGCTGCGCGCGCTGGGCGTGCACCAGCAGGCGGTGCGCGAGCGCCTGGGCGCCATCTTCGTCGTCACGCACGCGCAGCTTGCCTATCGCGCCCCGGCACGGCTCGATGACCTGCTCGAAGTGACCGTCGCGGCGCGGCATACCGGCCGCGCCAGCCTGGAGCTCGCGCAACAGGCGTGGCGCGGCGACACGCTGCTCGTCGAGGGCGAAGTGCGCGTCGGCTGCGTCGATGCAGCCACGCTGCGCCCGTGCCGCATTCCCGCCGAGATCGCCGACCTGCTGCCATGAACCCGAACCTCTCCATCACCTCGCTCATCCTGCAGGCGAGCCCCGTCGTGCAGGTGGTGATCGCCGGCCTCGCGCTCACTTCGCTCATCAGCTGGGCCGTGATCTTCGCCAAGCTGTTCGGCCTGAAGCGCGTGCGCACGGGCAACGAGGGCTTCGAGCGCGAGTTCTGGTCCGGCCGCAGCCTCACCGAGATGAACCAGGCCATCGGCAGCAAGCCGCACACGGCGCCGATGGAACGCATCTTCGCCAGCGGCATGCGCGAGTTCCTCAAGCTGCGCGAACGGCGCCTGGACGCCGGCGCGCAGCTCGACGGCGCCCGCCGCGCCATGCGCGCCAGCTACCAGCGCGAGGTCGACGTCATCGAGAGCAACCTGAGCTTCCTCGCCTCGGTGGGCAGCGTCAGCCCGTACGTCGGGCTGTTCGGCACCGTGTGGGGGATCATGCATGCCTTCGTCAACTTCGGCACCTTGCAGCAGGTGACGCTGGCCAGCGTGGCACCGGCCATCGCCGAGGCGCTGATCGCCACGGCCATCGGCCTGTTTGCGGCGATCCCCGCGGTGGTCGCCTACAACCGCCTGGCGCGCGACATCGACCGCATCGCCATCCAGCTGGAGACCTTCATCGAGGAGTTCACCAACATCCTGCAGCGCAACGCCGGCGGCCAGGTGGCGGCGACGACGCAGATCCACGGCACCACCGTGGCACCCTCGGGGGCGCGCTGATGCCCGCCGTCCACGCCCGCGGCGGCGGCCATCGACGGCGCAGCATCGGCGAGATCAACATGGTGCCGTTCATCGACGTCATGCTGGTGCTGCTGGTGATCTTCATGGTCACCGCGCCGCTCATCACCACCGGGGTCGTCGACCTCCCCTCGGTGGGCAAGAGCGCGCAGCGGCCGCCCAAGGTGATCGAGGTCATCGTCGGCACCGACGAGCAGCTCAAGCTCAAGGTCGACAGCGGCGAGCCGGCGCCGGCGACGCTGCGCGACCTGGTGGCGCGCGTGCGCCAGGGCCAGGGCGGCGACGCCGAGGCGCCGGTGATCATCAGCGCCGACCGCAACGTGCGCTACGAGAGCGTCGTGAAGGTGATGGACACGCTGCAGCGCGCCGGCGTGAAGCGCGTGGGCCTCTCGGTGAAGCAGGCAGCGAACTGAATCGCGCCGCGGCGGTCTGAAGCGCAGTCGCCGCCGCCACCGGCCCTCTTCCGGCCCGCCCTGTTCCGATGGACACCGAACTGCAACGCAACCCGCTCGCGCCGCGCTCGCCGGACGGCACCGGCGCCGGCATCGCCATGTCGCTGGGCGCGCACGCGCTGCTGCTGGCGGCCTTGGCCGGCGTGGTCCAGTGGCGCACGCAGACGCCGGTGGTCGCGGCGGCGGAGCTGTGGTCCAGCGTGCCCGAGGTGGCCGCGGCGCCGCCCTCACCGGCCCCGGCCCCGGCTCCTGCACCGGTACAACCCGCCCCGGCGCCGCAACCGCCGGCCCCGCCGCCGCCGGCGCCTTCGCCGCCCAAGCCCGACATCGCCGCCGAGCAGGCCGCGCAGCAGCGCGAACGCGAACGCGTCGAACGCGAACGCGAGTTGCGCGAGCAGCGCGAACGTGAACAGCGTGAACAACGCGAACGCCTGAAGCGCGAGCGCGAACAGCGCGCCGAACAGGAACGCCTGGCCGCGGCCACGGAACAGGCGCGCCAGGAGCAGCTTCGCCGCATCACCCAGGCGGCCGGCGGCAGTGGCAGCAACACCGCCGGCAGCGCCACCCGCGACGCCGCACCATCGGCCAGTTATGTGGCGCGCCTGGCGGCGCTCATCCGCAGCAACAGCGTCTACGCCGGCGACATCGGCAACAACAACGCCGCCGAGGTGGAAGTGCGCACCGGCTCGGGCGGCACCATCCTCTCGCGGCGCCTGGTCAAGAGCAGCGGCAACCCCGCCTGGGACGACGCCGTGCTGCGCGCCATCGACCGCACGGCGCGCCTGCCGCCGGACACCGACGGCCGCGTGCCCTCCTCGCTGCTCATCGCGTTCCGGCCGAAGGAATAGCCACCTCGGCGGCAGGCGGCGCGGCGGGGTCCGCAGGCGCGGCCGGCGCGGCGGGCGCCCCGGTCGCGTGCCGCGCGACGAAAGCGCGGTCGACGTGGTCCTTCCACCACCAGACCCAGCGCCCTTCGGCGGTGAAGGCGCCGCGGCTGGCGATGGCGCGCCGGCGGCCGCACGACAGCAGGTTGAGCGTGCGCGCCGGCGGATCGTGGCGCCTGAGCGGCGCGCCCCCGGCCAAGCCGGGTGCCAGGCCGGGTGCCAGGCCGGGTGCGACGCCGGCCGAACCCGCGCCCGCGCCGGCGCCAGTGCCCGAGCAAGCGGCGCGCAGGTTGGCCACGAGCGCCGGCCCTGATGCGAGCGCGAAGCCGCCGTCGCGCGCCCGCGGCGCGTCGATGCGCGTGGCCACGTCGCCGCTGGCGAACACCTCGGGGTGCGAGCCGCTTTGCAGCGTCGGCCCGGTGACGACGAAGCCGTGCCCGTCCAGCGCCAGGCCGCTGCCGGCCAGCCACGCCGGCGCCTCGGGGCCGGTGGCCAGCACCGGCACGTCGCAGGCCACGCGGGCGCCCGAAGCCAGCACCAGCGCCTCTCGCTTCACCTCGACGCAGCGGTCGCGAAACAGCGTGACGCGCTCGCGGTTGAGCGCCGCCTCGGCGTGCCGCGCCACGGCCGCAGGGTACTGCGGCAGCAGCCGTTCGCCGCCGGTTACCAGCGCCACGCGCCCGGCCTCGGCGCCTTCGGCCCCGGCCACCCTCATGAGCGCCAGGCGGAACTGCAGCGCCAGCGCCAACTCCACGCCCGTGGCACCACCGCCGACCACCACCACGTCGAGCGCGCGCATCGAAGCGGCGTCCAGCAGCGCCTCGAGCTGGGCGAGGAAGCGCTCGTACGGCCGCACGAAGAGCGCGTGCGCGCGCGCCCCGGGCAGGCGGTCGCGGTCCATCGTCGCGCCGGTGCCGATCGACAGCAGGTCGTACTCCAGGCGCTGCCCGTCGCTGAGCAGCACCTGGCGGCGCGCCGCGTCGAGCCCGGCGGCGCCCGCATCGACCAGCCGCACGCCGGCTGCCGCAGCCAGCGGCGCCAGCGCGATCGTCGCCTGCTCGGCGTGATAGTGCCCGGCCACCACGCCGGGCAGCATCGCCGCGTGCAGCGTGCGCGCGCCGGGGCTCACCAGCGTCACGTCGGCTGCCGCGGCCAACGGCTGCCGCGCCAGCGCGCGCAGCAGGTGCAGGTGCGCCACGCCCGCACCGAGCAAGAGCAGTCTCTTCATTGCAGGGCGAAGGGTAACGCGCTCGGCGGAGCGCCTGCCCCGGGCGCTCAGGTTTGCTCGGCCAGGCGCGGTGCCGCGTCCGCCAGCGCTGCCGCGCCGCGCCCGGCGTCGGCCAGCCACAAGCGCACCGCGAAGCCGGCCTCGGCGGTGAGCAGTTCCAGGCGCCCGCCGTGCACGCGCGCCACGCGGTCGGCCAAGGCCAGCCCGAGCCCGGTGAGCGCCTGGTCGGACGTGCCGGACGCCGGCGACCCCGTCGCCGCGGGTTCCGCTTCGGCCGCGGCGGCCGCCACGTCATCGAGCGCCAGCGCCTGCCGCAGGTGCGCCAGGCGGTCGGCGCTGACGCCGGGGCCATCGTCGGCCAGCGTGATGTGCGCTTCGTGCACCTGCACGCGCACGCGCCGCGCCCCGTGCCGCACGGCGTTGTCGAGCAGGTTGATCAGCGCCGCGGCCAGCAAGTCGGCATCGGCCAGCGGACGCGGCAGCCGCGCGCCCGGCCCGGCGCCGGCCGGCCGCACGATCTCGAGCACCAGACCCTCCAGCGGCACGCGCGCCAGCAGCGCCTCCACGTCCACCGGTGAGCGCTTCAGTTCGCCGCCGCTGCGGAACAGCGCCAGCAGCGCCGTCACCACGTGCGAAAGGCGTGTCGTCGCGCCGCGCATGCGCGCCAGCCGCCCTTGCAGCGCTGCCGGCGCCTCGCGCTGCGCCACCGCGAGCTGCGCTTCCAGGCCGGCCAGCGGCGTGCGCAGCGCGTGCGCGGCGTGGGCACTGAAGGCCCGCTCGGCGGCAGCGTTGGCCGCCAGCCGCTCGCCCATCTGCTGCACCGCTTCGTGCACCGGCGCCAGTTCCTGCAAGGCCGGCGGCGGCAGCGGCGCGGCACGGTGCAGCGGGTCGTAGCGCGCCAGCACGTCGCTGAGGTCGGCCAGCGGCTGTGTCTCGCGCGCCAGCCGCCGGCGCAGCCAGGCCAGCAGCAGCAGCGTTGCCAGCAGCGCCACGCCGATCGTGCCGGTGGCCACTTCGAGCGCCGCCTCGAAGCGTTCGCTCGCCTGTTGCGCCACCAGCAGCCAGCGCCCTTGCGCCAGCGGCCGCATCCGCACGCGCCAGGCGCCGGCGGCGCCGCCGTTGCCCAGGCGGGCGGCACCGCGAGTGGCGGCAGCCGCGCTGCCGCCGGGAGCCGGCGGCAGCAGCAGCCGCTCGCGCGGCGCGCTGGCCGAGCGCAGCAGCACCCGGCCTTCGGCGTCCAGCAACTGCCAGGCGAACGGCAGGTCGTCGGCGTCGGAAGCCAGCGGCACCGGCGAGCGCGCCGTGTCGCCGGCGGCCGCGGCGATCACCATCGGCGTGATCGCCTCGGACTGCAGCACCACCGCCAGCGCCTCGCTGGTGGCAACGAGCCCGTCGTCCAGCAGTTCGTTGACCTCGTGGTGCAGCCACACCGCCAGGCCCACCGTCGTGACGCCCATCCAGATGGCCGCCAGCAGCAGCACGAAGCGTGACAACCGCCGCCGCAGCGAGGGCACGGCGGCGGCGGCGGCAGCCGCGGGCTGCAGCGGCGCGCCCGGGTTCACTTCGGCTCCGTGATGCGGTAGCCGAGGCCGCGCACGGTGTCGATGAGCTCGCGGCCCAGCTTGCGCCGCAGGGCGGACACATGCACTTCGAGCGCGTTGCTCTGCACATGCGTGTCCATGCCGAGCACCAGGCGGTCCAGCTCCGACTTGGTGACGACGCGGCCGGCGCGGCGCACCAGCGCTTCGAGCACGGCCCACTCGCGCGCCGTCAGTTCCACGCGCTCGGCACTGCCGTCGCCGGCGGTGCGCCAGACGCCGCGCGCCGCCACATCGACCTGAACGCCGCCGAAGTCCTGCCGCGGCGCCGCCGGCGCAGCGCTGGCGCGGCGGAGCACGGCGCGCAGACGCGCCAGCAGTTCCTCGGGAGCGAACGGCTTCACCAGGTAGTCGTCGGCGCCGCTGTCGAGGCCGCGGATGCGGTCGGCCAGGCGGTCACGCGCCGTCAGCAGCAGCACCGGCCGCGCATCGCCGATGGCGCGCCGGGCGCGGATCCAGTCGACGCCCGAGCCGTCGGGCAACTGCCAGTCGACCAGCAGCGCGTCGAACGGCTCGTCTTCGAGCGTGTGCGCGGCCGACAGGTGCGTGCACCACTCCACCACGTGGCCTTCGGCGCGCAGGTAGTCGCGCAGGCCATCGCCGAGCAGCGAGTCGTCTTCGAGCAGCAAGAGCCGCATGGCCGCCGATTGTCGCCGCCACGGTGGCGGCGATCTTCAGGCGTTCTTCAGGCGCACGCCATAAGGCGGCATCGACCGGCCTTCACCCCTGCTTCAGCACCAACGGTGATACTTCGAACATGCTTTCCGTGCCCGGGCGCGCTCGCCAGCGCAACATGTTCCTGTCGCGCCTGGCCGCCGGGCCGTGGCAGCGCGAGCGCGTGCTGCTGCTGGCCAGCCTGTTGCTGCTGCTGGTGGGCAACCGGCGCTTCCTGGCGCAGGCGCTGGCCGGCCGTGAAGCGCTCGATCCTTCGGCGTGGGGCTTCGGGCTGGCCCTCGCGGCCGGGCTCGTGGCCCTGAACTTCCTGCTGCTGGCCTTGGTCGCCTGGGGGCGGCTGTTCAAGCCCGCCGTCGTGCTGATGTTCGTGCTCGCCGCGGGCACCGCGTTCTTCGCCGACAGCTACGGCACCGTCATCGACCCGGCGATGCTGCGCAACGCGATGCACACCTACTGGGGCGAAGCGCGCGAACTGCTGGGCGGGCGCTTGCTGCTGTGGCTGCTGCTGGGTGCGGCGCTGCCGGCGTGGCTGTTGTGGCGGCTGCCGTTGGCGCCGCGCGCCTGGCCGCGCGCGCTGGCCGTGCGCGCCGGGTCGATCGCGCTGGCACTGGTGGTGCTGGTGGGCGCCATCTGGGCGGTGTTCCAGCCGCTGTCTTCGCTGATGCGCAACCATCGCGAGCTGCGCTACCTGGTGACGCCGGGCAACGTGCTGTGGTCGGCGGCGGTGGTGGCACGCGGCTCGAACCAGCCCGCGGCCGGCCCGTTGCTGGCCGTGGGCACTGATGCGGCGCCCGGCCCGACGCTCCTGCGCGCGCCGCGCCCGCGCCTGGTGGTGCTGGTGGTCGGCGAGACGGCACGGGCGGCGAACTGGGGGCTGAACGGCTACGCGCGCCAGACGACGCCCGAGCTGGCGCGCCTGCCGCTGGTGAGCTTCCCCGACGTGACCAGCTGCGGCACCGACACCGAGACCTCGCTGCCGTGCATGTTCGCGGCCACCGGGCGCCGGCAGTACGACGAGCGCCGCATCCGCGGCAGCGAGAACGTGCTGCACGTGCTGGCGCGCGCCGGCGTGGGCGTGCACTGGCGCGACAACCAGGCCGGCTGCAAGGGCGTGTGCGCCGGCTTCCCGCAGGACACCGTGGCCTCGCTGGCGCCGCCGGGCCTGTGCAACGACGGCCACTGCCTCGACGAAGGCCTGCTCGCCAACCTCGAAGCGCTGCTGCCCGGGCCTCGCCCCGACGCCGCGGGCGCGGGGCAGCCGCAGCCGGCGCGGTTCATCGTGCTGCACCAGCTCGGCAACCACGGCCCGGCGTACTACCGGCGCGTGCCGCCGGCGTTCAAGCACTTCGTGCCCGCCTGCGAGCAGGACGACCTGCGCCGCTGCGACGCCAGCGCCATCGTCAACGCCTACGACAACGCGCTGCTCTACACCGACCATGTGCTGGCCAGGCTGATCGCGCAACTGCAAGCGCGCGAGGGCACGCTGGACAGCGCCGTGCTGTACGTTTCCGACCACGGCGAATCGCTCGGCGAACACGGCTTGTTCCTGCACGGGGTGCCGTTCGCCTTCGCGCCCGACGTGCAGACGCGGGTGCCGATGTTCCTGTGGTTCTCGGCCGGCTTCCCCGGCGCGCGCCAGCTCGACGCCGCCTGCCTGGCGCGCCGCGCCGGGCGCGAACCCGCAAGCCACGACAACCTGTTCCACACGTTGCTGGGCCTCTTCGACGTGCGCACCACGGCGCGCGAGGCCCAGCTCGACCTCACCGAGGGCTGCACCGCCGCCAGCGCAGAGGTCGTCGCGCGCCAGCCCTGATGCGCACCAGCACCCACGCCAACCTCGGCACCAGCCACCGGCCGTTCGTGCTGGCGGCGCTGCTGGCGTTGCCCTTGCTTCTGGCCTGGGACGCCAGCGGCGCCGATCTGCCGGTGACGCGCCTGTTCGCCACGCCGGCCGGCTTCGCGTGGCGCAACAACTGGTGGCTCACCACCGTGCTGCACGACGGCACGCGCATGCTCTCATGGGTGCTGGCGCTGGCCCTGGCGCTGAACGTGTGGTGGCCGCTGACGCCTTCGCTGACGCGGCGCGAGCGCGGCTGGTGGCTCATGGCCACGCTGGCCGGGGCCGCGGTGGTGCCGCTGGTGAAGCAGCAAAGCCTCACCAGCTGCCCCTGGGACCTGGGCGAATTCGGCGGCCTGGCGCACTACGTGCCGCACTGGCTGCAGCTCGGCCCGGGCGGCTTGTCCGACGGCGGCGGCGGCCGCTGCTTCCCCTCGGGACACGCCACCAGCGCCTTCGCGTTCTTCAGCGGCGCCTTCGCCCTGCGCCGCGCGCACCCGGTGGCGGCTCGGGTCTGGCTGTGGATCGTCATCGCGGCCGGGCTGCTCCTGGGCGCCGTGCAGCTCGTGCGCGGCGCGCACTACGCCAGCCACACGCTGTGGAGCGGCTGGCTGTGCTTCAGCGTGAACGTTGTGCTGGCGCGCTGGGTGGTCGTACCGGCAGCGCCCGGGGCAGCGGCCATCGAAGCGGCGGCGCCGTAGCGGCCGCCGCGGCCCTCGCGAACGGCAGCGCCCCTCACGAACCGGCGGCGCCGTAGCCGCCGCCGCCGGGGGTCTCGATGACGAACACGTCACCGCGGGCCATCTCGGCCGAGCCGATGTGGGCGAGCTTCTCGACGCGCCCGTCGCTGCGCTCGATGCGGTTGATGCCGCCGGCGCCGGGTGCGCCGCCGGCCATGCCGAACGCCGGCACGGTGCGCCCGTTGCTCAGGATGCTGGCCGTCATCGGCTCGAGGAAGCGCACGCGGCGCACGCCGCCGTCGCCGCCGCGGTGCCGCCCGGCGCCGCCGCTGCCGGCGCGGATGGCGTAGCTTTCCAGCAGCACCGGGAAGCGGAACTCCAGCACCTCGGGGTCGGTGAGGCGCGAATTGGTCATGTGCGTCTGGACGACCGAGGTGCCGTCGAAGTCCGGCCCGGCGCCGCTGCCGCCGGAGATCGTCTCGTAGTACTGGTGCCGCTCGTTGCCGAAGGTGAAGTTGTTCATCGTGCATTGGCTGGCGGCCATCACGCCCAAGGCGCCATAGAGCGCGTTGGTCACGCACATCGAGGTCTCGACATTGCCCGCCACCACCGCCGCCGGGTGGCGCGGGTTGAGCATCGAGCCTTCGGGGACGATCACCCTCAGCGGCTTCAGGCAGCCGGCGTTGAGCGGGATCTCGTCGTCCACCAGCGTACGGAAGACGTACAGCACGGCGGCCATCGTCACCGCCTTGGGGGCGTTGAAGTTGTTGGCCAGCTGCGCGCTGGTGCCGGTGAAGTCGATCGTCGCTTCGCGCTCGGCCGCATGCACGGTGACCTTCACCGCGATGCGGGCGCCGTTGTCGAGGTCGAGCGTGAACGCACCGTCCTTCAGCGCCGTGATGACGCGCCGCACGCTTTCCTCGGCGTTGTCCTGCACGTGCTTCATGTAGGCGGCCACCGTGGCGCGGCCGAACTGCGCCACCATCGCCTTCAGCTCCGCCACGCCTTTCTCGTTGGCGGCGATCTGCGCCCGCAGGTCGGCGGTGGTCTGCTCGGGGTTGCGCGCCGGCCAGGCCCCTGAACGCAGCTTCGCGGCCAGCGCCTCCTCGCGCAGCACGCCGTTGCGCACGAGCAGGAAGTTGTCGAAGAGAACGCCCTCCTCGTCGATGGTGGTGCTGAACGGCGGCATCGAGCCCGGCGTGCTGCCGCCGATGTCGGCGTGGTGGCCGCGGCTGGCGACGTAGAAGCCCGGCCTGGCCTCGCCCGCTTCGAGGTACACCGGCGTCACCACCGTCACGTCGGGCAGGTGCGTGCCGCCGTTGTACGGGTCGTTCAGCACGTAGATGTCGCCGATGCGCATGTCCGGGTTGCGCGCGATGACCGTCTTGATGCTCTCGCTCATCGAGCCCAGGTGCACCGGCATGTGCGGCGCGTTGGCGATGAGCCGGCCTTCGGCGTCGAAGAGGGCGCAGGAAAAGTCCAGCCGCTCCTTGATGTTCACCGAGTAGGCGGTGTTCTGCAGCCTGAGGCCCATCTGCTCGGCGATGTTCATGAACAGGTTGTTGAACACCTCCAGCATCACCGGGTCGGCGTCGGTGCCGACGGCGTGTTGCGTCGAGCGGGCCTGCACGCGCTCCAGCTCGATCGGGCCGGCCGCCGTGAAGCGCGCCTGCCAGCCGGGCTCGACCACCGTGGTGGCGTTGCGCTCGGCAATGATCGCCGGGCCGTCGATGAGCGAGCCGGCGGCGACCGACGCGGGCGAGTCGCGCACGAAGAGTCCGGCATCGACCCAGCGGCCGCCGCTGTGCATGCGCACCGTCGTCGCCGGGCGCGGGCGTGAGGGCGCCGGCTCGGGTCCCGTCTCGGTGGCCGCATGCCGCTCGCCCGGCCCCACCGCCTCCACCGACACTGCCTCGATGACGAGGGCGCGCCCGGGCATCAGGAAGGCGAAGCGCTGCCGGTACGCGGCCTCGAAGTCGCGCCGGATGCCGGCCAGTTCCGCGCACGGCACGACGAGCGCGGTGTCGGTGCCCTGGTAGCGCACGTGGACGCTGCGGCGCAGTTCGATGCTGCCGGGCGCCACGCCCTGGCTCGCCACCTCGTCGCGCGCCGCCTCGGCCAGTTGCGCCAGGCGCGCCTGCGCCGCGGCGAGCCCGGCCTCGTCCAGCGGCCGCTCGACGCTCGCCTCGCGCATGGCGATCTGGTCCGCCAGGCCCATGCCGTAGGCCGAGAGCACGCCGGCCAGCGGGTGCACGAAGACGCGGCTCATGCCCAGCGCGTCGGCCACGCCGCAGGCGTGCTGGCCGCCGGCGCCGCCGAAGCATTGCAGCGTGTACTGCGTGACGTCGTAGCCGCGCGCCACCGAGATGCGCTTGATCGCGTTGGCCATGTTCTGCACGGCGATGCGCAGGAAGCCTTCGGCCAGCGATTCGGCGCTCGCGCCGCGGCCCGTGTCGCGCTGCACCTGCGCCGCCAGCGCCTCGAACTTCGCGACCACGCCGTCGCGGTCGAGCGCCTCGTCGCCCCCGGGGCCGAACACTCTCGGGAAGTACGCCGGCTGGATCTTGCCCAGCATCACGTTGGCATCGGTCACCGCCAGCGGCCCGCCGCGGCGGTAGCTGGCCGGCCCCGGGTTGGCGCCGGCGCTCTCGGGGCCGACACGCAGCCGGGCGCCGTCGAACTGCAGCAGGCTGCCGCCGCCGGCAGCCACCGTGTGGATGCTCATCATCGGCGCGCGCATGCGCACGCCGGCCACCAGCGTCTCGAAGGCGCGTTCGAACTCGCCGGCGTAGTGGCTGACATCGGTGCTGGTGCCGCCCATGTCGAAGCCGATCACCTTGTCGTGGCCGGCGGCGACCGCGGTGCGCACCATGCCGACGATGCCGCCGGCCGGGCCCGACAGGATGGCGTCCTTGCCCTGGAAGTGGTGCGCTTCGGCCAGGCCGCCGCTGGACTGCATGAAGAACAGGCGCACCCCCGGCATCTGCGCCGCCACCTGGTCGACGTAGCGGCGCAGGATGGGCGAGAGATACGCGTCGACCACCGTCGTGTCGCCGCGGCTCACCAGCTTCATCAGCGGGCTCACCTCGTGGCTCACGCTCACCTGCGTGAAGCCCGCCTCGCGCGCCAGCCGCGCCGCGGCCTGCTCGTGCGCCGTGTAGCGCCAGCCGTGCATGAAGACGACGGCGGCGCTGCGGATGCCGGCGTCGTGCGCCGCCCACAGGCGCTCGCGCAGGTG